>JAGGAE010000068.1 GCA_017889725.1 Bacillota bacterium | reverse complement strand
ATGTGGCCGGTTAACACCGCTACCCCTTTCCCAGTCTGGGTGACACTATCCAAATAATGCTTATTCTCAATTTCAATATACCGGTGTATATTTTCCTTGGTCAGCACCGGAGTATAAAATATTTCTATAAAAGCCTGCGCAATATGGATAAAAGAACGCCGGATAATTGCTTCCGCCTCTTGGGATGAGTATCCTAAGCATTCCTTAATCTGCTTTAGCGCCCGCTCCCGCTGTTTGGCGGCCAGCCGGTAATAGAAGCGGCCCAGCACTCTGCCCGCTCCAAGTAGCCAAGAATAAGGTAACTGGCAAATTAAATAACTGACGCCTTTTAAAATATAATACTGCCACGCATTTGCCACCATCAAACCCCCAGCTTATTGTTCCGTATTATGTCCTTCCTGCCGCCGGTAACCAGCTACAACAGCTTGCCATTTCCCTTGGGCTTTAAGCACCATCTCGATAATTTCCCTTACTGCGCCATGTCCGCCCCGGCTGCGGGCTATATAATGGGCGATTTCCTTCACTTCGAAAACAGCATTCGCCACAGCGCAAGCGAGACCGACCATTTCCATAACGGCCAAATCATTTAAATCATCACCAACATAGGCAACTTCCTGATTTTTAAGACCATGTTTTTCTATAAGCAGGCTCAGAGCATTCACTTTATCCCGCGTACCTTGATAGATATCGCCTATGGCAAGTTCTTCCCCCCGCCGCTTAACCATTTCGCTCGTGCGGCCGGTAATAATGGCGGTTTTCAATCCCGCCCGGTGAGCAGCGGCAATACCCAAACCATCCTGGGTATGGAAGGTTTTTATGACTTCTCCCTCAGCGCCGACTAATAGTTCTCCTCCGGTGAGGACTCCATCGACGTCAAAAACCAGCAATTTGACTTGCTTCGCCAAGAGTTCGTAATCCATTATACCACTCCTTGACGCAATAAGTCAGTAAGGTGAATCATACCAATGGATTTCCCTGCCTCATCCACTACCGGCAATACAGTGATTGGACGAGGATTATTTTTTTCCATAAGGCTTAATGCCTGGGCCGCAAGCTTATCCTGTGTAATGGTGCGCGGGGTCTTAGTCATAACTTTTTCGACCGGCATATTTAAAAATCCAAGCCCCGCCTCTAAGCTGCGGCGAATATCTCCGTCGGTAATAAGCCCTGAAAGACCGCCTTTATCATCAATTACCGACGTTGCTCCCAGACCTTTAGCAGTAATAACAAATAAAGCTTCTTTTACGGTACTGCCTATTTGGATAACCGGATTATCCGGACCGGAATGCATAACATGCTCTACAGTCAGTAACAATTTTCGGCCAAGAGATCCTCCCGGATGAAACAACGCAAAATCTTCACAGGTAAACCGCCGTTCAGACAGCAAAACCACTGCCAAAGCATCGCCCATTGCCAGGGTAGCAGTAGTACTTGCTGTTGGAGCAAGGCCCAAGGGGCATGCTTCTTTTTCTACAGCAACATCTATGAAAATATCGGAATTTTTGGCTAAAGTGGACTGCTCACGGCCTGTCATGCTAATAATTTTAGCGCCGATTCGCCGAATCACCGGTAATATACTAATGACTTCATTCGTTTCGCCACTATAGGATAACGCTATAACAACATCTTTTGCCGTTACCATACCTAAGTCGCCGTGTATACCTTCAGCCGGATGCAAAAAAAAGGATGGCGTTCCCGTACTGGCCAAGGAAGCCGCTATTTTTTTCCCCACCAACCCCGATTTCCCCATACCTGTCACTATGACCCGCCCTTGGCAGGAAAGGATCATTTGCACCGCTTCGGTAAATTGTCCGTTAATTCGAGGAATGAGTGCCCTTATGGCATCCGCTTCTATGTCCAGCACTTGCTTTGCTTGCTCTATAATCATAGGAGCCACCTCCTTATTTATATCTTCTGACAATAGCATCAATGGCTAATACATCTTTCAATAAGGGTTCCAGTTGTTCAATATAAAGCATATTCGGGCCGTCCGATAACGCCTCTGGCGGATTATCATGCACTTCCATGAAGAGCGCATCCACACCGACCGCTACTGCGGCCCTGGTAAGATATTCCACATACTCCCGCTGTCCGCTGGAAGTAGTCCCGGCTCCACCCGGCAGTTGAACGCTATGCGTGGCATCAAAAACAACCGGACATCCCAAAGACCTCATGATTGGCAGCGACCGCATGTCTACAACCAGGTTGTTATAGCCAAAAGTTGCTCCCCGTTCGGTAAGCAGGATATTTTCATTACCCGCCTCCCGTATCTTCTGGACGACATTACTCATATCTTTAGGCGCTAAAAATTGCCCCTTCTTTACATTAACCGTTTTCCCCGTTAGAGCGGCACTGTACACCAAATCAGTCTGCCGGCAAAGAAACGCCGGAATTTGAAGTATATCCAAAGTACCCGCCGCTTTCTCCACTTGTTCAACACCGTGAATGTCACTTACTACCGGCACATTCAGTTCTTTTTTTATCTTAGCTAAGATAGCTAATCCTTCATCAAGTCCCGGCCCACGAAATGAATGATACGACGACCGGTTTGCCTTGTCGTAGGAAGCTTTGAAAATATAAGGAATCCCCAGGCGGCCTGCAATATCTTTTACCGCCCGGCCAATGGCGAGCGTCCTTTCCGCACTTTCAATAACACAGGGTCCCGCAATTAACACCAGTGGATTTTTGTTGCCAATAGCAATGTTTTGTACGGTGACAGTATGCATTACCGTAGACCTCCCTCTCTCATCAGAATCTTATTGACTAACTCGGCATCTTCCGGGGTATCCACACCAATGGACCGAAAATCCGTTTTAAGGACTTTGATCTTGTAACCATGCTCAAGAGCCCGAAGCTGTTCAAGGCTCTCAGCCCTTTCCAAAGGAGTAGACGCCAAATTTGCGTAGCGCAGTAAAAAATCACGGCGGTACGCATAGATGCCAATGTGTTTATACACTGCAAACGCCTCGTGCTTAACACGAGGAAAAGGGATCAAAGACCGGGAAAAATAAAGGGCAAATCCGTTTAAATCTGTAACAACTTTAACCGCTGCCGGATTACTCCATTCCTCTTCTTCCATGCCGGTCATTAATGTTGCCATCACCGTATCCGGCGATGCGTCATCAAATACCGCCGCCAATTGGTCAATTATCTCCGGCGCAATCATGGGTTCATCACCCTGGACATTTATAACAATGTCTGCCTTATCATAGCGTTCGGCCACTTCAGCTAAGCGATCCGTTCCGGTAGCGTGCTCCGGCGAAGTCATCATTACTTTCCCGCCAAATGCGTCTACCGCTTGCTTTACCAACGGATGGTCCGTCGCCACCAACACTTCCTGGGGACGTAACGCTTTTTTTGCGCGCTCATATACATGCTGAATCATGGGTTTGCCGGCCAACATGACTAAAGGCTTACCTGGCAAACGGCTTGAAGCGTAACGAGCCGGTATTACACAAAGAATGTTCACTGGGACTCCTCCTGATTCGCCACTATCTTAATAAGATCCATCAATGGCTCCTGACCATCGATAATTTGAACTTCCATAATCGATACATAGATGGGCAGGGGACGGTCGGAATGAATAAATTCGGAGGGAATTTTAACTGCATCTTTTTCTGTGGTAACAAGAGCATTAGCCTCTTTATCCAGAGCCTTTTGCATAACCTCCTGCATCTCAACCATTGTATAATCATGATGATCAGGGAATCTCACAGTGGCAACGACCTCACCACCGACACCCCATATCGTTTGCTCGAAGGAGACCGGATTGCCGATAGCGGAAAATACTAGGATTTTACGATCCCGGACATTCTCTAAAACCAGCTTTTCCGGTTTCACACCTTTATACCATTCCTCAACTTCAATAAAATACTGGGTGTCATGAATACTTTCCACTACCAGCGCTTCGGAATTATATTTCGTCAAGGCATTTCTTATCGTATCTTTGGCATCGCTTGTAGCCTGATCCACTTTTGTTAAAAGGAAAGCTCCCGCCCGGTTCAGGTTGGTAAGCGGTTCCCGCAGCGTTCCTCTCGGTAAAAGGCAATTGTTTCCAAATACATTAATAGAATCAATGAGTACAATATCCAAATCACGGGCCAGTTGCCAATGTTGATAGCCATCATCCAAAATAATGACATCGGCATTTAGGTTTGCCACAGCGTAGTCTCCGGTTATGGTTCGGTTCTTTCCAATTACCACGGCTACTCCCGGCAGGTTTTTGGCCAATAAGTAAGCTTCATCCCCAGCCTCATTAACCGACATATATAATCGGCGACCATCGGAGACGAGACCAATCTGTCCACGCCAACTTGACCTGTACCCTCTGTTGAGTATAACTACCCGATAGCCCATATCCCGTATGGCAACCGCCAACAGTTGAGCTGTAGGGGTTTTACCCGTCCCGCCTACCGTAATATTGCCCAGGCTGATTACCCTGCACGGCAAACGGTGCTGCTTTAAAAAGCCGTACTTATATAACCCCAGCTTCGTTCGTACACCCAGACCATAGATATAGGACATGCATGTAAGCAGCCACCGGACAATTTGGGCTACAACCCCTTGTTTTTCGCCATAAACCACCTGGTATAAATAAACTTGCAACGCTTCGCGCTGGCGCATACATTTTTACCGCCTCTACCACTAATTTCGTTTGCAACTATCCGCTGATAAAATTTCACTAAGATGCTGCACACTTTTCTGGGCGGCGCCTCGATTTTCGGCAATAACCGCCATAGCTTCCTCACCCATTTTTTTCCGTATATCATCATGTTCCAGTAAATCCAGCAGCTTATCCCCCAGCTCCGTTACGTCTTGGACACTTGCACACGCTTGACGTCCGCTGAGTAAAGCATAGCTGTCTTTAAAATTGTACATATGAGGTCCTACTAATATAGGCTTTCCATGTGCCGCCGGTTCCAGGATATTATGTCCGCCAAGCGGTACCAAGCTGCCCCCCACATATATGATTTCACCCAGACTATACATTTTCCCGAGTTCACCAATGGTATCAAGAATAACAGTATCATGCCGTCTTTCACCCGTAGCGGCTTGAGTGCGGCGAATGGCCCGGAAGTTATATTTTGCAGCTAATGCAACCAATTCCTCCGCCCTCATAATATCTCGCGGAGCAATCAGAAGTGCCGCCTTCGGAAACTTATTTTTCACCCGGGTAAAGGCGGAAAATAATAGCGCCTCTTCCCCTTTATGGGTACTTCCGGCTACTATAATAGGACGGTGCCCGTCAAGTCCGAGATTAATCGCCAACGCGTCCTTTTCGGCCTGGCTGACCGCCGTATACGTCTGATCAAACTTAGTATTTCCTGTAACGTATACCTTTTGGGAATCTGCCCCCAAACGTATGATATAGTCGGAATCTATTTCCGACTGCATGCAAAACCGGGTTACAGTCCCCAGCATATCCCGTAGAATACTGCTCAAGTACCTATACCGGTGGACATTCTTATCACTGATACGGCCGTTAACCATTAAAACCGGAATTTTAAAAGAACGGGCAGCATAGAGGAAGTTCGGCCATAATTCCGTTTCTACCAACAAAAACACTCTTGGTCTGACTCTGCCAATTATCCGCTTCCCTAACCAAGGTAAATCGAGAGGAAAGTAAATTATCCCGTCCGCTTCCGGAATGATTCTTCTGGCCATAGCATACCCGTTGGTTGTAACTACGGAAATAAGAATCGGCATATCAGGCATAGCTCTGCGAATTTCTTTTACAATGGGACTCGTAGCAACAATCTCTCCCACTGACGCCGCGTGGAGCCAAATACAATCTCTATTGGCCACCGCTTGAAAAATTTCCTCCGGCCAATACCCAAAACTCTGTTTTAGTCGTTCGGTATCGCGAGTATTACAAGGATTACAGCTACTATATTATAAATTAGCTTCATAAGGCATCCCTCATCTTCGAAACATATCACTGGTGCGATTTGCCCTTGGAATCAAACTGAGCCCGGTACAGTTTATGGTATAGACCGCCTGCCTGAATCAATGCAGCATGAGTGCCTGTTTCGACAATATGCCCTTTGTCCATCACCACAATATTGTCAGCCCGCTGAACGGTAGATAACCTATGGGCAATAATAAAAGCGGTCCGGCCAACCATGAGCTTATCAAGTGCTTCCTGCACTAAGGCTTCGCTTTCAGAGTCGAGAGCAGATGTAGCCTCATCCAGTATGAGCACCCGGGGATTTTTAAGTATCGCCCTGGCAATGGCAATCCGCTGTCTTTGTCCACCGGACATTTTTGCCCCGCGTTCCCCAATTTGAGTACTATATCCATCAGGCATGTCCATAATAAAATTATGGGCGTTAGCCGACTTG
>JAGGAE010000010.1 GCA_017889725.1 Bacillota bacterium | reverse complement strand
AATAAACAGTTTAGTTAAAGCCGGTATTGTTGATGGCGACGGCAAGAAGTTCCAAGGGGATAAAACCATGACTCGCTACGAGGTTGCCCAAATTGTAGCAAAAGCTATTGCAAAAGAAGACAAAGCTGACGCCGAAAACAAAGCGTTAATTGATCAACTGGCCAAAGAATTTGCAAGCGAATTGCAGAATCTTGGCGTTAGGGTATCGGCATTAGAAAATAAAATAGGACCACTGAAGATTGACGGCTGGTTTAAGTACCGTTATGAAAATGGGGAAACCTATAATACTCACTATTTTACTACCGGAGCACCGACAAAGGTTAGAAGCCGCGATGAAATCTGGGTTAACATTGCCAACCAGTTTGACGGCAAGACTCATTTCGAAGGCAGTTTGCAGAATGAAACCGCGTCAGACGACGGTGGCAGCGGCTCGATCATTGTGAAAAAAGCGTTTATGGCGTATCAGGCTGGGCAAGTGGAACTCAGCGTCGGACGGTTTTTCCCAACTCTCGGCAAAGGTATGTTAATGTCTACGCCGCTGATGGATGGCGGTCATGTGGCGTTCGGTAATGCTGCAGTAAACGTCAATCTGTATGCGATTCACATGGCGGGTCAAGATGTTAACTACAGAGCCGGAGATATGCAATATAATTTGAGTAAAGATTTTAATATATCGCTGGCATACTCAGCCGATAAACAAAAAGAATTTTATAATTCGACAGCTGTTGGCTTCGAGTATAAGGCTGCACCGCAGCTTACGCTGACCGGTGAGTATGGCATTAATCGCAGTACCCTTGCAAAATCTGCATCAGGATTAAGTAAGCCTTATGCTTATTTCTTAAAGGCGCAGTATAAAGGGGCTAACCCGTTCGTAACCGGTTCGACCGGAGCGTGGGTTCAGTTTGAAAAAGCTACTGACGGTTTTGATCTTATGGCTAACGCATCTCCAATGTCTTGGCCTACCTGTTATAATTGGAGTGCCGGCTCAGGTGGCGGCAGTGCCAATAATGTGAAGGGCTTTAGTTATGGCGTTGAAACCACATTGGCGCAGCGAATGATTTTGACGGCAACCTATAATCCGTTAAAGACATTTGACGGCCAAACCAACAAAAAATTAATTACAGCCCAAGTGTGGTACCTCTTTTAATTGAGTCTAGGGGCGGGCTGCCTTGGCAGCCCGCTTGTTTGCACAAGAGTCTCTGGCAGCAGGTAAAATGCTAGTCAAGGCGAAAATAGGAGGAACTAACACATGAGCAAACAAACGGTTTATCCAGCGTTTCGATGGTTTGTTTTTATTACCTTGTGCATTGTTACCGCGTCAACTGCAGTGGCTTTGATTGCTCCGGCTCCGTTAATGGGACCTATTGCGAAAACTCTGGGGATAAGTTTGGGAGAAGCGACAGGGGCCACCATGGGAATGTTTAACTTATTTGTAGGTATTTCCTGTCTGGTGGGAGGCTGGTTTTTGGACCGGTTTGGCGCTGTAAGGGTATGGATTACCTGTCTCCTTCTGATTATTATTAGTGAAGTGTTAATGCCATCTTTGGGCAAAAGTTTCGGTGGAATCAATTTCCTCCGGGTGATTGCCGGTATCGGGACCGGACCGATTATGGCTTCTACCGCCCGGGTGGCGGCACAGTGGTTCCCGCTCAATGAGCGCGGTATTGTAACCGGCGTTCAAGGTATGGCTATGGGATTGGGTATCGCGATTGGCTTTATGCTGGCTCCGGCGGTTTTCCAAACTACCGGCGACTGGGCAACCACCATGGTATGGCTTAGTCTTATGCCGGTAGCCGCAGCTGTTATGGCCGGCATCATTCTTGTTGGACCCAAGCCTCCGGTTGTGGAAACTATGCAAGACGTATCAAACGCAGGTGGCGAGAATGAGTTTGTGCAGGCCTTGAAAATGCCTGCGACCTGGGCGGCCATTGCTTGTGTTACCTGGGCTGGATGGATATTCCAGGGAATCAACGATTTAGTACCGGCATATCTGGCTATTGATTCTCCGGTAGGACTGGGCAAAGGCCCTATGACAGCCGGACAATTTATGACCGTCTTTTCCGTAGCGTTTATGCTGGGCGCGATGTTGAGTGGCTTGTTGGTCGAAAAAGTGTTTGGCGGACGCAGTAAACCGGTAGTGTTTCTTGGTTTTGTCGGTACAGCAGTGTTTAGTTTAGGCATTAAACTTCCCTTCGTTGCTAGTAATGATATGCTCTTAATGGGTTGTCTGATTTTGGCGGGGCTTTTCTCGGCGTGCCTGACCCCTCCTTCTATTGCGTTTATCGCCCGTAATTATCCGGAGCATATAACCGGGAAATTAGGGGGCATAGCGCAGGGAATCGGAATCTTTGGCGGTACGGCCGGTGTATTTGCCGGGGCGTATGCTCTCCACAGTACAGGTTTTTACTACGCGTCTATTTACATTGTAGTTGTCGTTGCCCTTGTTGGGTGCGTATTCTCCTTAGGGCAGAATCCTCCTAAATTATTCGCTAAGAAATAAACATAACCTGGTTTATATTTCCATACAAATAAAAGAAAAGCGTTCCCAAGCTTAATAGGTGCTAGCGTTCCCTAACGCCAACAAGAAGCCGGATGAACGACTTTTTGTTGGCGTTGTTGTTATATTTCGCATGGATACTTTTCCGCCGGCCGCGGTAGAGAGTATCTGACAAGGAATACAGAGTATGGGTAATTAATAAATGTTGAGGAGAGATTGGAATGAATGCAAACGAGAGAATTCGTAAGTTAAGGGAAAAAATGGTCACTACGCCCCAGATATGTGTGGAAAGAGCCTATCTTATGACCGAGTCCTATAAAGAAACTGAAGGGCAGCCGCCTGCCATACGCCGCGCTAAAGCGCTGAAAAAGATACTGGAAAAAATGACGGTGCGTATTGATGACGGCGAGCTTATTGTGGGCTGGCCCACAAGTAAGGTGCGTGGAGGCGCGTTATTACCGGAACTGCAGTGGCAGTGGGTGTTAGATGAAATGGACTCTTTTCCTACCCGGGAATGGGATCGATACATGCCGCTTAGCCAGGAAGAGAAAGAAAAACTAAATGAATGCCTTCCCTACTGGAAAGGACGAGCGCTGTATGATCAGTTAATCGGAACGGTGCCTGAGCATCTGCAGAAGGTAAATCATATTGTAACAACCTCTATGGGCTTCAGTGAGAATGGACATCATTTCGCGCACGTAGCCGTCGATTATGAGAGAATACTTACTCAAGGTATTGACGAAATAGAAAAAGAAGTGGATGAGCAGTTAGCCAAAGTGAATCTTGCGGAGCTGAAAGATGTTGATAAATACCACTTTTATCATGGTATAAAAATTGCTTTTGAAGCGGTCAGAATATTTGCCGACCGTTATGCCAAACTGGCTTTGGACATGGCTGCTAAAGAAAAAGACGCTGCGCGTAAGCAGGAACTGGAAAGAATTGCGGAGGCCTGCAAACAAGTTCCGGCAAAACCGGCACGGAATTTCCAGGAAGCGCTTCAAGCCGCGTGGTTCATATTTATGATGCTGATGATTGAAGGCTGGGGCGCAGGCATGAGCCTGGGACGTGCCGATCAGTATTTGAATCCCTTCTATCTGAAAGATGTAGAAAAAGGCGCTATTAACAGAGAGAAAGCGCACGAATTGTTGTGCCTCTTGCTTATCAAAATGAATGCGGTAATCAATGTAGCCGGCGGCATTGTGGCCACGTTTATGGCCGGCCATCCTGTAATGCAGGGGATTACGGTAGGCGGTGTCAAGAAAGACGGTAAAGATGCTGTTAATGAAATGTCGTATATGCTTTTAGACGCAGAAAAGGAAATCGGTCTAAACGCGGAAGATCTTGTTGTACGGGTAAATAAGCTTTCGCCGGAATCTTTTGTTATAAAAGCTTGCGAAACCGCGAAACACTTAAGAGGCAAGCTGAAATTCGTCAGTGACGAAACTACGATTCAGTCTCTTTTGTACAATGGTATACCTATTGATCATGCACGCGACTATATTTCCACCGGTTGTCACAACCCGACGATTCCGGCTATATCCCATGATATTGGCGGCGTATCTTTTAACTTACCATTGATGATAGATTTGGCACTGAATAACGGTGCTTCCCGCCTAAGTGGTGAACAAATCGGACCTAAGACTGGAGATCCCCGCAAGTTTACTTCGTTTGAAGAGGTAATGAACGCCTATAAAAAGCAGGTGGAAGCATGCCTGCAAGTCGCCTTTGCTTATAAGAACGTTGACCTTTCCTTGTATGCTCAAACGCCGTATCCGCTTCAGTCAGGGCTGTACCGGGGCTGTATTGAAAAAGGGTTGGATATCAATTGTGGTGGAACTGCGCCGTACGCAACCCATACTACTGCGTTTATTGGCGCGCCGAATGTGGGAGACTCTCTGGCCGCTATTAAAAAGGCTGTGTTTGATGATAAAAAGATTACTATGGCTCAGCTTATTGATGCTCTTGATAAAGATTTCGAGGGAGCGGAAGATGTCCAGCAGATTCTTAAGAGTGCGCCTAAGTTTGGTAATGATGACGACTATGTGGATTTACTTACGCGTGAGGCGCTGGCCTATGCTTGTGATGTTGCTGTTAAACACCGGACTTTTGCCGGAATTAAGAGCACGAATGCTTGTATCACAATGACAGGCAATATTCCTCTCGGATGGTCCGTTGGAGCTTTGCCGGACGGACGGAAAGCTCGCGAACCATTGTCCGAAGGCGGTATTTCACCACATCAGGGACGTAATGTAACCGGTCCGACTACTACTATGCGGTCCGTGGCCAAACTGGATCAAGTTAAATTAACCAACGGTTCGATTTTGAACATGCGGTTTGGCGCTGATGCGGTTAAAGACGATGTAAAAATGCGCAAATTTGTTTCACTGCTTAGAACGTTCTGCGAGACGGGCGGAAATCTGGTTCAGTTCAACTTTGTAAGCAATGACATGTTAAGAGCGGCGCAAGCCAATCCGGAACAATATAAAGACCTGCTTGTCAGGGTGGCTACCTATAGCGCTTACTACGTAGAATTGAGCCCGGAAGTGCAAAATGATATTATTGCCCGGATGGAATTTGAAGAAGTTTAATTTTAGGAGAAGGAATTATGGATAAACTGAAAGCCCCGGTATTTCATATCATACATGGATCGTTTGTAGACGGCTTTGGGATACGAACCACTGTATTCTTAAAGGGATGCCCGCTTAAGTGCATTTGGTGCTGTAATCCGGAAGGGCAGGCGTTTGACCCGGAACTTAAAGTTTCGGCGGCAAAATGTGATGGGTGCGGCAGATGCGTACCGGTGTGTCCGGTAGGAGCGATTACGCTTACTACGCAGCCTGATACTGTGCTTACCGTTGACCGGAGCGTGTGTACCAATTGTCTGGCCTGCAAAGAGGCTTGCTATACGGGCGCGCTGGAGTGCTTTGGTGAATATTATACCGTTGATGAACTTTTTGCCGTGCTGAAAAAAGACGAGTTATTTTACCGTTCGTCCGGCGGCGGTGTAACCATAGGCGGCGGGGAAGCCACGTGGTACCCTGAATTTACGTTGGCCTTGGTGCGAAAATGCAAGGAAAACTATATTCATACGGCGATTGATACCTGCGGCTATGTTACTAGTCCTGACGGTATTAAAGCACTGGAAGAGGCTGATTTGCTGCTATATGATGTAAAAGGCATAAATGAAGAGGATCATATAAAACATACCGGCGTTTCCAATAAGCCTATTCTAGAAAACTTGAAGCGTCTGTCGGCGATAGGTAAGCCTATCTTTATCCGGGTGCCGGTAATACCGGGTTATACCGATTCAGAAGAAACGCTGAATGAAATTGCCGGCTTTTTAGCTCAGCTGAAATCTGTGCAGCGGGTAGATATCATGGCGGTGCATGAATACGGAAAGGTAAAATACGAACAACTGGGAAAAGAGTATTTGCTAAATGTGGAACCCATTGCGCCGGAACGCCAGGAAAAAATAAAGGAATTGTTTGAATCCTATGGTTTAACCACGCAACTGGGAGGTTAATCCGGTAAAGTTAAAACGAGGTATTTAGGCTTTGACCTAAATACCTCGTTTATTTTTTGAAAAAGTTAATTTATAAAAGTTGTAAAACACGGGATGGCTGGACGCTGGATAGTGCTGAAAGATTAACTTGTGGAAGCCTTGTGGCTACTATGGCTGCCGCTTTTTTTGCATGGGTTGCGTCCGGTATATGAGTCGGAGCCGGTGATGTAGCTGGTGGTGTAGCTGGTGGCGATGAGGCCGAACGCAGGTCTCTTTTTGCTTTTCCCACCTGACTGAGCTTTTTCATCACATAGGTTATTGCGTTGTCATAACTGGCAATGGCGTCGCCTGCTGCTTTTTGGACGTTGACATCTTTAGTACCGAGCACTTCCGTATCCAGTTTGGTTATATTATAGTAGACCGGCTTGCCCTTGACGGCGTTCAGTTGAATGTTGCGCAGGGCATTTTGCTTAAAGGTCGGCCAAGACAGTTTGTAATTCTTAAGCGGGGTATCGGTAGCGTGATTAATATCGGGTATGACGGAAGAAGCTGTGCGTACAGGACCGTTATCCACGTTTGCTCCGCCTATACCGCCGGTATCGCCGCCCCGCATAACGTTCGTAAATTCGCCCTTTACATCCCGGTCATGGATGAACTTTGCGCCATGATCGCGGTGCTCGTAATCACGCATGAAGGATTTGACTCCGTGTTTATAGGGAGAAACGCGCGTAAGTGCTTCATCAAACGTTATCGTGGGGTTGTTCTTCATTTCGGCGAATAGGTCTTTAATGCCGCCGCTATGCCCGGATTCCTTGATTTTTTGATGTAAATAGCGGACAGCCATAAAGCCTGCGGAATAATGTTCGCTGTTACTTACCCAACTCTTGTCCGTCCCGTCGCCAAGATCATCCTGGAGCTTATTTGCTGCCTTCATGCCTCCGCCCAGATAGGCCATATCACCTACTACTCGGTCGTCGGCACCATGAATAAATTCTGCCGCGCCTTCCTGAAACCATATGGGCATGGAGGCGAAATTCATCGAGCGGCCCATGATGGCGTGCACCATTTCGTGGGTAATGGTACGATCATCGTAGTAGGGACCTTCGCCGCCGTTCGGAAGATTGGCAGGGAGTGCGCTCTCAACTGCAATGTGCATGGTTTGGTCTATGGCTTTACCCTGCGGGTCATAATTAAACATAACTGCGGCTAAATAGGGCTCATGACCTTCGTCGAGAACCACTCCCATGTTCGCGTTGTCACCGGTTAAGCCATACCGTTCCCGAATTACGGTCTCCGCCGACTCCAGCCAGGAGGTCTTTAACGCTTTAACAATATCCCGGTCATCGCCGGTTGCCGTTGAAGCGTTACAAAATAAGTTTATATTTTTGTATTTCGCAGATGCGCCGATATTATTAATTTGAGCGTTGAGTTTATTTAATTGATTCTGTATAACCTGTTGCTTTTTGACATTTTTTGTTTTGGAAGCGCGCGTTGCTAAGTCTTTGCCTACGAGAAGACGGTAGTAGACATCCATTAAAGATTTTTCGGCAGCGCCTAGCAATTCCTTGCCTTCTGATGAAGGAGCCGGCGTATTTTTAGGGGTTTCCCGCGAGCGAGTTTCCCGGGAAATATTTACGACAAAATCGCCGTTATTTGCTCCTGACGGTTTTACCTGCCCGGCTTCCGGTTCATTGCCAACCAGTTGTGTTATTGGAGCGGGTTCATGACTGGTTTTTAATCTTTTTTGTTGAGATACATTAAGCATAGGGGTGTTAATCAGTGAAAACATACTCCCTTACACCACCTTTTTGGGTATTAATGTTGGATTTATCCTTAATAAGGAATCGACTATGTTTATTTGAAAATGATTTGAATTTTGACAAATGAGCTTAAAAATTCTGTGTGAGTATTATAATTTTATAGAAGCTTGCATAATAAAAAATAAAATATAAAAAATAGAAGGAGGAAATTTTAACCTTTCGGCGAATGAGTATTAATAGAGAAAAATAATCTCGACACAAATAGAATAATGGAGGGCGTTTGGTATGAAAAAATTATTCAAATGTAGCGTTTGCAACTATATTCATGAAGGAGCGGATGCTCCGGATACTTGTCCGAAATGCGGGGTGCCGAAAGACAAATTTGTAGAACTTAGTTCGGAAGAGGCCCAAAAGGTTTATGATTCCGAACGTACCAATGATATTCACATGGAAATGATTACGTTGGCCGAGCGGATTGTAAAACTTGCCCAGGAAGGTATAGGCATCAATCTTGACCCGCCTTGTGTGAGCGCTTTCGAAAAAGCAAAAAATGAAGTGTATGTCATAAAACAACGTTCTAAGGCGGAATTGGAAGGACACGTGAAAAAAGGAAAATGGTAGTAAAAAGGGGCTGTTTCCGTTGGTAAAAACCAATGGAAACAGCCCCTTTTACTATAGGTAAGTGTTTGTGCAGGCTCATTTTGAGAGCTCTTTTTGTGTTCAATTTAAACTGTTAGTCAAAATTACTTTTCCCGCGACTGTCGATTTCGGTTGTTTTTTTGTAGACGGTACTTTTTCCTCGGTGAAACTATCCATTTCTTTGAGAAAAAGAGGGATAGCGGGGTTATTGCAATTGGTTGACCAGGTAAAAATGAAGGATACATAGTCCGGTTTTCCAGTCAAGTCAAGAAAACGAAGATTGTTATTAGAAGAGTGCTTGAGAAAGCGGGGAAGCAAAGCAACGCCAATTCCCGCCTCTACCATCAACAGAACTGTTTCGGCGTATTCATGCCGGCTGACTATGTTGGGAGTAAAGCCTCTCTCTTCGCAAAATTGGATCATGCGTTCCAACGCGTCGGGGTATTCCCGCATTTCTAAGGCAATAAAGGGATCGTTAGCTAAGGCGGTGGGGGGGATTTTCACTTTGCTAGCCAAGGGATGATCGCGGTGAACAACCGCACATATAGGGTCACGGTAGAGCGGCTTATAAGCCAGTCCCGGCGGCGTGGCGGCAAGGTTAAAAGAGGTAGTAAAGGCAATATCCAGCAAGCCCCGTTCTAAATCGTGCCGTATAGCTTCTTCATTGCCGGTTTTAAAGGATAGCGCAATACTAGGATATTTGCGGTGAAATTTTTGTATTAAAGCGGGGAGAACTCGTTTCTTATTAGGTAGGTCTATAAAACCTATACGAAGGTTACCGGCAATCCCGGAGGCGGCGTGACGGGCTTTTTCAATGGCTTCATCGAAAATAGCAATCATGCGTTTTGTTTCCTGGAAAAATATCTGCCCGGCCGGTGTAAGTTGGACGGAGCGATTGTTTCGAACGAACAGTTCAAAGCCCAGCTTGCTTTCCAGTGCCCGGATGTGCTGGCTCATGGCTGTTTGGGTTATGAAATGGTGTTTGGCAGCTTGAGTGAAATTTAAACATTCGGCAACGGAGATGAAGTAGTCTAATTGACGGGCGTACATAGATGCCTCCAATAAGAAAAAAGTCCAGCTAAGCCTAGACTAATTATAGTGGTAGATAATAGAAAAATCAATATATTCAGAAGAATAAGCTTATTATAGAAGAAGTAATTTGTTATTTTACTTGTCGAAAAATTGAGATTATTATGAAGATGTGGTAGTTTTTCAAGTAATAAACAAAAAAAAGGGGGATTTTGCTAGCGCAGTCAACAGGATAGAGGTATAAGGGGGGTGTTAAATAGTAACAGACCCGGTAAGAAAAAGAGGATTAACGACTTTAGGGGAAGGAACATGGGATATTCCACTAAGTGAGGTAATACTCAAGACTACTGGGCGTTATGCTGTTTAATGATGTATTTTCTCTACTTATCGACTGGCGAAAAAAAGAGAAAAAAAGAAAAAGGTGGGAATTTCATGAAAAAAAGTATAATTGCACTGATTATGTTAGGTATATTTTGTTTTGCGAGTGTGGCTGCAGCGGCTGCCTATCCTTTCAGCGATGTTCCGGCGAACCATTGGGCCTACGGCGCTGTGAACAAGCTGGCTAAAGACGGGGTAATTGACGGTAATAGCGGTCTGTTTCAAGGCGACAAGACACTTACCCGGTATGAAATAGCGCAAATTGTCGCTAAAGCGATTGGCAAACAGGAAAAAGCCAATGCCGAAGACAAGGCGCTGATTGAAAAACTGGCGAAGGAATTCGCAGGTGAGCTGCAGACTCTCGGCGTTAGGGTCACAGCCTTGGAAAATAAAGTAGGACCGTTGAAGATTGACGGCTGGTTTAAGTACCGTTATGAAAATGGGGAAACTTATAGTAGCTATTTTGGTACTGCAGCACCGACAAAGGTTAGAACCCGTAATGAAATATGGGTTAACATTGCCAACCAGTTTGACGGCACGACTCGTTTCGAAGGCAGTCTTCAGAATGAATTAGCATCCGACGATGATGGCAGCGGCGCGATTATTGTGAAAAAAGCGTTTATGGCGTATCAAGCTGGGCAAGTGGAACTTAGCGTCGGACGGTTTTTCCCGACCCTTGGTAAAGGTACGCTACTGTCTACGCCGATGATGGATGGCGGTCATGTGGCATTCGGAAACTCAACGGTAAATGCTAATTTGTATGCAATTAATTTCCAAGGAGTATATAACTACAAAGCCGCAGATATGCAATATAATTTGAGTAAAGACTTTAACATATCGCTGGCGTATTTAGCCGATAAAGAAAAAGCTGCATACAATTCAGCAGCGGTTGGCTTCGAGTACAAGACTACTTCGGCAATTACGCTGACCGGTGAGTATGGCGTTAACCGCAGTACCGATGCGAAAGCAGCATCGAATTTAAGCAATCCTTACGCTTATTTCTTAAAGGCACAGTATAAAGGGGCTAATCCGTTTGTAGCTGGTTCGACCGGAGTATGGGTTCAGGTAGAAAAAGCTGCTAAAGGGTTTGATATAATGGCTAACGCTTCTCCGAATTCCTGGCCTACCTGTTATAATTGGAGCGCCGCTTCGGGCGGCGGCAGTGCTAACGATGTGAAAGGTATTAGTTATGGAGTGGAAACTACGCTTGCGCAACGGATGATTTTGACGGCAACCTATAGTCCACTGAAATCCTTTGATGGTGCAACTAGTAAGAAATTAATTACCGCTCAGATTTGGTATCTCTTTTAACAAAAGTTGGGACGGACTGCGGAAGCAGCCCGTCCCAACTTTTGTATACCCCCCTATGTTAGATGAGTGTTGCATTACATCCGATTCGAAAGATAACCAGTAGTTCTCTTTTTTTAGAGAGGGACTGCCGTTTTTTTTTATCAGCTACACATTCGAGCATTAACTACAAAAGCTTTTGAAAAATGCACCACTGGTTGGGCCGGGGAATATGTATTAAAGAAGTTGTTTTGATGCTGTTTTTCGTCAGCATATTTGATGGGTTACATATGCTGAGGGAGGTATAGAGGTTACCCTATAATATCTAGCAAGGTACTCCTGCCGTTTTGCTAGCGGCATAAATAAAATACTTAAGAACAACGTTTTCGCAGAGGAAGAGTGCTTTTTATTTGGGTATGAACGGGTTAATTGTTGCCATACTAAAGGTAAGGAGGGAGGAAGAGTATGCGTAAAAAATGGTATGCAGGTTTGATCTTTGTGCTTATGGTTTCCTTGGCTGCAGCCGGTTGTTCGTGGTTTCAAAAGCCGCAGCAGAAGCCACAGCCGTCCCAAATGATACTGGAACCGGATGTTACTGTGTATATGCACAAAACCGGTGAGAAAAAGAAAATGAAGATGGAAGAGTACATTGCCGGAGTGGTAGCCGGTGAGATGAAAACCGATTGGCCGGTGGAAGCTCTGGCGGCGCAGGCGATTCTTGCCCGGACGTTTTTAATGGAAGCCATCGAAGCCAAGGGAGGCGTACCGAGCCGTGGGACGGAAGCCTCTACGGATATTAAGGAGTTTCAGGCTTACGATGCGAATGCAATCAATGATAATGTTCGAAAAGCGGTAGAGATGACGCGCGGTATGGTGGCGACGTATCAGGGACATCCCATAAAGACATGGTTCCATGCCTCAGCCGGCGGGATTACTGCGATGGCTAAGGAGGGACTGAACTATCGGGAGGAGGAACCGCCTTATATTCAGTCAGTTCCGTCGCCAGATGATTTGGCTCCGGCGGATGTGCAAAACTGGACGGCTACCTTTACCAAGGATGAAGTTATTGCGGCTCTGTCTAAGATGGGCCAACAAGTGTCTTCGATTGATAGCGTAGAAATCGGGCAAAAGGGGCCTTCAGGACGAGCGGTACAGCTAGTGATTAATAAAACGGTTCAGGTGTCTGCGCCGGACTTTCGTGTTGCGCTCGACAGCACGAAACTAAAGTCGATGCTGTTGGATAAAATAGAAGTAACGGGAAATATGGTGGCGTTCACCGGGAAAGGCTTCGGTCACGGCGTAGGCATGTCGCAGTGGGGGGCTAATAAACTGGCGCAGCAAGGGAAAAAACCGGAGGACATTGTAGCGTATTATTTTAAGAATGTGACCATTGAAAAAAGGTGGCAATAGTTTGGCAGCCGGTAACTCCGGCTGCTTATTTGTTCTATTTGTATGGGGTGTGGCATAAGTATCAACAAGCAGATGAATGGGGAGGGAGAAGCATGCCGATGGAAGATAAAGCTCCCAAATGGCGTCATCAAATAAACCTTATTGATCGTGAGGAGTTACTTGTAGAAGGTGTACATAATTTAGGCAGTTACGATGAGCGGGAAGTTATTATGGAAACGGAACAAGGCATGTTGCTTGTTAAAGGTGAGGGGTTAAATATTAAAAATTTAAACTTGGAAAAAGGTAACATTACTATTGATGGTTTAATTAAATCCATTACCTATGATGATGATATCCGGCAGAAAAAAGGTCTGCTGGAGCGGCTGTTAAAATAGGGGTGCGGCGACTTGCGAAGCGGCATGATAAAAATATGGTATGGCTTGGTGGTGTTGATCATCGTAGAATCCGTTGCATATGCATTGGCAGCCGGTCTATGTACGTACTGCCAGCGGATGCTTCGCTGGCAGTTTGCGGCGGTGGTGAATTCGGGGAGGTTGGCGGAGAACATACCTTATGCAGATAGTATTAATAGGTACGCAATGCTGGAGGAGATTGACAGTTATGTGGTCGCTGCTGTGATTCAAACGGAAAGCTCCTTTAATCCCTGCGCACTATCTAGAGCCGGAGCGGCAGGACTTATGCAAATTATGCCGGACACTTGGGAAAACGTAAATGCGAAAATAAAAGCGTGTGTAGGAAGACATCCTAATGCATGCGGCTTTAGCTGCTTTTATGACCCGGATCTTAATATTCATATTGGAACTGCGTATTTGAGCCAATTGGTAAAACAATATAACGGAAATGTATCGTTGGCGTTAGCGGCATATAATCAAGGCCCAGGAGCGATAGATGCTAAAAAAGATATCCCGGAGGACGGGGCGGAATATGTCGATACGGTCATTTTTTACTGGTATAATCTTACGGCAGAGCCGCTTTCGCCATATGGTGTGTGGTTTGAACGACTTAAGCATTGGAAAATGGCGTTATGCTGGATAGAAGCTATAACGTTGTTGCTATTTACCGTAGTAACCCGGAAAATGGTGACAAGCTGCCGTGGCTGGCGCTGGCGGTAGCGAAGGGGGTCGGCAAATGGGGGAGGACGGTCAGCTTCAAACCTTTATTTTGACGATGGTAACAGGGATGTTGTTGGGTATCGTATTTGATTTTTACCGGGTTGTACGGGGAATATTGCGACCACGGTGGTTCGCTACAGCTGTAACTGATTTAGTGTATTGGCTGTTGGCGACGGTACTTGTGTTTTTAGCACTCCTTGCCGGTAATGGGGGCGAGTTTCGTTTTTATGTGCTGCTAGGCTTGTTGGGCGGAGGCGGTGCCTATTATCGTTTGGCCAGTAGACGGGTAACTGCGTTGTTATTATGGTTGGTGCTGAAAGCTATTAAGATAATGAAAATGTTGAAGATGATGGTGTTTCATCTGGTTATAGGACCGGCGTTGTGGCTGGGAAAATGGCTTATTACTCCGCTAGGCATTCTAGGTAAGCGTATTTTTACTAAAAAACAGCCTGAAGAGGAAGAAAAGACCAAATGATTTGTACGGTAAAAAAGGAGGATTGTTTCTGTAAGGGGAGAATATTACACCTAGCGTACAAGTGTGGGGTGTGTAGAAATGAGGTTGCGCCGGTCATATCGTATTAAGTGGTTCCGGATGGCGATGCTGGTAATATTGGGCTACTGTGTGTATGTTTTCGCGGGCCAGCAGTTAGAACTTAACGCTGTGAAACGCGATACTGAGGCTACGAGAGTCAAACTCGAAGAATTAAAGCAGACCAACATGGTGCTCAACCAAGAAAAAGAACGGCTTTCCACCCAAACTTATGTAGAAAAAATCGCCAGGGATGAACTAGGAATGGTAAAACCAGGTGAAGTGCCTTATATTTCGACAGAGGGCAATTAACGTTGTTTGGATATTTCTTGTTGTGGACTTTCTTGACACCTTTTCCGCGGCAAGAGTATAATATGTTTGCAGAACAAGTTTAAGGAGGAATTTTGATTAGTATGTCCATTGAAGTTGGCAGTGTGGTGGAAGGGGTTGTGACAGGCATCACGAACTTTGGTGCATTCGTCGAACTGCCGGGAGGAAAAGTAGGTCTAATCCATATTTCAGAAGTTGCTGACGTATATGTCCGCGATGTAAAAGATTTTCTAAAAGAACAGGACAAGGTTAAGGTGAAAGTCCTATCTGTCGATGAACGCGGCAAAATCGGACTATCTATTAAGCAACTCCAAGAACAAAGCACCAAAAGGCCCCCTGTCAACGATAATCGTCGCCCCCATCGGTTCGCACCTCCTGCTTCTTTTGAGGATAAGCTTAGCAAGTTCCTCAAAGACAGCGATGAGCGTCTTACTGATCTTAAACGCAATACCGAATCAAAACGCGGTGGACGTGGCGCCGCACGGCGGGCAGAGTAACTTAAGCTGTACAAACGAGAGCATCCAAGGGGTGCTCTTTTTTTGTGTTATTTATTAGCCGACTATGTCGGTTTTTTTATTAGGTGAATGACTTGTTTAGACAGGACGTGCAGGGAAGTTTATGTAAAATACAAGTACAACATGCTGCGGGGGGGAGAACATGCCTAAAGGAACAATGATTACTTTGCCGGAGGAAACTATTATGGCGGCTGACCCGTTGCCGTTCAAACCGAAACGATTAAAATCTTGGAAGACGGTGTATTATGGGTTAGTTAGAATTAGTCAAAACCAGCCGTTATTGCTAACGATTATTGCCTTTATAATAAGCCGGGTGTCAATTATGGGCGAACTGGGTTCGTTTGGAATAGCATTTTTTCTTGCTGCTGCCAGAGAGATAAAGGGCAACTCTGTTATCATTGCACTAGGTGTGGTGGTGGGGTTAATGTCGACTGGACGTTTTTATGAGAGTGGAGCCTATTTTGCTACGCTTGTGCTGTATTTCTTGTTTTTGGACAAGCTAAGAAGTAAGTCCAGATGGTGGGTTCCCTTGGCGGCTTTTTGTTTTTTACTTATATGTCAGATGATAGCGGCGCTTTGGAAGAATGCGCCTTTATATGATGGGTTGCAGTTCGGGTTTAATGCAGCCATGGGGTTAATTATGGTTTATCTTTTTATACCCGGAGTATCCCTTGTTGTACGAAGGGACGAAACAATGCCCGTCACTAGAGACATGGTAACTTGCTTAACCATCCTACTGGCGGTCACTATCGCCGGGTTGGGAAACGTCACTATTACTGGCTATAGCCTTCGAAATATAATAGTAGGTTTTATCATTATGGCGGCGGCGTTTGGTGGGGCTGGTTTCGGGGCGGGGGTAGGTGCGGCGATGGGCCTGGTTTTGGATTTGACAAGCCCTTCGGGAATAACGGCGGTCAGCTTGTACGCGATCGCCGGATTGTTTTCCGGTGCGTTTCGTCCCATAGGAAAAATAGCAGTACTTGCAGGCTTTTTGCTGGGAACTGCGGTGGCTATCTTATGCTTTGGTCGAACGGAGGACCTTTTTACTGTGTTACCGGAGGGCTTGATCGGTGGAATTGGGGTGTTGTTCGTATCAACTCAACGGTTGGATTCGTGGGGCGAACGGATGCGTGAAACTGGCGGTAAGAAGGACTATAAGCAGGAAGTGGAAGTGGCGATAAGTAAACTAAAACAACTGGGAGCTATATTCGGTAGCTTAGCCGAATCTCCAAGTGATGCAGCGGCCACAGTCAGCCCGCAAATGCAACAAGGCGAGAATGCGAAGCTGCTCAGTTCATTAGGGGAACAGCTATGCGGCTCCTGTACGAGAAGGACGGAGTGTTGGGATACCAACTTCTACCGTACGTATCAGGCACTGCTGGAAGCCTTGACCTTGACGGAACAAGGGGACTTGAAACGGGCAAAATTATCTCAAGGATTACTAGAGAAATGTGTAAAACCCCAGGAATTGAACGAATTTATTTTAACTGTTGCTAAAACAAATTGTCAGCAAGCCTATTGGAAGCGGAAAACAATGGATGCCCGGCGGGCCATGACCGACCAAATGCAAGCATTAGCAGACATTCTGGTCGGAGTAGCTCAAGAATTAAAGAAAGAAGCTGTTCCGCAAAGTGAAATCCTTGCAAAACTGGTTGAAAAAGCGGCTTTTGTTGGCTGTGAAATCGAAAACGCCAGAACCGGATATATAGCCGGACGCGTTCATCTTGAGTTGGATAAGAAACCTTGCCAGGGCAACCGGGATTGCTGCAATACTTTGCTGCCGATTGCAACGGCCTTGCTAAAAGAACGTCTGATTTTAGAGTCGCGATGTGGGAACGCCGCACTTGGTAGAAATTGCCGCATTTCACTTCGTTTTGCGACTCATTTTAAGGTGGTGACTGGTGTTGCAGGGGTGGCAAAAGAGCCGGGGCAGGTAAGCGGTGATTGTTGTACGGTGACTCAGCTTGATAAAGGAAAAATAGCATTACTACTGAGTGATGGTATGGGGAGTGGCCCGGTCGCCGCGGGGAAAAGCTCGCTTGCGGTGGAATACATCACCAAAATGCTGGCGGCGAATTTTTCGGTTGACGTGGCGGTTAAAACGGTAAATGCTTTATTACTGCTTAAACAGCCGGAGGAAAGTTTTGCAACCATTGATCTGGCGGTCATTGACGGCAGGGCTGGTGAGGCAGAATTTCTTAAAGTAGGTGCGGCTCCCAGCTTTATTAAGCGGGTTGGTGAAGTGGTTGCAATAAAATCAGGGACGTTGCCCATGGGAATTTTGCAGCATATAGAAATTGAACCGGTTACCTGGACGCTGGCGCCGGGAGATATTATTGTAATGGTTAGTGATGGTATTGCAGACATACTTGATGCTAATTCCCGTGGACCGCAGAAAGAGTTGTGGATTGTCAATTTCCTGCGCCGCATGATGGTGCAGGAGCCGCAAAAAATGGCGGATCTAATTTTACAGCAGGCAATGGAGTTTACCGGCGGCCACCGAAAGGATGATATGACGATACTGGTGGGTAAAATCGCCGAACCGTAATAAAGAACTGTCTGTCGGAAGAACCCGGCAGACAGTTCTTTATGGTTAAAAAAAGAGCGTAAGGAAAGACTATGCTATGGTATAATATTTCAGGAAGAGTTTGCAATATCGACTACAGGAGTGAGACAGTACCATCGACCGGCTGAAATTGCCGAGATAAGTGGAGAATCGAGATATTATGCTTGGAAAAGTAAAGAAATGGATTGAGCGGAACCACCTGCTAGCTGTTGGAGACAAAATTGTTGTTGCTTGTTCAGGGGGGCCGGATTCACTTGCGCTTGTAAGAGTGATGAAACTTTTAGCGGAGGAATACCACTTGGAATTGGCGGTAGCCCACGTCAATCATATGTTTCGGGGAGCAGAGTCTGATGGTGATGCCGAGTTTGTAAAAGAGTATTGTGCTATGGAAGGGTTGCCGCTCTATGCGACCGCCATCGACGTTCCTAAATTTATTGAAATAAGCGGGCGGTCACCCGAGGAGGCGGCCAGATTTTTGCGATACAGGTACCTAAGAAAAGTGGCAAAGTCGCTGGGAGGGGCAAAAATTGCAACTGGACACCATCGGGATGATCAGGCTGAAACTGTACTTATTAATTTATTGCGTGGCACAGGAGCGGTGGGCCTTGGCGGAATAAAACCGATAAGCCAGGGGATTATCCGCCCTTTTTTAAACATCAGTCGTCAGGATATCGAAGTTTTTTGCCGCCAACAACAGTTAAAGCCACGGTTGGATAGTTCGAACTTAAAGACTGACTACCTGCGCAATTATGTCCGACTAGAACTCATGCCGCTATTGAAAAAGAAATTTAATGCGAATTTGGCGGAGGGGTTATGCCGGACCGCTTGCTTGCTAGGCGATACACAGCAATTTATAGACAACTGTGCTGAGAAGGCATGGACGGTGGTGGCTAAGGAGCATAGTGAAGAAATTGAAATATGCTGTAATAAATTGAACCCATTACATATTGCGCTAAAAAGAGAGCTCATTCGCAAAAGTATTGAAAAAAAACGCGGTTCCTTAAAAGAAATCACTTTTTTTCATGTGGAAAAAGTGGTAGAATTGGCGATGGTCGGTCAAACTGGCAAAGTTATAGAATTGCCGGGAAATCTAATTGTCGAAAAAATATATGAAAAAATTGTGCTGAAGCATCCAAATCATATTGGCAAGGTAGGAATTATAGCGCCGGGGGTCGAAATCAACCTTTCGGAAACTACGGTTGTTTCGGAACTTGGACTTAAGATAGTCGCGGAATTGGCGGGCAGCCAGTTTCCCAAAACATCTGACTGTGTTGTTTTCGATTGGGAAAAGATAACGCCGCCGCTCTATGTTCGAACCAGGATGGACGGGGACCGCTTTTTACCCGCTGGTATGAACGGCAGTAAAAAGGTAAAAGATTTTTTTATTGACGCCAAAGTGCCTCAGTCAAAAAGGGATAGTATTCCAATTTTATGTGACAGCCAAGGAATCATTAGCGTAGGCGTCTATCGCCAAGCGGCATGGACTCTTCCAGATAAAGATACGAGGGAGTTTCTGCAAATTACCATAAAATCACAGGGGAGTTGAAACGATTGACAGGGGATATTAAAGAAGTGTTATTAAGCAAAGCGGCGCTAGAAAAGCGAGTTCAGGAACTAGGGTCCCAAATAAGCAAGGATTTTAAGGGGAAAGAGATTCTAATGATCGGCATATTGCGCGGCGCTGTAATTTTCATGGGGGATCTTGCCAGGGCAATTGAAATACCGGTAGCGCTAGATTTCATGGCTGTCTCAAGTTATGGCGCGGCGAGTACTTCCAGCGGGGTGGTAAGAATACTGAAAGATTTAGATGAAAGTGTGGAAGGTAAGCATATACTAATTGTTGAAGATATTATTGATAGCGGCTTGACGCTGCAGTACTTGGTTGAAAACCTGAAATCCCGTAATCCGTCCAGTATAAGAATTTGTACATTGCTGAATAAACCGTCCAGACGGAAGACCGCTGTTACTGTGGATTATAATGGATTTGATATTCCAGACGAATTTGTGGTCGGGTACGGACTGGATTACGCAGAAAAATATCGCAACCTACCGTTCATTGGCATTTTGAAACCAGAGGCGTATAGCGAATAAGTGTTGCATAATGTATAAATGGCAATATACCCTTAACAAGGAATTATTGTCAAGTTTCTAAGCTTATGATAAAATATATACCTATGGAAATCACAATTTTTGATGTGTGAGCTCCAGTGAGAGGAGGTTTACTGTTTGAATAAATTTTTCCGCAATGTGAGCGTCTATTTATTAATTACCATCATTGCCATATCCGCTTATGATTACGTTATATCCCATAAGACAGCTACTCATGAGGTTAGTTATACTCAGTTTTTGCGGGATGTGGATGAACAAAAGGTTGACAAGGTGACAATTACCGAGAATTCGATTCAGGGGACGCTGAAAGATGGTCAGGAATTTACTACGGTGGCACCCAACGATCCCACGCTAATTAACCTTTTACGGGATAAAAATGTTGATATTAAGGCTCAATTACCGCAGCAGCCGCCTTGGTGGACAGCTATATTCTCCTCAGTATTGCCCATGCTACTTTTAATTGGGGTCTGGTTCTTTATCATGCAGCAAACACAGGGTGGCGGCAACCGGGTTATGTCGTTCGGTAAAAGTCGGGCGAAATTGCACAGCGAAGAAAAAATTAAAGTTACTTTCAGTGACGTTGCCGGTGCGGATGAAGCCAAACAGGAATTAGAAGAAGTTGTCGAATTTCTTAAGCATCCGAAAAAATTTAATGATCTCGGGGCCCGGATACCTAAGGGCGTCCTCTTATTTGGACCGCCGGGGACGGGCAAAACTCTGCTGGCAAGGGCAGTAGCCGGTGAAGCAGGGGTACCGTTTTTTAGCATTAGTGGTTCTGATTTTGTTGAGATGTTTGTGGGTGTAGGCGCATCGCGGGTACGTGATTTGTTTGAACAGGCAAAGAAAACGGCTCCTTGTATAGTGTTTATAGATGAAATTGACGCAGTTGGCCGTCAGCGGGGCGCTGGCCTTGGCGGTGGACATGATGAACGGGAACAAACCTTAAATCAGCTTTTGGTTGAAATGGATGGGTTTGGCGTCAATGAAGGGATTATTATTATTGCGGCTACGAACCGGCCGGATATCCTTGATCCGGCACTGCTTCGGCCAGGTCGCTTTGATCGGCAGATAGTAGTGGATCGACCGGATGTCAGGGGGCGTTTCGAGATTCTTAAAGTTCATACTCGTAACAAGCCTCTGGATAAGGATGTAGATATTGATGTTTTGTCGCGGCGCACGTCAGGCTTTACTGGCGCTGATCTTAGCAATTTGGTGAATGAAGCAGCGCTGTTGTCTGCTAGGCGAAGCAAAAAGCGGATAGGAATGTCTGAAATGGAGGAAGCGATTGAGAGGGTGATAGCCGGGCCGGAACGTAAGAGCAGGGTTGTCAGCGACAAGGAGAAAAAGCTGACTGCCTATCATGAAGCTGGCCATGCTTTGGTAGGAATGATGCTTACCCATACTGATCCGGTGCATAAAGTATCAATTATTCCCCGCGGTCGAGCCGGTGGTTATACAATGATGCTGCCTAAAGAGGATCGTTCTTATGCAACTAGATCGCAGCTTTTAGATCAGCTTAAAGGGTTGCTCGGTGGGCGGGTTGCTGAGGCGCTTGTGCTCGAAGAAATAAGCACTGGAGCTCAGAGCGATCTGGAACGGGCTACGGAAATAGTACGAAAGATGATTACTGAGTGGGGTATGAGTGATGCGCTAGGACCTATTACTTTTGGTCGCCGCCAAGATCAAGTATTTTTAGGACGCGATATCGGGCGTGACCGTAACTACAGTGAAGAAGTGGCAGCTCAGATTGACAAAGAAGCTCGACACCTTATCGATGATGCATATACTAAGACCATGGAAATGTTAAAAAACAATATTGATAAATTGCATTTGATTGCCAATGCGCTGCTTGAACGTGAGACGCTTGAAGGACAAGAACTGGCATTGCTTTTAGAAACCGGCAGTTTGGAAAAACCAAGTGTAAATGAGGAAGCTTCGGAGTCTGAGAATACTTCTTCATCTGAGACTACTTCTTCAACGGAAGGTTCAACCCCCAAGGTCGTTTTTGTGACTCGACGGAGGGAGGATGAACTCGTATGGCCCCGAATTTAATGGTAGGTATCGTCGGTGAAGCGGCGGAAACTGTTACTGAAGAAAATACGGCGGATAAGTTCGGCAATCAGGGAGCCCGGGTTTTCGCCACTCCTATGATGGTTGCTTTAATGGAACAGGCGGCGATCGCCGCTGTTAGTGGTTATCTTGCAGATGACGAAGGCACTGTCGGAACCAAAGTGGATGTTTCTCATCTTGCAGCGACACCTATAGGAATGACGGTTAGGGCAGTGGCTAAGTTAGTGGCGATCGAAGGGAAAAAACTGGTGTTTGAGGTTGAGGCCTGGGATGAAATAGACAAAATCGGCGAAGGCCGCCATGAGCGTTTTGTTATTAATACCGTAAAGTTTTATAATAAAGTCGAAGCAAAAGTAAAATAGAGGTGATTCTGTGCCGCGTCGATGGGTACCGAATGTTATCACTGTCATAGGCCTTGTTGCCGGTTTTGCGGCAATTGGGGCTGGTTTTCTCCACTTAAGCGGGTTGGCCGTGTTGTTCATTTTAGGAGCGGCACTAGTTGACAGCGTTGATGGGCAGATAGCCAGACGGCTTAATATTTCGGGTGTTGCCCGAAACTTAGATTTGCTGGCAGACTTGATATCGTTTGGCATTGCTCCGGCTGTAGTTGCTTACTTTTTAGATTTTGCCCAACTGGGGTGGAATGGCTGTATTCTGGCAGCGGTGTTTCCTGTGTGCGGTTTATTGCGGCTTCTCACTTTCAGCAAATTCCAAGTCAAGACTTATTATGTAGGTTTACCGCTGCCTGGTTCAGGCGCACTCTTAGCTATATGGGCGTATTTAGCCCAGTCCATGCCGGTAGTTTTACAAGCCATGGTAATGCTGGTTTTGGCCGCGCTAATGGTATCGACTGTGCGACTGCCCAGAGTTCGTTTGGTTAAAAGGTCTGCTTGAAGAGGTTTGTGAGAAATCACAGGCCTTTTATTTTATAACATGGCAATTTTTATAAAAAGTAAAAAAATTGAGGATGTTGTTTATGATCTTGCCGCTCTTGGAAAAACATGCTATGATAGCGGTGATTAGGCCTGGAAGTATCGTGACGAACTGCACTGTAGCCGGTATTAACGACACATTATTATTTGTAGCCGCTTGGATTAGGTATTGACTGAGACGGTAGGAATGATGACAGCCTTTCCGTCTGAGAAAGGCTGTTTTTTGGTTTATATCAAAGAAAGAGAAAATGTAGAGGCTGGGAGGCAATATGCGTAGCGAAATAGTAGAAATGTTTCGTAAGCAGCCGGGGGAATATCTGTCTGGCGAGGAAATATCCCGTAGGCTTACCGTATCTAGAACCGCAATTTGGAAGCATATGCAGGCTTTAAAGAGTGAGGGCTATGACATTGAAGCCCATCCACGCTTAGGATATCGGCTAAGGCAAACCCCAGATTTAATGCTGCCGGGGGAAATTGAGGCATGTCTTACTACCTCGTTCTTGGGACGTAACATACATTATCGGGCCGCATTTCCTGTTTCCACTAATGATATTGCAAAACAACTGGCGGAGGCGGGGTGTCCGGAAGGTCAGATTGTTGTAGCTGAAACCCAGGCAGGAGGACGTGGAAGGCTAACGCGTAATTGGTTTTCACCTTATGCAAAAGGAATTTGGTTTTCGTTGGTATTGAGACCAAATTTCCGCCTTCAGGATGCGCCTAAATGCACATTGTT
This sequence comes from Bacillota bacterium, assembly GCA_017889725.1. GTDB lineage: Bacteria > Bacillota > Negativicutes > Sporomusales > CTSoil-080 > CTSoil-081. Next base: position 8,601 of record JAGGAE010000010.1, on the reverse strand, counting down.
AGCTGCGGTTGCCGTAAACAAGGCAATAAAAAAAGTAGCAGGTATTGACAGCGGTGACAAAAAACTAGTTGGTATACTAACGGAAATGTCGGCTCAAATTGATGGTATAAACTATGTGGTGATTGGTATAGGAATCAACGTTAATATTGAAAAAGAAGAGTTTCCTTCCGAACTGAAGGAAAGCGCTACTTCTTTACTCATTGCCGCAGGTCATCCCATATCGCGGTTGGAATTATTACAAGAAGTGTTGGCAGAAATTGAAAAACTATACAATGACACAAAGAGTAAAGGTTTTGCACAAATACTTGACGAATGGCGTATTCAGTCGTTAACATTAGGACATATAGTGGATGTCTTCGGTTTGGGACATGAGTTTTCAGGACGCGCGATAGACATTGATGCGGATGGAGCACTTCTGGTAGATACCGGTGCGGCAATAGAAAAAGTTATGGCCGGAGATGTGTCCATCAGGTATAAAAAAGGCTTATAATTAGGAACTGTAAATAGAAAGGGTTGTAATATGTTACTTGTATTCGATGTAGGAAATTCTAATATTGTACTTGGTATATATGACCAAGAAAAATTACTTCATCACTGGAGGGTATCGACAGACCGGCAAAAGACAGCTGATGAGTACGGAGTGTTAATGAACAGCCTGTTTATACATCGCGGGGTGGCTATGAATGATATCCATGCCGTAATTATATCGTCGGTAGTACCACCGCTTATGGTACCGCTTCAAAGAATGGCGCAGCGTTATTTTGACGTCGAGCCGTTAGTGGTGGGACCGGGAATAAAGACTGGAATTCGAATAAAATATGAAAACCCGCGGGAAGTTGGCGCAGACAGAATTGTTAACGCTATTGCCGCTTATGAAAAGTACGGTGGGCCGATCATTATAGTTGACTTTGGAACGGCGACAACCTTTTGTGCAATTGATAGAAATGGGGATTATCTTGGCGGAGCTATAGCACCTGGGATCGGCATTTCAACGGAAGCCTTATTTCAAAGGGCGGCGAAACTACCGCGTATTGAACTGGTTAAACCTCGTAGCGTCATATGCCGAAATACCATTGCCAGTATGCAATCGGGCATCATCTTCGGCTTTGTTGGTCAGGTAGATGAAATTGTTCGTCGCATGAGAGAAGAACTTGGCAGTGACGCCTGCGTAGTGGCCACAGGCGGATTGGCCAATCTCATTGGTCAGGAATCCAAAACTATTGGGAGTGTCGAGCCTTTCTTAACCCTGGAAGGATTGAGAATCATCTACGAACGGAATGCTAGTATAAAAGGGTAGAGTACAAGGGGACTTGGCGGAAAGCCAAGTCCCTTAACTACATCAGTTTTGATAATTATGAGGAATACATAGGAGTGAATTTATGCAGATTGGAGCAATAACAATTCAAGAACCGGCAATAATACTTGCCCCTATGGCTGGCGTTTCCGATTTGCCCTTTCGAGTATTAGCCAAAGAGATGGGCTGCGGTTTAGTATATTCCGAGATGGTAAGCGATAAAGGTTTGATATACAAAAATAGTCATACGCTGGAACTAGTTAAAATTGAAGAATGTGAGCGGCCTATTGCGGTCCAAATATTTGGCTCGGAACCTGAGAGTATGGCCGAAGCAGCTAAAATCGTAGAGCAAATAGGAGCCGATATTATTGACATTAACATGGGCTGTCCAGCCGCAAAGATAGTCAAAAATGGGGAGGGCTCAGCCCTCATGCGGAATCTGGAGCTTGCTCATAATATCATTAAAAACGTAGCCGAGGCGGTTCGCGTTCCGGTTACTGTAAAAATCCGTAAGGGATGGGATGACTATTGTATAAACGCCGTGCAAATGGCTAAACTTGCGGAACAGGCCGGGGCGGCAGCGATCGCTGTGCATGGCCGAACCAGAGAACAATTCTATTCCGGGCAGGCGGATTGGGAAATTATCCGCGCGGTAAAGGAAAATGTGGACATACCGGTAATCGGTAACGGAGACATCCGAACACCGGTAGATGCCAAGCGTATGCTGCTGGAGACTGGATGTGATGGGATAATGATAGGACGTGCGGCACAAGGGAATCCCTGGATATTCCGCCAGACGTTGGATTATCTTACCGCCGGAAGTTTCGAACCTGCGCCCTCTATGAGACAACGAATAGATTTTGTAGTAAGGCATTTAGCCATGCTTGTTGCTTGTAAAGGAGAATACATCGCTATCCGGGAAATGCGACGGCATGCAGCCTGGTATACAAAAGGCTTTCCGCATGCTGCGGAGATTAGGCTGCGCTTTAATCAGGCGGAAAGCGAACAAGAATTTGTTGAAATCTTACAAGCCCTATGCCAATAGAAGAGGAGCAAAAAATATGTTAGTATTACCGGTAGCAAACGGTATATTGCCCCATGCGGACGGAGGACAAGTAACAGGGGTAATTTCCGTTGGTGAAGAGAAAATTTCCGCTAAACCGGGGCAAGATGTTCTCATATGCGCCTGGGAAGAAACGACGGGACTCTATCCTGTAGGTGTATTTGCGCGGATGCTCCATATTTGGTCACAGCCGGCCTGCGGCCCGAACGGAGAAGAATTGTCTGTTGTTATGGCTGTGTTGGAAGGCCGGGGGTATGCCAGATGGAATAGCTTGAGCACGTATGGGATGCAAATCTATTCTCCTGATATGGAAGCTATGAATCTAAAAGCCCTTAGAAAAGAGTATCCGACGGTATCCGGCGCTGGCTGGATACCGAATGGAGGCTTTACTGAATTTCGAGATACAACAGATATTTCTGTGACTATATACGGAAATACTTTTGAAGGGAAGAAGGTTAGCATACAAGCCAATTTAGGGGGCTTAGTTAGTGAAGAATTGGCCCATACGGTGGAACATGGGATGATCAGAGCCTTGCGTACCTATGGACTGTGTACGCCGCGAACTTTGCAGACGGAAATGGCGAAGGAGACTGCAGAGCTAAAGCAATCGGTCGAATGGAGTATGCGTTTTGCCATGCCGGAGATGATTGGTCGGACTTCCACGGGAGCTTGTGGCAATCCTATGAGTCATTTGGCTCAGTTTTATCTAAACCGAAAGCTCATAGAGAACCTTACTGCTGGAAAATCCGTCAGCCAGTCTTTAACTGATGCCAGAAGAAGTGCAATGAGCCGCTTAACTGATGAACTGGGACTGACAACGAATAATGGTATTCGAGTATTGGAAGGATTAAAAAAAGGTATGCGTCACGATGATACGCAGCTAAAGCTGGATATACTCAAACGTATCATTATTAAATTTCCTTTTCAACCATAATTTGGATTATAAACGCTGGAATTTTCTAAAAATTAATGCTAAAATATGTATATGTACACGAAGTTGTGCACATATTATTATGTGGGAGCGATGCATTATGCTGCTGCATATTGGCGAAAAAATTCTCAATTACCAAAAGATTATCCAAAAAATCGAAGAAATTCTAGATATGAGAGTCCGGGGGATGTCGCAGCAAGAAGTAGCTAATAGAGCAGGCGTTGACCGGACTTTTATTTCACGGTTGGAAAGTTTAGGGGAAATAAGAAAAGGGGGGCGGTTGGCTCTTGTAGGGTTTCCGATTCAAAACTGTAGGGAATTAGAACAAATGGCTCAGAAAGAAGGCGTGGACTATTGTTTTTTACTCTCGGATAAAGAACGCTGGGAGTTTGTTCAGAATAAGACTGGCTTGGAGTTGTTTAATACGGTTATGACGCTGGTTAGCGTGCTACGGACGTATGACAGCGTAATTGTAATTGGATCGGATATGCGAGTCAAAATGGTATCCAATCTGCTGGACAAAGAAGTTATAGGAATTGTGATTGGTGAGTCGCCGCTTAACGAGGATAAATGTGTAGATAGCAAAGAAATTCGTGAAATTATTCGACAGATACATATATAGTCAGGAGGTCGGATATGAAACGGGTAGTCAGTATAAGCCTGGGTTCCTCCACTAGGGATCACAAGGCGGAACAGGAATTTGGCGGACAGCTGATAAGTATTGAACGTATAGGAACCGATGGAGATAAAGAGAAGGCTATTAATATTATTCGCAGCTTAGACGGAAGCGTCGATGCTTTTGGCTTAGGCGGAACAGACCTATATATATATGCTGGTAAAAAGCGATATACATTCAGAGAGTCTGCGAAAATAGCGGCGGCGGCCCGCGTCACTCCCGTAGTAGACGGGAGTGGGATAAAGAATACGTTAGAACGGCAGGTTGTTACTTATCTAAAACAACAAGGTTATACTTTCGAAGGTCAAAAAGTACTTGTCGTTTGTGCGGTAGACAGATTTGGTTTAGCGGAGGCTTTGGCTGGTGCCGGAGCGGAAACCATATATGGCGATCTGCTATATGGATTGGGCTTACCTTTTCCTGTGCGTTCTCTTGACACGTTGGCGGCTATTGCCAGGCTGGTTGCTCCGGTAATAACAAAATTGCCGATTCGTATGTTTTATCCTACCGGTGAAAGTCAGAATCAAATCCAACCTCGCTATGAAAAATATTTCTATGATGCGGACGTTATTGCGGGAGATTTTCATTTTATCAGGCGGTATATGCCTGATAAACTTACCGGCAAACTAATTATTACCAATACTGTTACTCGTGAGGATGTAAACCTTCTGAGGGAAAGAGGGGTATCGACCTTAGTAACGACTACGCCGGCGATTGCCGGGCGTACCTTTGGCACCAATATTATGGAGGCTGTCTTAGTAGCTTTAGGAGGGGGCCGACAGCTTTCACCCGAAGAGTATAGTTCTATGTTGAATGAAATACAAATTTGCCCACAGATTCGAAAACTATCGTAATTTGAAGGGGGAATACATACAAATGGATAACTTTGCATTTATGGTCCATCCGCTAACGGCAAAGGATTTTAGTCGGAAATTTTCTTTCACTAAAAACTGGCCTGACCGACTCGTGGAAGGAGTTATGAGGTATATTCCCCCTTTTAGGGTAGCGGACATCAGTGGTGTAGCATCGGACTTTAATCATGTTCAGGGTTGGTTTGTCGGGTGCCCTTTAACGTCACGGCAAATGACGGATTTACCCGAATCGTACGTTTTAAACAAAATAATAAAAGCCGGAAAAGTGGCCGAGAAACTTGGCGCTAAAATTCTCGGGTTAGGAGCGTTTACTTCTGTCGTTGGCGATGCTGGTGTCACCATATCACAGAACCTCAATATTGCGGTAACCTCGGGTAATAGCTATACAGTTGCTACTGCGTTAGAAGGCACTCGTCAGGCGGCAAAGCTTCTTGGCAAGCAAATGGAACGGGCTAATGTTGTAGTTCTTGGTGCAACCGGGTCAATTGGGGCCGCTTGTGCTCAAATACTGTCGAATGAAGTAAAGTATCTTACTTTGGTAGCGCGGGATGAAAAGAAGCTGGAAAAAGTTGCCGCGCAAATCTATCGCAGTTCCGGATTAGCAGTTAAAATAACTGCTAATACTAAAGCCGCTTTAAGATTAGCCGATATTATAATTGCGGTAACTAGTGCCGTAGATGTAATAATCGAGCCGGAAGACTTAAAAGTGGGTGCCATTGTCTGTGACGTGGCAAGACCGAGAAATGTATCAAAGCAAGTTAGTGAACTGAGAGACGACGTTTTAGTCATTGAAGGGGGAATTGTTGAAGTACCCGGCGATGTAGACTTCAAGCTTAATTTTGGATTTCCTCCCCAGACCGCTTATGCTTGTATGGCGGAGACTATGATATTAGCCTTGGAAAAGCGGTACGAGAATTTTTCATTGGGAAGGGATCTTACCGTAAAACAAATTCAAACTATTGAAAGTCTGGCCCAAAAACATGGGTTCAAGATGGCTGGATTTCGTAGCTTTGATCGTCCGGTTACCAATGAAGAAATCGAAAAAATCAAAAAAAATATCGCTGCACGAGTGGGAAGCAAGGAGGTAATCTGTTAGAAAACATTGACAAACCGGTGGTTTATGCCTATAATAATCCTAAATGCGGGGGGCGGCGCTCCCGCACAGTAAAGTGTCAAGTTGTTCGCTTGACACTATTTATATTGTTTATTCCGTCCTTGCGTCAAGTATTTAAGTCTAGAATAATATATTACGAGTAGATGGACGTATTATAATAGATAAAAGGGGAGCAAAAGAATGCCTGAAAAACAAATTATTCTTACTGCAGAAGGTCTAAAGAAAATAGAACAGAAACTGGACCACCTGAAATCAGTACGTCGCCGCGAAGTTGCCGAAAGAATTAAACAAGCAATTGAGTTCGGAGACATCAGTGAAAACTCGGAGTATGAAGACGCGAAAAATGAACAGGCTTTTATCGAAGGTGAGATACTCACCTTGGAAAAAATGCTGCGCAACGCCAAACTCATAGATGAAGATGAAATTAGTGCTGAAGTTGTATCGTTGGGCTCCACTGTTGTTTTAAAAGATCTCGAATTTGGGGATGACCTGGAATATACTATTGTTGGTTCGGCTGAGGCTGATCCAACTGAATTTAAAATATCTAATGAGTCCCCTGTAGGTGAAGCCATAATGGGGCAAAAAGTCGGCAGTGTTGTAGAAGTCCATGTACCGGCTGGCACGTTAAAGTATGAAATAATGGATATTAAGGGTCTCTAACTGATAAATCTAGTTTGAAGGCGCATGGGGGAATAAGAAAACTATGACAGAGAGTCATGACCAAGAAGTTGCTATATCTACGGAAGATATAAACGAATTAATGCGAGTACGTCGGGAAAAACTGGCGGACATTGAGGCGCGAGGGATAGAACCTTTTGGCCGGAAATATGATTTTACCCATCACGCGGCACATGTGATCGAACAATTTGAATCGCTTGAAGGGTCAACTGTGCGGCTGGCAGGCCGGATTATGGCCATACGCGGACATGGCAAGGCTAGCTTTGCCCATATTATGGATATGTCGGGAAAAGTGCAGTTATATTTCCGTAAAGATGTTTTGGGAGATACCGCCTATGAGGAATTTGGCCTTATTGATTTAGGAGATATTATAGGTCTTGAGGGTCTCGTATTTCGTACAAACCGGGGAGAAATCAGCGTTAAAGTAACCAGTTTTCAAATATTGGCTAAAGCGCTTAGACCACTGCCGGACAAATGGCATGGATTAAAAGACATTGAAACCCGTTATCGGCAGCGCTATCTTGATCTCATTGTCAATCCCGAAGTTCGTGACACTTTTATTTCACGAAGCAAGATCATTCAATCTATACGGCGCTATCTTGAGAATCAGGGTTTTCTGGAAGTGGAAACTCCCATGCTCCACCCCATTGCAGGAGGAGCGGCCGCTCGGCCGTTTATTACCCATCACAATGCTTTGGACATGAACCTATATATGCGTATTGCTCCGGAACTTTACTTAAAGCGTCTTATTGTTGGCGGCTTTGAGAAAGTATATGAACTTAATCGCTGTTTCCGTAATGAAGGTATATCTATTAAACACAATCCTGAATTTACAACCGTTGAGCTGTATCAGGCCTATGCGGACTATCAAGATATTATGAGGCTAAGTGAAGAACTTTGCGCTGCTGTTGCCCAAGAGTTAATTGGAACGACTAAGATAACTTATCAGGGACAAGAAATTGATTTCAAACCACCTTGGACCAGAATGACAATGACTGAGGCTGTAAAGAAATATTCTGGTGTTGACTTTAATCCGAGTACCGTCGAAGAAGCCCGGGTTATAGCTGATAGTCTAGACGTTAAGTATGAGAAAAAAGATGGCATTGGCAAAATATTGAGTAATGTATTTGAAGAAGTTGCAGAAAAACACTTAATACAACCAACCTTTATTATCGGTCATCCGACCGAGATATCACCGTTGGCTAAGCGGAATAAAGAAAATCCGGAAATTACTGACCGGTTCGAATTCTTTATTTATGGCCGAGAACTAGGTAATGGTTTTTCTGAATTAAACGATCCTATTGATCAGAAACAAAGATTCCTAGCCCAGGTGGAGGATCGTAATTCAGGTGATGATGAGGCCCATATGATGGACGAAGACTTTGTTACTGCCTTAGAATATGGACTACCGCCTACAGGTGGCTTAGGCATCGGTATTGACCGTTTGGTTATGCTGTTAACTGATAATTACTCGATAAGAGACGTACTCTTATTTCCTCATATGCGTCCGCAACGGGATTAAAATAAAAAGGGCTGCTTTTCTTCGGATAAGCGGCCCTTTTTTATTGTGATTAGGAGAATCGTATTTTCATTAACAGTTATGAATCAATATCCGAGCATCATGCCATACTAGGGCTAGACTATTTGTTTGCAGAGGGAACCTAATATATGAGTTAAGTGTACATAATGCCTATTTATTTGTAAAAAGAATTATTAATCAAAGATAAGCTTGACAAAACATTTAAGGTATAATATTATTATTAAGCCGCCATAAACGGTGGTAAACTTTCCGAAAAAAACATGTTGACAAAACTGCTGAGCAGTGTTAACATAAATAAGTCGCCTCAAGCGGGGCGCAAACGGCGAAACAAGCCAAGTGTTCCTTGAAAACTAAACAATGTAGGTAAAAAAAAGCCAGATGTGCGGGCTGTGTTCATTAGATGAACGCAGCAACCAACAAATAAATTCTAAGA
>JAGGAE010000067.1 GCA_017889725.1 Bacillota bacterium | reverse complement strand
CCCCTTTAACACTGTGCTTTTTCCTGAACCGTTAGGACCAAGAATTGAGATGACCTTTCCCTTTTCCACTTTGAAGCTAAGGTCTTTAATAACCAGACTTTCTCCAAATCCCAAAGATATATTTTTTGCTTCCAGCAACACCTATTCCCTCCTTAACAGATACAGAAAAAACGGCGCACCTAAAAAAGCCATAACAATGCCTACCGGTATTTCCACCGGAGAGAACACCAATCTAGCCAACGTGTCGCTCATAGTGACTACTCCTGCCCCAAGTAACGCAGAGGCGGGCAGCAGCCATCGATAATCTGAACCAATCAATAGCCTGGCGGTATGGGGAACAATCAAACCGACAAACCCCAAAAGGCCTACTACACTCACCGCGCTGGCAGCAAGCAAAGCCGCCACTGCCGTCATAAGGAAGCGGGTAATTTCTACTTTTAACCCTAATCCCCGCGCGACCTCATCGCCGAGACTAAGAATATTTAAGCGTCTGGCGCCTAGCAACGCTATAAAACCGCCAAAGACGGTGTAAGGAAAAATAATAAAAAGATGCAGCCAGCTTCTCGCGGATAATCCTCCCACCATCCACATCAGCGCACCATGCACCCTGTCGCTGTAAAATACCATAAGGGCAGATATCCCTGCACCCAAAAACGCTGAAACCGCAACCCCGGCCAAAATCATCCGAACCGGTCTTATACCCTCTTTCCATGCTAATAGGTAAATAAGTACTGCGGCTCCCATAGCCCCTAAAAAGGCCACCGGAGTCATCAAATACTCCATATGCGGAAACAAGATGAGGATCACCACTCCGGCTAATCCGGCGCCGGAAGAAATACCTATGATGTGCGGGTCTGCTAAAGGATTCTTCATGACAGATTGCAGAATTGCACCAGCCAAAGACAGATTGATACCGACAAGAGCTCCCACTAACGTGCGCGGCAGTCTAATGTTCCAGAGCACCTGCGTATTTACATCGCCTGCACTATGATTCACTATCACTTGGGCTATCTGATACATCGGTATATCAATACTGCCTTTTGCCATGCTTGTACACAGGCCGCCTACCGCTAACAAAGCAAAAAACACCAGTACAGCTACACGCCGGATTAACCTATTGGACATTGCCATATACCTCTGGATAAACCAGTTTAGCCATATAGGCTGCTGATTCATCTATGTGCAGTCCCGGATTAAGCAAGAACAGCTCAGAAGGCAGAAAATACATTCGTTTTTCTTTTACCGCCCGTAACCCGTTCCAAGCCGGATTACTTTCAACATCTGCCTTCATCCTTTTTTCAATTTCATCCGGCTGCCCCATTGTTACAACAAATATCACATCAGGATCGCCGGCCACTAATTTTTCCAAGCTGTAGGGGATAGCATCAAGGTCTTTCTGCAAGGTTGCGTCACCTGATGCAATATTTTTTAAGTTAAGCATTTTAGCCGTACTGCCTGCTACGCTGCTATCAAGTTCTACGGTCACATTTTTAGCAGTAGCATGCAAAATAGCAAATTTGGTTTCTTTTTGCGGCAGTTTTACCTGAACAGCATTAATTTTAGCCTCGATATCGTGTATCAAGGCTTCTGCCTTTTCCGTATTGCCGCTGATCTCCCCAAATAGTGTAGCCTTGGCTACTATATCTTCATACTTTTTCATTTTGACTACTAATACCGGAATATTACTGCTTTCTAGCACAGGAATCAACTTTTCATGCATGCCCTGATGGGCAATCACCAAATCCGGCTGTAAGGCCAATAATTTTTCCATATTCACATTATATACAAATCCCACTTCCGGTAAATTAACCGCGGGTAAAGGGATTGTCTCCGCTTTAGTACTAGCGCGCCCAATCGCTTGTCCCCCTACAGCATATAGCAGTTCCAATTCTGAGGTAGAAAGCACTACAATTCTCTGCGGTTTTTTCGGCAACACAACAGTACGCCCGGCATCATCCGTTATCGTCATATAGATACTGCCTTGATTACTGCCGGGCGCACTGTTCGATCCACACCCGGGCAATAGAAATGCCAAGAGTAAGCATAGTATCAAAATCCCAAATTTCCTCATGCTATTCACCCCCGTTTCTCCTATAACAAGTTCCATACTGCCCCACTTATGGCTATAAATTCTAACTTCGCATTTAACGGCCTGATAGATACAGCAGCGCATTAATAACAGAAGCCGCAATGGAGCTGCCGCCCTTATGCCCTGCGACACTTATATACGAGACAGGTGAAGTCTCTATCAATAAATCCTTGGATTCTTTAGCGCCGACAAAGCCTACCGGAACACCGACAATCAGCGCAGGACGAATGTCCGTTTCTTCCATCATTTTCAACACTTCAAATAATGCAGTCGGCGCATTACCAATGGCTACTATAGCACCATCCAGCTTTTCACCAAACTCACGCATAGAAGCCATGGCTCTGGTAATCCCCCTCTTTTTCGCTTCTTCCGCAATATGAGGAGCACTGATAAGACAATGTGCCTCGCCGCCATACTCAGCTAATCTCCTTTTATTAATACCGGTACGAACCATCTCTACATCGCAGAAAATGTCTTTACCGCTTTCTAGTGCCGTACGCCCTTTTTCAATTGCATTAGGTTCTATATGTATCCAATTGGCATAATCAGGATCACCAGAAGCATGGATCATCCGAGAATACACGCGTACCTCTGTCGGGGAAAGGTTTAGCCCTGATAAATACGGCGCAATAATTTCCATACTGCGGTTTTCTATGGTCATAGGATCTTTAATAAAATCCATCATCTTACTCTTACCTCCTGAAGACATTCCATTACAGCCGCAAAAGACTGTACAACTTTTCCGTAATCCAACTGCGGACGGTCAATAACAAGTATCGAAAGCCCCAACTCCATGGCAGCCGTTACTTTGGTATCTGTTCCACCAATACTGCCGCTATTTTTCATCACCACTACCTCTGCCGAATACTCAGCAAACATAGCTTTATTAAACTCATGAGAAAAAGGGCCTTGCACTGCGATTATATCTTTAGAAGTAAACCCCGCCGCTAAGCATTCCTCAATACTTTTAACCAGCGGTAACACTCTGGCAGTCAGCCGATGTCCGCTAAGCGCATTGTGCTGCTTAAACACCTTCAAATTCCGGCTGCCTGTTGTTAAAAATATATGGTGTCCTAACTGTCCGGCCTTTTCCGCCGCCTCTTCATAGGAGTTAACAAGAAACAGCTTATCATAGGCAGGTAACAAAGCACTCGGACGATCATACCGGATATAGTCAATTCCTGCTTTGCGAGCAGCATCCATCGCATTGCGGCTGACATTTACCGCATAGGGATGACTGGCATCGACAATACACTGTATATTATCAAGCCGGATAAGAGCAACAAGTCCGTCCGTATCTAACGGCATAGTATTAATGCCGCAATTGTCTCCTTCAATTAAGCTTTTACCGTATTCTGTAGTAACAGACACGATCATTTTGTAACCTTTTTCCGTTAATTCCTGAACTAACTCGCGGCCGTCACCTGTGCCGGTAATCACTAGAATCATACACCGTAGCCTCTCGGGGTTATCATTTTACCGTCTTTGATATATGTCTGACTATTGCCGATGATAACCAGCGAAAACATATCAATATGTTCCTTCGTAAATTCATTCAGAGTAGATAAAACCTGGTTTTCTTCCTCTCGGGTCGCATGATGGACGATGCCTACCGGAGTGTCGGCGGAACGATACTGCAAAACAATTTCCCGTACTTCTTCGATTCCCTGTGTCCGCCGCTTGCTTTTAGGATTATACAAAGCTAAGACAAAATCAGCCTTTGCCGCCATTTCGACTCTGGCACGAATGACTTCCCACGCTGTCAGTAAATTGCTCAGACTTATTACCGCAAAATCATGCATTAATGGCGCACCTAGTATCGCTGCAGAAGCACTCACTGCACTGATGCCCGGAACTACTCTAACCTCAGGACGTTTGTCTTGCGGGTATTTTTGCGTCAATTCCAATACTAAACCAGCCATTCCATAAATCCCGGGATCACCACTGGAGACCACCGCCACCTTCTTGCCTGACATAGCCACCTGCACCGCAGCCTGGCAGCGGGCCACTTCCTGCATCATGCCGGTTCCAATAATCTCTTTATTTTTAATTAGTTTTCCTACCAGTTCAAGATACTTATGATAGCCCACGACTACATCACATTCTTCTATTGCTAAACGGGCCTTGTAACTCATATCTTCAAGACTTCCAGGGCCGATTCCCACCACCCAGAGAGTCCCCGGGCCATGACGGTCACTTTCAAGTACATGGCTCTGGTCTTGAGGACTATCTTGGGTCGCCCTTCCGTTGCCTCTTTGCATACACACCCACTCCTATATTGTTCACAAAATCTAATCTTCTCTATATAGAAACAAGTTAATCGCTTGCAGCCTCACGAAACATATGGGCAAAATCCGCCGAATACAACCTGGATAGTGAATACTCACTATGTAGAACCTTACCAACTACAATCATAGCAGTACGCTCTACACCCTCGTCCTTCATAATTTCACATATGGTCGCTAACGTTCCCTTAAAAATCCGCTGTTCCGGCCAGGAAGCTTTTTGAACAATGGCAATCGGGGTTTCCAGCGTGTAGCCGCCATCCAAAAGCTCCTTTACTACCTTATCCAACATACTAATGCTCAAAAAAATGCACATCGTGGCTTGATGCGCAGCCAACCTACTCAGCTTTTCTTTAGAAGGCATCGGCGTTCGCCCTTCGGCCCGGGTAATAATTACGGTTTGCGAAACATCCGGCAGCGTATACTCAGTATGTAGCGCAGCAGCTGTCGCCAAAAAAGAGCTGACACCGGGTATGACTTCATAGGAAATACCAAGCTTATCCAATTCGTCCATTTGCTCTTTAATCGCACCGTAAATACTTGGATCACCCGTATGTAATCTTACTATCTGTTTACCTGCCGCTACCCCTTCAGCCATAACCCGGATAACTTCCTCCAAGGTCATACTGGCACTGTTGTAAATCTCGGTCTCGGGTTTCGCCAATTCCAATAAAGCCGGATTCACTAATGAGCCTGCATAAATGATTATATCAGCCGCTTGTAAACACTTTTGGCCTTTTATTGTTATCAGTTCAGGATCTCCGGGTCCTGCTCCGACAAAAGTGATATCCATACCGAAACCTCCGTTATCTCTTTTGGATAAAGCTAATTATAGATATAGGGTTTAATGCCTCAAACATATGATACCGCCCAGCCTTTTTCAATCTGGTTACCTGCAGATTGCACGCATCCACTTCTACCGGCATGGTATCCGACCAGACCAAGGCCTGTTGTAACGTTTCCACTGTAACCGCCGTACAAATTATCTTTCCTTGCGGATTTAGCAGGTCATAGGCCGCACTTAAAATGTCGTTGAGCTTACCACCGCTGCCTCCTACAAAAATTACATCTGCAGAAGGCAAGCCACAAAGTGCTTCCGGCGCCATACCCAAAACAGGCGTAAGATTTGTCACTCCAAACTTCGCTGCATTCGTTTTAATTAATTCAATTCCCTCAATTTCTTTTTCTACGGCATATACTTTGCCCAGAGGGGCGGCTAACGCCGCTTCTATCGAAATCGAGCCTGTTCCCGCACCAATATCCAGTACCGTCGCTGTCGCCGAAAAATTAGCTTGAGCCATGAGATATAAACGAATTTCTCGTTTGGTCATGGGCACTTTGCCTCTAATAAATTCTTCATCTTTTATACCGGGAATATATCTCATCCTGCCACCACCATTACCCCATGCGCAAAAACATCTCTTACGGACAACTCCTGCAATGTGCACTGTGCCAGCTGTTCATCAGCATAAGACAATCTTTCTGCCAAGTACACTTGAGCATCAGCCGGCCAGCCGTTATCCATGAGTAACTGGGCAATCACCTGCGGCCGATATCTACTATCCGTTAAAAAACCCATCGTTTTGTTCATTTCAAAGGTCAAATCAACTTCCTCCTCACAGCGTCCATGCAAACTGACAAGCTGCGCATCCTGCCAAGGCAGCGCAAATCGGGCAAAAGCCAGTTGCAGCGAACTGATACCGGGAATTACTCGAACCCTTTCCGTTGTATAGGACCGTCTAATCCTGGTTAGCAAGCTATAAAAACCGGGATCTCCTGACACCATCACCACTACATCTCCCTGTTGCAAATGGCGGGCAATAAAATTCATAGCCTCTTCAATATTCTTATCAATTACA
>JAGGAE010000066.1 GCA_017889725.1 Bacillota bacterium | reverse complement strand
GAACGGATGTTGCTCGGCGCTTGCGGGAATTGTGTTTAGCTTTTATATGTTATCAGGTTACGGCTTACATGCGGTGGGACTGGAAATGGACGCCATTGCCTCGGTGGTTATTGGCGGGACGCCTCTTACTGGTGGTATTGGCTTTGTTACTGGGACGCTGTTTGGGGTATTGATTCAAGGGGTAATACAGACATTAATTATGTTCCAAGGAACTTTAAGTTCCTGGTGATTATGGCCCGAAAAGAAGGCAGAAAGTCTATTGCGTAAGGGGACGGGTAATTGGTAATAAAAGGCGCTTATAGCCCGTATATTCCGGTGCTATAAGCGCCTTTTTGATTAGGGTCCTGGAAGTTCTAATGGAGGTGAAGTTGTTTGTTATGGTAGTTTGCGGGTTGAATTTGCATTGCCATACTTTCATCTTCGCGAGGACTTCCGGCATAGCGTATTTGGGCGAACTCCGCTAATGTTTTGTCTACCGTTACGAGGTCTTCGCGCGATAGTTCTTTAATATCAGTTTTACCTACGGCTTGTACCGCTAACTGCATTTCCGTTTTACACGAGTTCAGGAAGTTGACTAAATGCTTGGCGGCCAAGTCAATGTCTAATTGGTCGGTCAGCTTTCCTGTGTATAGGGCTAATTGTGTCGGCGGCGCCTGAGGAAAGGCTTTGAGCATCTGGGTATGGAGCGCGGCGATGAGAGCGACGGTGCCAATATATACGGCGTCGGCACCTAGTGCCAGGGCTTTCAGAAAATGCCCTGGGGTGGTTAAGCCGCCGGTGGTGATTACACTGAACCGTTCCCGTAAATTATGTTTTGTCAACCAATCTACTGTTCTAACGAGGGTATGCAGTGTCGGCAGTCCAACATTGTCCTGGAGGGTGGGGTTAGCAGCGGCTGTTCCGCCTTCAGAGCCATCGACCACTATATAGTCGGCCTGTGTTTTGGCAATTACGGCAAGTTCATATTCAATATAATCGGTTCCAGCTATTTTTATTCCTATGGGAACATCATACTGGCTCTTCATGGTGTTAACCATTTTAATATAGTCTTGGGTATTTGTTTTTCCCGGCATGCGGGAATAGATCGTGGCATCTTGGCCTTTTTCCAAATGCCAGGCTTTACCCAAATGGTCGCCGATTTGCTCGCCATTCATGGGTTCATCAACGGCTCCGCCCCAAGCTCCTTGGCCTAGCTGTATTTCAATAGCATCCAGGCAGCAGAGTTGTTCCGGACCGCTTAGGAAGCCGCCCCTATGGTATTGTCCAACTAAATATTTCGCGGCAGAACGTTCCTCCTGGGTTACAGCCGATTCGCCGGTATTCGTGGAGGTTCCAGCCAAGGCGGAAGCTTTGGCTAAAGCAATTTTTATTGGTAAACTCAGCGAACCGCCGTAAGACATTCCGGTTATCATAATCGGAATGTCAAGTTGGAGGGGGGTGGGGGCAGTCGCTCCAATAACTGTGCTTGTAGTAATCTGGGTGTAGTTTTCCGCAGGAAGATGGAATAGTTGCCTGGGATTAAGTAATATACTGTCCCAAGGTGATAAGACAATGGGACTTCCCAGGGGGCGGGTAAGCTCTTTGCCGGACTCAGCCCTCATGCAAGCTTCCATCATTGCACGGGGGGAAAGCTTTTCGGCTACAGTTACCATAGAAAACGGATTATCAGGATAGTCTTCGGTGAGCATTTTCAGCATAGCTTGATCACTGATGGGATCGAGCATTTTCATCATCAACCAGTTTAGCACTTGTTGCACCTCCGGATGGATTTATTAGCTAATATTTCCGATGAAAGAGTCTTTAATGCGCAGAAGGTTTGCCTTTTTCAATTGAATTGAAAGGCTTAATGGATAAATTTGGTTAACTTATAAAAAAATTACAGGAAAAAAATTGAATATGACGAATGTTTTAAGGTAAAAACTATAGATGAGGTAGACGAGATGATGACTGTTCAAAATTTGGTTTTGGTGCAAGATATTGTACGTTTGCCTAAAACTACGTTGGAAGAGATATGCACCAAACTTAGTGTTACCAAAGACGGGAGCTTGGATGAATTAACAGTCAGGATATGGGGGCAATTGGTAGACAACCCTGAGCTTCAAAATTCGGCCTTAGAACATTGTAGGAATAGAATTTTTGGCGGACGGTTGTCAGTCACCTGGTATACCCCGGCGGATGGATTTACATTATCCAACTTATTTGAGATACTGACTGAAAACTGTAATTTTGATGTATTTAATACTATTAAGATTCCGCAAAACATTACCACTACGCCGGAAGTGATTGGGGCAGCCAAAGGAGAACAAGAAGGAGAGTATTTTTTGCGGTTTATTTATAAGTCACCTATATTTCGGAATTTCTACGATATAAAAACCGTGTACCCGAGAAGTGCTGTGGCTACTGTTGTTATAAATGAGTCTAACGGTTATATTGAAGTGCGAGCCGACTATAAATCGGCGCCCCAAATAGCGGCGGCTTTAGGACAACTCATCAAAATACCACTCAAACAAAAAAGAATAGGGGAAAAGTCTGGTAACCGGATTGAGGGCATAGCGAAAGCCCTAAATGGTAATTTGGTTGATGCATCGGCAAAACCAGATTTGTTGTTGGATGAGCCGACTGTTGAACAGGCTAAGGCAGTAATAAAAATATTAGCGGCGATTGACTGTTTTTTTGAAAATGAGGATACAGAGATACTTCGTACCAGGTTGCTAGAGGGCCGGGAAGCTTTTGGTGTGGAAATCGTGCACCTGCCTTTTGCTGCGCGCGTATTAAGTGGGCTAGGTAAGGTGGGGCTGGGTGTGAGCAGTGAAAATAGGGATTTGAGGGCCACTCCCTTGTACGGTGTACTGGAACCGTATTTGCAAAACCAAGGCGGCTACATACGCTTTTCTATAGGGGAAGATGCAAGTGTTACCCATACCGTGCGGGTAGGCATGACAACCAATAGCATATTTTTTGCAACGCCTGCTTCCGAATTTGTTATCGACTATATACGAGAACGTGTTATAATGTAATATAAAAGACCGGAACAAGGGGGTGGGAGCTTGATGGCTTCGGTTTCAGGTTTAATCGATAAGGTAATTGACGAATTGACTATGTATCCTGTAAAACGATTCTATCCAACGTATGTGGAAAAATGTACGGGCTTACCTCTAAAAACTGTTTTCGAGTATTTACTGGATTTAGTAAATGCCAATAAACTCGAACTGAAATGGGAAGTATGTTGTCCGAATTATGGTTGCGCTCATACTGTTACCATACTGGATACTTTGCCTCTTGAAGTCGGAACGACGGTTAATTGCAGCGTCTGTGGTGATGAAGTAGAAATTACAGAGAATAATTTACGGCCCATATTTCTTGTTAATGAAGAGTATAAAGAAAGTCGGCAGGCTTTTTGGGTGGAGCTAAAAAAAAAGAAACGGGAAATCACGCCGGTTTTAACTGTTTAAATGGGCTACTGTCTGAACCGGTCGATTTCATGCAGGCTGTAAGCGCAAGAAGCCGGGGAAAGTTGGCTAAACTATATCCTGTAAGCACTTTTATTATAAATACGGGACCCATTCAGACCTTGAACGTTGACGTTGGGGAAAAGAGTTGGACCACAAATCAATTGATTCTCCCTTATCTTAAACTTGAAACAGAGGCGTTCCTACAGGGAATCCTGGAAGGTGAGCTAACGGAAGGCCAGAAAGTAAAGATTACGGCTATTGTTCGTCAGGTTATTCAGGAAGTTAGCGGTGGCGCTAGCAATCAGGCTAAAACAAACGGGCTTTTTTCTCAGGTAAAAGAAATCCTCGAAGTGGCGGGTGCTTCCACTACCCTTGTTGATTTTGCCGCCAACTGGTGGAGTTCGGTTACTGCGGCCATGCGGTTTATGGGGTTGCCATTTTAACAGTACGCGCTATACGTACTCCGGCTACAGGCCGGGGTTTTTTATTGCATTTAAAAAATAATGATTATCATGAAGTAATAAATATTGACATGAATGCTGGAAATTGATAGTATATTTAACAAATAGAAAAATCGTGATGGGAGATAAAGAAGTAGTTCTTATCGGAAAGGAGCACAGCATGGCAGATACAAAGTGGAATGTTAAGACGGAGTTGTTGAGAAACGAATGTCAAACCCGCTCAGAATTTATATTCGTCTTATTTTTGCAGAAGTTTAATTGGCTGCTTCATGTATTTTTTAGTTTAGCGTTGGTAATTACCGTATTAATGACGCTGGTAGTGTTTGCGGGAGATGTGTTCGGGGCGTTTACCGAAGGTAAGTTAGGAACGGCTACTATTCATGCATTAGGTTCGCTTTTGGTTTTATGGACGCTGTCAGAATTATTGCATTCAGAGGTGCGCAGTTTAAATGGGGAAAGAATTCAAGTAACTATTTTTGTCGAAGTTGCGGTGGCGGCTTTTGTGCGCAAGTTGTTGGTGATAAGCTCGGAAGGAGCTTCGCTGGCGGATGGCAGCTTGTATTTGATAAGTTTGATTGTGTTGGGTGTTTTATATTGGATATTACGCTCTAAGATGCAGGATGTAGCCGAGCAATAGGATGAAAAATAAGAGTGATCTATAGAAGAAGTCTTTACTCTGAAGGACTTCTTTTTTTTGTTACGGTTTAGTAACAAATTTGCAACATAATTGTTACAATACGTTTGTATAATTAAAGCAGAAACTAACGATCGGCACGGCGCGGTTTTCCCAACCTTTCCGTGGTGTGCCGGTCGATTACATAAATTTGTTAGGAAAAGAAAAAGCTATCTCTAACCCGTTTGGGAAAGGGATAGCTTTGCGTGTAATCAACGGTCGGAAGCTTTACAAAAATGGAAATTAAAAGTACAATAATAAATGGTTTAGTGGTGGCTTGATAGTCGGCAAAAAAGTTTCCAGCAATGTAGGCTTCGGGTTGCTATTCGGACTTGGCGGAAGCCTGGTCTTTTTATTTTGAGTTTTACTGATTTGGCTACATGTCGTTGTCTGAAGTTTGTAGATATTTAGAGGAAGAAGGGAAGCAATATGGTGTCGGTGAAAGACCGGGTACGGTTTGTGGAAACCGATATGATGGGAGTTGTTCACCACTCAAATTATTTTCGGTGGTTCGAAATGGGCCGGGTGGCCTATATGCGTCAGGCCAATGTGTTGTTACTGGATCTAATGGCGGAAGGGATTCTGTTTCCCATAGTGGATGTAAGCTGTCAGTATCGTTCTTCGGCTAAGTTTGATGATAACATAATTATTGAAACGACTTTGTCAGAGCTAAGTAAGGTCAAAATGGTGTTTACGTATAAGGTGATACGAGAAGATGGAGTTTTATTGGCTACCGGAAGCACTAAGAATGCGTTTGCCGATGCAAATGGTAAAGTACTACGCTTGCCGGACACGTATTTTGATCGTTTGCAAGCTGTATTTCAGAAAGATAAAGAAAGCTGTTGACGAATAACTACCATCCTGTAAGGGGAAGTAATATGATAGAGGCGGCAGTGGTAAGCTATGCTAGTTATATACTACAGGCATAGAATAAATGGCGCTAAGAGAAGAATATCAAAGGGGGTGCGCCATGAATAATGCGGCAATTGGTGTTTTTGATTCAGGTGTTGGCGGGTTGACTGTAGTTAAGGAATTGGCTGCATTAATGCCACGTGAAAAGATAAT
Source organism: Bacillota bacterium (assembly GCA_017889725.1). Lineage (GTDB taxonomy): Bacteria > Bacillota > Negativicutes > Sporomusales > CTSoil-080 > CTSoil-081. Next base: position 2,884 of record JAGGAE010000066.1, on the reverse strand, counting down.
ATATTTTGGCGATACAGCCAGGGCGCCGTATGGATCAAGGCCGCCGGAAGAGATTCGTGAATTTATGCACGAAATTTTACATTTTTTTAGCCAGCAAAAAGTAAAAATGGCAGTATGTGCGTGCAATACTATGACAGCATTAGGGCTAGAGGAAGCACGGCACAAATATCCATTTCAACTGGTGGGGATGAATACGGGAGCTCGGTCGGCGCTTGCGGCTTCACGAAACAATAAAATTGGGGTTGTTGCCACACAGGCAGCCATTGCTAGTGGTAAGCATGAAAATAGCATGAAGGCACTGGATGAAACAGTCGATTTTTACCCTGTGGCTTGTCCCAAGTTCGTCCCACTAATTGAACAAGGGTTATTATGCGGATCGGAATTGGAAGAGGCGGTTCGGGAATATGTAACGCCGCTGAGCCAAGCTGGAGTGGACGCGCTTATACTGGGATGCACTCATTACCCTTTAATTAGCAATGCAATACTAAAGGTTATGGGGCCAGGGGTAACACTTATCAACCCGGCGGGAGAGACTGCGCGGGATGCGGTTGATGCGCTCAAAAAAAATTGTCTTGCCGCCGCTTCCGGCAAAGGGGCGGTCAGAATCGGCTTTTCAGTGACGTATTCGAGTTAAGAGATGGAGGCGGTTTTGGGTGGAATGGTTACTAGGTATTTTGGTGGTTATTGTTATAGTGATCCTTGGGGTATGGTTATTCATAGCTCAACAGGGAGATGCGGAAGTTAAGTTTTTGGTTGATAATCGGACAGCCTTTACATTAACGGAAGTTACTAAGGAACAGGCGGTGTTTTCCTGTCAAGTTCCGTTTGTTAATAAAGGCCCTCAGGACGGCACAATTATGGATTGTTACCCCCGCCATTTGTTGCCTCAGGAACAATTTGATGCGACGGAATTAGTGTCCTGGATAGCCTTGGTAAAAAGCCCGCGTCGCGACGGCTACTTTGAAGCTTTGATTGTGCCGAAAACTACTGGTGATACTGTTGAGATTACGCTTAAATTTATTGCTAAAAATGGGGATATTCGGACTTCTATGGCCGATATGGTGGATTTTACCTTGGATATTGTATATCAGATCGTGGCTCGAAGTGAGTGGTATATTACGAAAGAACGGATGACGGTGACAGCAACTGAGCTTATTCAGGCGCTTGAAGTCGGTACTGCGAACGCATAGGAGGACAAAGTGATGGAACTGGAACTTATACCGGTAAAGACGAGGATTCTCACGTCAAAGGATGATATTGTTGATACGATTGAAAAGTATGCCAAGGATAAGATTGGCCCGGACGACGTTGTATCAGTAGCGGAAAGTGTAGTGGCGATAACCCAGGGAAGGTTGACCAGCCCAGAAGAATTAAAGCCTGGTTTTTTGGCAAAGGTTATGTGTCGGTTTGTACCGCAGAAAGGCAGTTTGTCCAGTGTTTATGGTATGCAGGCTGCTATGAACGTCGAAGGGGAATGGCGTATGGCCTTTGCCATGGTAGTGGGGCTACTGGCAAAAGTGGTTGGGCGTAATGGCGTATTTTATGAGCTGGCCGGTGAACAGGCGGCACTCATAGATGATGTAACAGGTACTATGCCGCCATTTGACAAAAGTATTGTTTATGGACCGCATGATCCGAACGGCGTTGCAGAGGCGATCAAACAGCGGCTAGGCTGTTATGGAGCGGCAGTGGCGGATGTCAACGATCTAAAACGGGCGGCGGTATTGGGTGTATCGAGTGAATTGCAGCCGGAAAAACTGGCACAGATTTTGATTGATAATCCTTTTGGTAACGCTAGTCAACGCACACCGATAGTTATTATAAAAAATTATGCTAAAGTTGCAGCAAAAGCAACTGCTTAGCAGCCGACTAGAGAGGGTAGACTACTATGAGACTATCCTCTTTGGTGTTTAATGGGGATTTTATTGGGCGGGCAGTCTAAAGCTAAAACTGGTTTCGCTGCGTGGAGAAAGGTGGGAATAATATGTTGTTAGGCATTGATGTCGGAGGAACGTTCACAGATGCTGTTTTAATCAGCGGAACTAGCATTCTGGCTCAGGCTAAGGCAGCTACCACCCATGGAGATCTTATCCAAGGCATGTTGACAGCTTTGGATAAGGTGTTGAATGGGGTGGAATGTCATAACATAAAGCGGGTATCGCTTTCGACCACCATCGTTACTAACGCGGTAGTTGAGGGGAAAACCGACAAAGTCGGCTTGCTACTTATGGCAGGACCGGGAATGGATATTTCTCCTCTCGTGCCGGAGACTCCCTATCTGTTAGACGGGTATGTGGATCACCGGGGAAGAGAAGTAGTCGCCCCGGTCAAGGAGCAAGTGGAAGACGCATGCCGTAGAATAACCCATACCGATGTGTTCGCGGTGGTTGGGAAATTTTCGGTGCGCAATCCTATCCCGGAACAGGCGGTTGCTGCCAGGGTAAGGCAGTGCGCCCGTCCGGTTTTTCTAACGCTGGGCGCTGAGGTATCCGGCGCGCTTAATTTTTGGCGGCGTGCCAATTCCGCCTACTACAATTCTGCCGTATGGCGGCATTTTGGTCGGTTTGCCGAATCGGTCCGGCAGGCACTTGCGGTTCGGGGAATTACGGCACCGGTGTATGTACTAAAAGCTGATGGCGGAACGCTGCCGCTGGAGGCGGCACGAAAATATCCCGTAGAAACGGTGTTTACCGGCCCGGCGGCAAGTGTATTGGGAATCATGGCTTTGGACGCGCCGGAAGGGGAAGCTGTGTCTCTCGATATTGGTGGAACAACAACAGATATTGGTTTGTGGCGCAATGGGTTACCGCTCTTTGTACAGCGGGGAGCTATGATAAACGGGTATCCTACAGCGGTACGCTCTTTTTGGTTACAATCGGTGGGC
>JAGGAE010000065.1 GCA_017889725.1 Bacillota bacterium | reverse complement strand
GTTGAAGTATCGCTGCAGGAAGTATTTAAGGCGCAAACCGTTAAAGCACTTAGCAGAATCATTGATAGCTTACAGGAAACGGATTATATAGCTATAGAACCGGTAGCTGAAGCGGAATACTATCCGGTATCATCGGCGCAAAAACGGATGTTTATCCTGAATCAGTTCGAAACTGGCGATACTGCCTACAATATGCCTGCGGCGTTTAAGGTAGAGGGCTCTTTAGATAAGGTGCGGTTCGAAACTGCATGGGGAAAACTAATCCAGCGCCACGAAGCGTTAAGAACTTCTTTTGAATTCATTAACGGGGAACCTGTACAAAGAGTTCACGAGACAGTCGAATTTAACATCGGCCAACTCCAAGGGACGGAAGAAGATGTACCTAGTCTTTTCCAAAGCTTTGTGCGTTCCTTTGATCTAAGTAAAGCGCCTCTGTTTCGGGTTAAGCTGGTTGAAATAGCCGAAGATCAGTATGTGGTGCTCTTTGATATGCATCATATTATATCCGACGGTGTATCCATGGAGATCTTAGTCAAAGAATTGACAAGGCTGTATGAAGGGCAGGAACTGGAGAAACTAAGGATTCAGTACAAAGATTTTTCGGCTTGGCAAAATAAATTGCTGACAACAGAGCGTTTTAAGCAGCAGGAGGAATACTGGCTGCGGACTTTTGCCGGAGAATTGCCGGTATTAAGTTTGCCGAGTGATTACTCAAGGCCGTCGGTTCGAAGCTTTGAGGGCGACGAGTTAGAATTTACGCTAAGCGAAGAATTGACGGACAAACTCAACAAACTGGCGGGGCAAACAGGCACCACCATGTATATGGTGCTGTTGGCGGCGTATACTACCCTGTTGTCCAAGTACAGCGGTCAGGAAGACATTATTGTCGGGTCGCCTATTGCCGGTAGGCCGCATGCCGATTTGGAGAAGGTAGTTGGTATGTTTGTCAATACCTTGGCAATGCGGAACTATCCGTCAGGAGATAAACAGTTTACCGAGTTTTTGCAGGAGGTCAAAGAAAATGCTCTTTCGGCCTATGAACATCAGGATTACCAGTTCGAAGAACTGGTGGACAAACTGGACATACCCAGGGACTTAAGTAGGAATCCGTTGTTTAGTACACTATTTACCCTGCAGAATATGGATATAGGTGTACTGGAAATAGGTGACCTAAAGTTCTCAGCGTATGAACTGGACAATAATACAGCAAAATTTGATCTGACTTTACGGGCCATCGAAAAAAATAACCGGTTACACTTTACATGGGAGTACTATAGCAAGCTTTTTAAGAAAGAGACGGTTGAACGGTTTGGGCAGCATTTTGTTAACGCGTTAATGAGCATCGTAGAACAACCTGAAGCCAAATTGAAGGAAATCGCATTACTGACCGAAATCGAAAGAAACCGGATATTGATTGGATTAAATAATACGGAAGTTGACTATCCCGATACGACAATCCAAGAATTATTCGCCTTGCAGGTAAAAAGGAACCCGGATAGTATTGCTGTGACTTTTAATAAGCAGCAGCTAACTTACCGGAAATTAAACTATAGAGCCAACCAAATTGCAAGAGTGCTAAGGAATAAAGGTGTACAACCAAACTGTATTGTTGGCATAATGGCAAAGCGCTCGTTGGAAATGATCGTAGGAATCATGGGGATATTGAAAGCCGGCGGGGCTTATTTGCCGATTGATCCTGAGTATGGGCAAGAAAGAATAGCTTATATGCTCGAAAATAGTCAAGCTGAGATCCTGCTTACTCAAAGCGACAGTATTCAAAAAGCACCTACAAATATAGATGTGATTGATTTTGCCGATTCAAGTATCAGGTGTGAGAAAGGTTCAAACCTCGATCCTCTGGACCAGCCGGCAGATTTGGCCTATGTAATCTATACATCGGGAACCACCGGACAACCCAAAGGAGTAATGATTGAAAACCGTAATGTGGTAAATCTGGTTTATAGTTTACAGGAGCGCATATATTGCAATTATGGTTCTTCGGGTCTGAATGTAGCATTATTATCCCCGTATGTATTTGATGCTTCCGTTAAGCAGATATTTCCAGCTCTTTTAGGCGGGCATAATTTATGCATCGTGCCGGAGGAAGTCCGTTTTGATCGAAGCGGTTTATTGGATTTTTACCAAAAGAATAAAATAGATATCTCTGATGGGACACCAGCCCATATTAGAGTGTTAAATTCTATTTTCCGAAAGGAGGAAAGTTTAAACGTAAAAGAGTTTTTGATAGGCGGGGAAGCGCTGCCTGCTGCTTTGGTGGAAGAATTCCGCAATAATTTCAAGAACAGCAGAATTCATGTTACTAATGTTTACGGACCCACCGAGTGTTGTGATGTGGCAACCATCTATAAAGTTGGCTACGGAGAAACTTATGCCGGAAATATTGTACCTATCGGACAGCGTCTTCCGAATGTTAAAATCTATATTTTGGGAAAATCTTTGGGGGTTCTTCCGATTAACGCTGTGGGTGAGGTCTATATTGGTGGTAAGGGCGTTGGCAGGGGATATCTAAATAATCCGGAACTGACAGCCGAGAAGTTTGTTGAAAATCCGTTTATAAAAGGCGAGAGGATGTACCGGACCGGGGACTTGGGACGACAATTATCGGATGGAACTCTAGAGTTCTTTGGACGGGAAGACCATCAAGTAAAGATTCGAGGTTTTAGAATCGAACTCGGTGAAATTGAAGCGAAGCTTTTGGAGCACGAGAAAGTAAAAGAAACTATTGTTATTGCAAGAGAAGAGACAAGCGGCAATAAGTATCTCTGTGCTTATTTCGTAGCAGAAGAAGCGCTGAAAGCAAAAGAACTACGGCAACATTTAAGCAAAGCATTGCCGGAATATATGATACCGTCCTACTTCGTTCAGCTTGAGAAGCTGCCACTTACCTTGAATGGTAAGATTGACAGGAAAGTGCTGCCCAAGCCGGAGGGAAGAATCAATACAGGAGTGGAGTATATAGCGCCGCGAAATGAAGCGGAGGAAAAACTGACGCAGATTTGGCAGGATGTTTTAGGTGTTGAAAAGGTCGGAATTGAGGATAACTTTTTTGAACTTGGCGGTCATTCATTAAAAGCGATAAATCTTGTTGCTAAAATCCATAAAGCCTTTGGTGCTGAAGTACCATTACAGGGGGTTTTTAAGGCCCAAACGATAAAAGAACTAGTAAAAATAATAGAAGACACGGTAATAACGGATTATGCCGAGATCGAACCAATCGTAAAGGCGGAATATTATCCGGTATCGTCGGCGCAAAAGAGAATGTTTATTTTGGATCAATTCAAGGCAAGTGATACCGCATATAACATGCCGGCCGTACTTAAAGTAGAGGGGGCCTTAGAAAAACAACGGTTTGAAAATGCATGGAGAGAACTTATTAAACGGCATGAAACGCTGCGGACCTCCTTTGAGGTTATCGAGGGTGAGCCTGTTCAAAAAATCCACGATCAGCCTGACTTTGCTATGGACTTAATTCAAGGGGCAGAAGAGGATATAACGGACATCGTTAACGCCTTTGTGCGTCCCTTTGATTTAGGAAAAGCACCGCTTCTTAGAGTGGGGCTGGTCGAAGTAGCTGAAACGGAGCATATGGTATTATTTGATATGCATCATATAATATCTGATGGTGTATCCATGAGGATTTTAGCCAAGGAACTTGCCAGAATATACGAAGGTCAGGAATTACCTGAAGTCAGGATTCAATACAAGGATTTCTCTGCTTGGCAGAATAGTGTGTTTAAAACGGAGGCTTTTAAGAAACAAGAAGAATATTGGTTAAAAACATTTAGCGGTGAGATTCCCGTACTAAATCTGCCGAGTGACTATCCCCGGCCGGTGGTTAGAAGTTTTAACGGAAATCGTCTGAGCTTCACAGTAGGGGAAGAGGTAACGGCGGCGTTAAATAAACTGGCGGGACAAACCGGCGCGACACTGTATATGGTGCTGCTGGCGGCGTATAATGTTATGCTGGCTAAATATAGCGGTCAGGAAGATATTGTTGTCGGGTCGCCGATTGCCGGTAGAGCGCATGCGGATTTAGAAGGTATTATCGGGATGTTTGTTAATACATTGGCCATGCGAAACTATCCGGAAAAGGATAAAAGTTTTCGGGAGTTTTTACAGGAGGTTAAAGAAAATGCGCTGTCAGCCTATGAGCACCAGGATTATCAGTTTGAAGAACTGGTGGATAGACTGGATATACCGAGGAATTTGAGCAGGAATCCACTGTTTGACACCATGTTTGTGTTACAAAATACGGATACCATAGCGATGGAATTTAAAGGCTTGAAATTTTCCAGCTATGAGTTAGACAGCAAGGTTGCGAAATTTGATTTAACGTTAGAGGCGGTGGAAAGGAACAACCGTCTGGAGTTTACGCTGGAGTATGACACTAAACTTTTTAAACAGGAAACGGCGGAAAGATTAGGCAGGCATTTTACTAATGTATTAACCGGCATTGTAGAACAGCCAGGGATCAAGCTGGGAGATATCGGGCTAATGTCCGAAGTGGAAAAGAGCCAAATCCTTATTACTTTTAACAATACAAAAACGGCCTATCCCAAAGATAAGACGGTACAGGAGCTTTTTGAAGAGCAAGTAGTGAAAAATCCGGACCGGATTGCTGTGGTATTGGGAGAGCGGCAGCTTACGTATAAAGAGCTTGATGCTAAAGCCAACCAACTGGCGCGAGTGCTAAGAAATAAGGGTGTAGCGTCGCCTGGTGTTGTGGGGATTTTGGCCGAGCGGTCACCGGAATTGATTACTGGGATTTTGGGTATTTTGAAGGCCGGAGGAACTTATCTGCCGATTGATCCGGAATATCCGGAGGATCGAATCAGCTATATGTTGAGCGACAGCCATAGCAGAATCATATTAACACAGTGGCACTTAGCCGATAAAGCTGTTTTTCCCGGTGAAATCATCTGTTTAGATGATCCCGGTCTATACGCAGGGGACGAATCCAACCTGTTTTTAGAGCATAATCCGCGAGATTTAGCCTATGTGATTTATACATCGGGATCGACAGGTAAACCGAAAGGGGTTGAAATTGAGCATACCAGTCTGGTTAACCTGGTAACCTGGCACCAACGCGTATACAACGTTAATGCCGAAGACCGGGCCACGCTGCTGGCGGGTCAGGCTTTTGACGCTGCGGTGTGGGAAATATGGCCGTATTTGACTTCAGGCGCCGGATTATACATTCCTGATAATAGAACCAGAGCTTTTACCGCCGGGTTAATAAAATGGCTTAGAGACAATGCGATTACTATAAGCTTCATGCCGACGCCAATGGCCGAAGCGCTCATGAGCGAAGAGTGGCCGCAGGAAATGGCGCTTCGGGCGCTATTAACCGGCGGGGATAAATTGCATTGCCGACCTAAGAATCTTCCGTTTACGCTGGTTAACCACTATGGTCCAACTGAAAGTACGGTTGTTGCCACTTGGGGGACTGTCAGCCCGGATGAGCCTGGTGAAGCCCTTCCTTCGATAGGGCAGCCGGTGGATAACACAAGAATTTATATTTTGGACAAAAACAATAACTTGCAGCCTGTCGGTGTGTCGGGGGAACTGTGCATAGCCGGAGAGGGCTTAGCTAGGGGGTATTTGAACAGACCGGAACTGACGGCCGAGAAGTTTGTCGCCAATCCCTTCGCGCCGGGAGAAAGAATGTATAGGACGGGCGATCTTGCCAAATGGCTACCGGATGGAAATATTGAGTTCTTAGGCCGGATGGATCACCAGGTAAAAATCAGGGGGTTCCGAATTGAGCTGGGTGAGATCGAAGCCGAACTCCTGAAGTATCCGGCTATAAAAGAAGCATGCGTGATTGCAAAGGATGATCTAGCCGGTCAGAAGTATCTCTGTGCGTATATAGCAGCCGAAGAAGCGCTTGATTTTACGCAGCTTAGAGAGCATTTAAGAAAGCCGCTGCCAGATTATATGGTACCGGCAAGTTTTGTTCAGCTTGGGAAGCTGCCGCTTACGCCGAATGGGAAGATTGACCGGAAGGCGCTGCCTGAGCCGGAGGGAAGAACGAGCCTAGCCGCGGAATATGTAGCGCCAAGTAATGAAACGGAAGAAAAGCTAGTGCGGATTTGGCAGGAGGTTTTAGGTGTTGAGAGGATTGGAATCGAAGACAACTTCTTTGAACTCGGCGGACAATCGTTAAAGGCGATAACTCTTGCCGCTAAAATCCATAAAACCTTTGGGGTTGAAGTATCGCTGCAGGAAGTATTTAAGGCGCAAACCGTTAAAGCA
>JAGGAE010000009.1 GCA_017889725.1 Bacillota bacterium | reverse complement strand
AGGTACTTAGGGGTGATCTTCCTCATACTGTTTGTTGCGGCAGTTTTGCTAAGCCGTATATATCCTACAACTAGGACTCATTTTTTACTGTATCTTGTGATTGTAGAGGCTTTTGGTCTTTTGCTCGGTTATTGGAACATCAGATATTCCGTAAAGCTTAATACTGGCTTAAAGAAAAAACAAGCTCGGATCAGTCAGAAGCGGACATAGTTAGGCGTGAAGGAAATGGGAAGAATAAAAATAGCACCTTACCGATGGTAGGGTGTTATTTTTATCCGAGAATGCTATGGAATTATTTATCTCTGGCTGGCTGTTGAAAAAAAGGCTTTGTTTTAAGTTTCTGTAATATAATCGGATATGCCATAAAAAGAATGCCTATTAAAGTTGAAATTGCAATGGATTGGTTGGAAATAATGTTATCAACGCTAGCGCCATAGTATGCCCAAGTCGCAATTGGGGCAAAAAGTACTATAGCCGTAATTAATCCTGGTGAAAATTTTCCGCTTTTTAGTGTTGGGATAATATGGAAGAAGACGAGGTTTATTATCATAAATGCAGGATAGGAAAGCGCAAGTGCTGGGCATTTCCAACCGACGATGGCCGAAACGCATCCGTATAAGATTACCACAGCGTTAAAAACATAAAACTCATTCCATTCTGCGGGTATTTTTAGAAAACTTCTTGCCCAAGCTCTCCAACCAAACAGCATTTCTTCAACAATGTGTAAACCATATGCCAAAGTGGCAATCCATAAAATATATTCGTGTGACATTTAAATCCCTCCATTTTATAAATTTTATATTAATTATTAGCAGGTACAATCAGTTTCGACTTAATAATTGTTTCGGTATCCGGTATATACCCAAATGTTCTTTGAATTAAAAAAGGGACAGCTTTGTAAATCATGTTTGGAAATTCTTCGGAAAAATGTTGGCGGTGTGCTTCTACATATTCATCCGGCGTGGCTTCGGGAAAGATAAATGTAAGGGTGATACGGGTGCCATTTTCAATGGACTCAGTTTCATTGAGAATATAGATTAAAGGGGATTCCTCCGTATCCATAATAATGTTTAGACTAGAACATGTTTTGTTTTTTGGCTGGATCGGAGATAATTCAACTGGTACCGAGCGCATGCGGTAAGCGGCCATCTGTCCGTTGATTTTTTCCCAGCAAACCCATGTTGCACCAACTCCTGCAATTTTCTTTTCCCATTGAAACTCAATATGCGCAGGATGCCACATCCGATAACTTTCGCTATCGCGGTTCATCATGTACCATCCAATAATTGCCGGAGTGATGTCAAACTCTTGGGTAACGGTAAAGTGTTTTATTTTGCCGCCGGATTGATCACGCCAACGACGCATTTCAACTTCATGATGAACTGCTTGAAGCCAGTCAGTTAACTTAATTTCCATAAAATTTTTCTCCCTTCTAATTTAATCATAATTTTAAACACTGTTTTAAATTATGATTAAATTATACATTAAACGCTTCTTCTGCGTCAACAAAAATAAAAATATAAAATTAATTTGACAAAACTTGCTTTCCATCTTAAAATACGAATCAATCAATGTTTAAAACTACATTTTATACAGGAGCAAATTATCGATGGAAGAAACTAAAGGTAATCTAACGACAAAAGGTAAAATTTTAGAAGCCACCTTGAGTATTATCTCTAATGAAGGATTTCAAAACGTTACAATTCGGAAAATAGCTACTGTTGCCGATGTAAATGTCGCGGCAATTAACTATCATTTTGGTTCTAAAGATAATGTCATCAATGAAGCTCTTGAATACTTAATGGTGCAAGCGAAAGACATTTTTACATGCTTAAAGAAGAATAACGAAACTTCCGAATTGCGATTAAAAAATTTCATTGATAGATATGCTAAAAGTTTGGCTAAGTATCCTGACCAAATAAAAAATTTAATTTATCAAAGTATTTATGAAAAAGATTCCACCAGAAATAACTACCAGGAATATTTAAAGACGGAAGGAATAGAGCTAATAAAAGCCACGATTCAGCAAATTCGCCCCGATGATAATGATGTCACTTTGTCGATGAGAGCTATACAGTTATTAAGTTGCTTGTCGTTTCCGGTGTTATTGGGAAATCGCGGAGTAGAAATGTTTGGCATCGATTTAAATGAGAAAAAAATGAGAAATGCTTATATTGATTTGCTTATTGAAAGTGTTTGCTATAGATAATTCCTACTATGGAGAACAGCAAACAGACGTTAAAACAACGTCCAATATATATACATTCTGAAAACTATTAAACCTCAGGGATTACGGAATTTCTCCGGTTCCTGAGGTTATTTTGTCTTCATGAAGTTTATACACGAGGGGAGACTATGCCTGTTTTTGTACGGCAGGTAACTCAAATTGCATCTTAAAGGGGAAAAACACCCTGTTATCAATAGTTGGTAGTAACCTGTGATTTTGGGGGCGTATAATGAATTTGAAAACAGATAAGAAAGGGGTGGGAAGGTGCAAGGTTTTTTTCTTGGCTTGTCAACTGGGGCGGTATGTCTGGCGTATTGTGCGCCGGCGCTTGTGCCGTATTTGCTGGGAGAAGGAAAAGGTATCCGTTCGACGAGCCTTCTTTGCGCGAGTTTTCTTGGCGGCCGTTTATTAGGTTATCTAATGTTTGGGATAGTCGCCTGGGGGCTTAACCGGATGATTGTCAGCCAGATAGCTTTGAAAGACGGCTTTATCGGTGTGGTGTATCTAGTTTTGGCAGTGACCATGGCGTGGTATGGTTTGATTAATACCCATACTTCTTGTGCCGGGAGGTCGATAGGGGGTCTGTCGGCCCGCCTTATTGGCAAGCGACCACAGGCGATAGCTTTGAGCTTGGGAGTACTTACCGGGCTCAATTTATGTCCGCCGTTTTTATTGGCGCTAACCAATGCGAGTGAGTTTAATCAGTTAAGTCAAAGTATGCTATTCTTTTTTGAATTCTTTTTAGGTACGTCTTTATATTTTCTTCCGGTTCCTTTAGTAGGTACTGTTAATAATAGACCTGCGTTTCGGGTAGTAGGAAAGTTAGCTGCGGTGGTTATGGCTGTGTATTATTTGTATACCGGCCTTATTATGGTAGGAGGAGAATTATTTTTATGAAACTAAGCGGAGTAAATACATGTCCGGGAAAAGAGCGGGCGCTATCTTTTCCCAAAATACTTTTTGCTTGTCTGCCGATGCTACTTTTAACAGCGTTGCTTTTATCTCAAGGGAAACTTCCGGTAGAACCAATAAAACAAGCGGCGTTTATACTAACCTATGTATTTATCAATGGTTTGTTTTTTCTGATGGTGTATACCGGAAAGGTGCATCGTTACCGGTCCGTATTGTTCATTACGGTCGCTGTGGCGTTTATTATTGCCTTCGGTGCCAATTTGCTGGAAGTTAGGGGCAGCATGATTCTCAAGGAGGAGGATATTCTGGCGGGGGGTGCTCCTTTTTGTCATTTGGTTATACCTGCGGTTATTATTCCTGCCGTTTTTACTAAGACCATTATTTTTCCGGGTACAATTATAAACCGCTTTGCCAGTATTGCCGGTATGCTGGTACTTTGGTTTGGCGCGTCGGTCGCGCTGGGGCGCGGCTGGTGCAGCTGGGTCTGCTTTTATGGCGGACTGGATGAAGGTTTTTCCCGGTTGTGCCGTAAACCGGTGATTAAAAATATTAATGAGAAATGGCGCTATTTGCCATGGGCGGTGCTTTTGGTGATTGTGTTGACCTCGGCGCTAACCTTTTCCCCAGTCTACTGTGAGTGGCTATGTCCCTTTAAAACAGTTACTGAGTTTGCGGCTGTTACGTCTTTTAAAGTGCTGGTCCAGACCGTGCTATTTGTAACCTTGTTCATCAGTTTGGTGGTTGTGTTGCCGGTACTGACGGGACGTCGGACGCAATGCGGATTGTTTTGTCCCTTTGCCGCGTTTCAGTCGCTGACGAATAAGATTAATATTTTTACCATTGGCATTGACCGGGAAAAATGTGTGGATTGCAAGCAATGTATCAATACCTGCCCCACTTTTTCACTGGATACCGACAGTGTTAAGCAAGGAAAACCATTGCTTTCCTGCACCAAATGCGGACAGTGCGTGGATCGTTGCCCGAGGCAGGCGATACAGTTCCGGCTGAAAGGAATACCTGTAAGTATGACGACTCAGACGGCTAAAATGTTATTTTTGTACCCGGCGTTTATCTTTGCTACCGCCGTTGGAGGCGGGCTTATATACGGGGCGCTGCTGCGTATACTCAAACTCATTATCACCGGCAGTATGTTTTAGAAGGGAGGAAAGTCTATGTGTTTGGTACGAAGGATGTTGAGCTATACTGTAGCGCTATTTATGATTGTCGTAGCACTGGCTACGCTGATGGGCGGAAATTTTTTTGCCGCAAAACTGGCTAATACTACAGGGATCAAGGTTTCTCCCTGGTATACCGGCGGCGAAGTAGTAAAAGTTATTGATCATGGCGGGTATCGTACCTTGATTCACCGGCCAGTCTTTGACGCGCTGTTTGGTCAGACTCAGGAAGGCTTCGTTCAAATAGATTGGCAGCCTTTAGCGGCGTTACCGGAAACAATGGAAGAAGACATTGACTGTTTTAATAGTGGAAATGCGGCTTGTCATATTCGTCTGGATACGAAAACGCCTACGGCCCAAGTTACAGTCTATAACCCGCAGGTGATAGGCTTAGAGAAAAGCTATAAACTGAAGGATGGTCTGGCGGTGCGGGTTTTACTGCGCCGGGAATAAGTAATGTTTTTTTTCCACCAGAGTCGCTTCGAGGAGGGGAGTCTTTGAGAATAAGGGGTGCTTTTAAAGTGGCGGGTAGTATAATTATCGTGTTACTTTTGCTATTCCTGGGGTGTATTCTTGTTTCTAAGCCGAAGTCTCCACCAGTTATGCAATCCATTCATGAACAGGTAAAAAAGATAGATTATAGTGATTTACCACCTGTTTCGTACTTTACCGCGCGGGATGGAACCCGATTAGCCTACCGGTTATATTCGGGAAACTCAGATAAAGTAGCCATCCTTCTTCATGGATCTTCAGGTAGCAGTACTGCTATGCATGCACTGGGAAATGCTTTAAAGGCAAATAACATTACAGCATACGCGCTGGATGTACGCGGTCACGGGGAATCCGGGATTCGCGGCGATATACGTCACGAAGGTCAACTGCAAGAGGATTTTGCCGATGTAGTGAGCATTATCCGGAATAATCATCCGCAAGCAGAAATTACGTTAGTCGGGCATTCGTCTGGTGGAGGTTTCGCCCTTAAGATGGTGGGCGGTCCCCTTGGAACATGCTTTAATCAATGCATATTATTGGCACCCTATCTTAATTATGATTCTCCGACCGTCCGACCGGGAAGCGGAGGCTGGGCCAACCCATCCATAGTAAGAATGATGGGAATTACGGTGCTGAACCGGTTTAACATACACTGCTTGGACAATTTGGCTGTTGTGAGCTTTGCAATCCCGAAAGAGATAGCAGGGTTAACTCAGGATTATTCGTATCGACTTTGGAAGGATTACAAAGCGAGTGATGACTATTTAAAAGATTTTAAAAATGAACCTATTCCTGTGGTTATTATTGTTGGCGATGAGGATGAGATCGTATATGCGGATAAGTATGCTCCTGAAATAAAACCCGTGGCAGAAAATGTGAAGGTGGACATTATCCCTTCGGTTAATCATATGGCTGTTGTTAGTAATGAAAGGGCAATAAAAACCATTCTTCGTTACTTCTAATCGGAAAATGACTAGTACGACAAGAAAAAGAAGAGGCTAAAAGCCCATTGGCTTTTAGCCTCTTCTTTTAGGTTATTTTGTCCGCCAATATACCAGGCGGCCCCATGGGCTCATGGCTATGCGTCTGGCAAAGTGAAAAAGGAGTTTGAATGCGCTTGGCCGGAAATACAACCCTTTTAGCAGTTTGCCAAGTTTCTTGTGTACGCCGTTTTTCGATACAAGGGTCAGCAACGCCATAAACCGCCTGCTGAATAACAAGGCTATCATGTTGGATAGAATTTTTACTAGCATGGTATGACTCCTAACTGGAAAAAGTTGCTATCTACCGATAAACTCCTGAACGACATAGACGGAGCCGCTCGCGCTATGCACTACCCCAAGACCTACTTCGGTATAGTGACTGTTTAAAATGTTGGCGCGGTGTCCCGAACTGCCCATAAACGCAGCCTCAGCGGAGGTAACAGTGCGGTCTATCGCCAGATTTTCACCGGCATACATATAGCTGATGCCGGCCTGATGCATACGGTCAAACGGGGACAATCCTTCGGGATTGGTGTGGGCAAAGAAGTTGCGGGCAATCATGTCTTTCGCGTAACTATTTGCCAGTTGAGACAGCTGGGTATTAAGGCGGAGGGCGGGTAAGCCGCTGGCTGCCCGGTCAGCGTTTAAGAGCGCCAGAGCTTGCTGAACTTCCGTTCCGGAGCTGACAGCATTTGAGGTTGAAGGAGTTGTCGGCACAGTCGGGGCAGGTGTTTGGCTGGGAGTGGTATAAATGAGGGACGGGGAAGAAAAAATCGAGACGGGTCTGGTATAGCGGTAGTAAGGGATGTGCAGTGTAATTGTGGCTTGACCGCCGCTATTGGTGGTAAGCTGCTGTACTTGTGTATAAGGGGAATAATATACGGGACTGGCGGAAGCCGCAGGGACGAGGATGGAACTGAAAAGAGAAAGGGCAAGGACGCTGGTCAAAAATTTGGCCGTTAGCGAACGTTGTATCATTAATAGCACCTTCCTTTTTGTTTTATGTTAACAAGATACGCTATTTATATTAGCCTTCATAGCGGGTTATCCTGCATAGTCCTCACCAGCAGGTTTTTCCAGTAGCGTAAGTAGTGGTTTCATCATGGTTGAAGGAAGATAAGGAAATTATGGTATGGCGTAGTAAAGCCGTAAGAGAGTAGACGGTGCAAAAAAAAAACGCCGAATGTATGGTGGGGCAATTTACCATACTAGTTTGTAGAACGACGCTGGGGGGTTAGAGTATGCGCGTGCTTATTATTGAGGATGATCATGTTGTACGGGAAGCCCTGGAAGCGTTGCTAAGCGAGGAAGGCTTTGAAGTGGAGGCCGCGGCTTCCGGAGACGATGGGTTGTTCGCTGCTCAAAAGAATATTCATGACATTATAATATTGGATGTTATGCTGCCGGGAATTGATGGGTTAGCAATTATAAAGGAACTGAGGTCAGGTGGCTTTTCTCTGCCGATTTTGTTATTGACAGCGTTAGACAGTGTGGAGGACAGAGTCAACGGGCTTAATCTTGGGGCAGATGATTATTTAGTCAAGCCGTACGCCATGCAGGAGTTATTGGCGAGAATAAAGGCGTTATTAAGGCGTAAAGGAAACCTGGCGGATATCGATCAACTGCAGTATGGCGGTATTCAGTTAGACACAAAGCAGCGGGACGCCTTGGTAGGGGATACTCCTTTGGGGCTAAGCGCCAAGGAGTACGAGGTGCTGGAATACTTGCTATTAAATAAAGAACAGGTTGTGACGAGAGAACAGATTTTTGACCGTGTCTGGGGGTTTGACTCTGCGACTACGGTTCCTATTGTGGATGTATATATTCATTATTTGCGGAAAAAGTTGAGTCAGGAGGGGCTTGATAAACTGATTCATACCATCCGGGGCACCGGGTTTATGTTAAAGGAGAAATAGCCGATGTTTCTTACGACAAGACGTCGTCTGACCGCGCTTAACTCCTTGGTTTTTTTGTTGATTTTCATTATTTTTACATCGACTCTCTACAGTTATCTGCACTTTCGTTTGTTCAGCCAAATTGACTCCGTATTGATATCTCAGGCCAGTTCGGTTCGCCTGGTGCATGGGCATATTGTTCCGCTTGGGAGGCATCAATTCAACCCGCGCGTTTTTATTTTGCTCCAAGGCTCCGACGGACGCATGGTCAGTCCCGACCGTTTTCCGGCCGAAATTGCCAATGTGGAAGAAATCGCTGCCACTGTGTCTGCCGGAAGCATAGAGAGTCGCGAATATGAGGGACATGTATTTCGTATCGCCAATGTTCCTTACAGGTATAGTGATAATAAATACAATGTAGATTCCACCTGGGTGGTTACCGGTGTTTTTGCCGTCAGTGTAGTCGACCCGGAAGTGGAAATATTGCAGAGCTTTCTGGTGATGATTTTGTCCGGCGGGTTGGTAAGCACATTGGCTATCCTTATCGCCGGCTACTTGTTGGCAAAGAAGGCGATGATACCCATTCAGGCGGCTTGGGAACGGCAGCAGCAGTTTGTGTCCGATGCATCGCACGAATTACGTTCGCCTATTACTGGAATTTATAGTAATGCGGAACTTTTGTTACGACATCCGGAAAGATCCATTGGCGAGGAAAGGCAACGGCTCACGACTATTCTTCAAGAGTCTACCCGCATGACCAATTTGATTTCAAGCTTGTTAACTCTGGCTAGGGCTGATGCCAATAAGGCGGAGTTGCATCTATCTTTAGTCGACATAAGTAAAGTTGCGGAAGCAGTTGTGAGTAGTTTTCGGCCAAGGGAAGAACTGCAGGAAATTTGCCTTGCGGTCAATTTGGAACCTGAGCTGTATGTGATGGCGGATAAGGACCGTATTCATCAGCTTATGGTAATTTTATTGGATAATGCGTTTTCTTTCACCCCGACGCAAGGGGAGATACAGGTAAGGTGCTATCGAGCTGACCGCCATATTCTTCTTCGCGTTGCCGATACAGGACCGGGAATTCTCCCGCAACATATCCCACGGATTTTTGATCGTTTTTTTCGCGGGGATAAATCCCGTTCCAGAAAAAATGGGGGAACCGGTCTGGGGTTGGCGATAGCTAAATGGATTGTGGAAAAGCACAAAGGTAAAATTGCTGTAGAAAGTGAAATGGGTCAGGGTACAATTTTTACTGTATATCTTCCGGGGGAGAAAGGATAGTTTGCCTAATATTTACTGGAGAAAAAACACGGTTTTTAATAAAAAATTAAAAATCCTCCTTCATAATAGATGAAGAGCTTATATTTTATCGAAAGGAGGAGAGAAGATGCGAAAAGTATTACATGGCTTGCTTAGCGGTATTGCCAGTATAACAACTACATTGGTGATTATGGCAGCGCCGGTGGCGGCGGTGGTGTACTCAGCGGAAGGGGTAAACAGCCAAACGGCGGGATTGGGGAAACTTTCGTATATAGCTTCACCGGTGAAACAAGTAAGTGAGCCAATACGGTATTCGGTTGATGAAACCATGTATGCAGCTAAAACAAAACCTTTGGTCACTTCCGAACAGCAAGAAACGATTGAGTTTCCCCAATAGGGAGACAACTTGCTAGCGAAAGTAAGGAGGAACAACTGTTAATAGCAGCGGTAAAAATGAAGAGTATTGGAAAAAAGCCAAGGCACTTTACATTCTGCAAATGGAAAGCAGAACTAAAGCGTCTTGGCTTTTATAGTGTCTGGCTTTATTGGCTTGGTGGTACTAGCGAAAAGAGGTTTTGCCCGAATAGGCGTAGCGTAAAGGCGAAAAATGAATAATATACAAGCAAGACTATAAAAAGTCTGGTAAAGTTAACGCTTTCCTGGAAATACTAGGAGAGTCTTACGGCGAAAGTTAGGCCGGGATAACTGTGTTTGAAAGGGTGACGATATTGAAATCAGTGTTGTTTGTTGCAACTGAGGCACTTCCGTTCGTTAAGACCGGGGGGTTGGGTGAAGTAGTTGCATCTTTGCCGAAGGAGCTCATCCGTCATGGTGAGGATGTACGGGTTATTTTACCCAAGTATGGGGATATACCCAGTGAGTGGCGAGATAAAATCGTACATATATATGACACTCACGCTTATGTGGGGTGGAGAAAGCAGCATTGCGGTTTAGCAAGAATGGAGTATCAGGGTGTGGTGTACTATTTTATCGATAACGAGTATTATTTTAAGCGTCCAGGATACTATGGTTATTATGATGACGCTGAACGATTCGCTTTTTTTTGCCGGGCTGTATTGGAAGTGCTTCCACATCTTGATTTTAAACCTGACATCATTCATTGCCATGACTGGCAGACGGCGGTGCTGCCAGTACTTCTAAAGGCACATTATGGACATATTGAAGAGTACGGAAAGCTGCGCACAGTGCTTACCATTCACAATTTGCAGTATCAGGGAAATTTCGATCCCTTTGTAGTTGGGGATTTGTTGGGGTTAAGTGAGGATTACTATTTAACCGGTGACAAGTTCGAGTTTTATGGGAGTGCGAATTTTCTCAAAGCAGGCATTGCTTTTGCAGACGCGGTTACTACGGTAAGCGAGACCTACGCAAAGGAAATTACCACCTACGAAGGCGGCAAGCAGTTGGATGGTGTGTTAGCTAGCCGTAAAAATAATTTATACGGAATCGTTAACGGGATCGATTACACAATGTATGATCCGGAGCACGACGATAGTTTGCCGGTACCCTACGGAATATCTTCGCTAGAGAAAAAGCGGGAAAACAAAATTAAACTGCAAGAGCGGCTGAATTTACCGGTTGATGGGAATATACCTCTAATCGGCATGGCTTCACGCCTTGTTGCGGCTAAAGGTTTAGATTTGATTGCCGGGGTGTTGGAGGAAGTTATGGCGCTTAATCTCCAACTCGTCATTCTGGGGACGGGGGAAGCGTATTATGAGGATATGATCCGGTGGGCGATGCAACGCTTTCCTGAAAAAATTTCTGCCAACATATTTTTTGACGAAGCCTTTGCCCGCCAGGTGTATGCAGGG
The DNA here is from genome assembly GCA_017889725.1 of Bacillota bacterium. GTDB lineage: Bacteria > Bacillota > Negativicutes > Sporomusales > CTSoil-080 > CTSoil-081. The sequence goes on along the minus strand of JAGGAE010000009.1, from coordinate 13,941 downwards.
GCCGACATATACCTGATGCCGTCACTTTTTGAGCCTTGTGGCATCAGTCAGCTTATCGCGATGCGTTATGGCACAGTTCCTATTGTGAGGGCTACAGGAGGGCTCAATGATACCGTTCAGCCTTATACTTCGGAGAATCCCAATGGGAACGGCTTGTGTTTTTATGATTACAATGCGCATGAAATGTTGTATACTATTGAAAGAGCCTTGACGTATTATAATGATACGGCTGTATGGTTTAAGCTTATGAAAAATGGAATGGCGGCAGATTATAGCTGGAATCGGTCAGTAGAAAAGTATCTCGCAGTGTACGATATCCTTGGAAGCGGGCAAGAACAGGAACAGAAAACGCAGCCTTACATAGGGGCGGAGTTGCCTAATCTGGCAGCTATGGCCTTATCGCCGGAACAGATATCGGTTTAGGTCGGCGGAAAAATAGACGGATTGCAGTATGCCGCTAGGTAACTTATGGGAAGTTATCTAACGGCATACTTTTTGTTCATTCCCGGGGAAAATGTCGTCCATTTCGTGGGTTAGCTAAGGGGGAGAAGCATGTTAAAAGTAGTAAAGATGGTAGGGCAAATTGTCCTGCTGTGGGTAATTTACTGGTTGGGTAATAAGATTATGAGTATGACGGGTATTGCCATACCCGGCAATGTAATTGGCATGGGATTGTTATTTGTTCTTTTGTCTTGTGGCATACTCAAATTGGAGTACATTGAAGAGGGTGCCGGTTTTTTGCTTAAACATCTGTTATTCTTTTTTGTTCCCTATGCTGTAGGATTGATGAATTGGGGATCGGTATTTTACAATTATGGGGTTGTCCTTTTTGTGGCTATTGTCTTGGGAGCCATTATTCCTTATTTTATCGTGGGACATGTTGTGCAGTTTTTTCATAGGGAGGATAAACAATGTTAGTTATTTTATTTACCATTATTCTTACCATACTGGCCTATTTAGGGGCGCGTTATTTGTTTATGCGGTATAAAAGTCCGTGGCTTAATGTAGTGGTTATTAGTACAGCTATTATCATAATTACCTTGCTAGTCTTAGATATTCCCTATCAAGCGTATTCGCAGGGTGCTGATATTATGACCTATTTATTAGGCCCGGCTACAGTGGCGCTAGCTGTACCGCTTTATAAAAACCGTTTATTGCTAAAAAAATATGGTTGGGCGATTTTTGTTGGAATTGGTGCCGGTTCGCTGGTTTCGGTACTTACCGCCGTATTCATTACTATTTATGGTGGTTTAACCAGAGAGGTAATTATTTCGATTGCATCTAAATCGGTGACTATTCCGTTCGCCGTGGAAATTTCCCGGCTTTCAGGCGGAAATGCCGCGTTAGCAGCGGCATTTGTGGTTGCCACCGGAACGTTTGGTTCGGTATTTGGACGGGGACTTTTGACAATGATGAGAATCACCGATCCGGTAGCGCGAGGCCTGGCGCTGGGGACGGTATCCCACGGGCAAGGGACGGCTATGGCCCTTTTGGAAGGGGAGCAGCAGGGAGCCATGGCTGGTATGGCCATGGCATTGGCAGGCATGCTTACTTCGGCCTGCGCGCCGTATTTCCTAAACCTTTGGATTAAATAAAAGAATGCGGCACAGGCCGCATTCTTTATTTAATATTTGAAGTTTTGGGAATTTATTGACATATTGAAAAGGCTACACTATGATGTGAATGTATATGTAATGAGGAGTGACGATATGTTGATTATTGGCGAATTAATCAATACCAGCCGCAAACTCATTCGTGAGGCGGTTGAAATACGAGATGCTGCTTACATTCAACAGGTTGCTAAAGACCAGCAAGAAGCGGGGGCAGATTATTTAGATATAAACTGCGGTAATCTTGTGGAGCAGGAACTGGAAGTTATGAAGTGGCTGGTGGATACGGTGCAGCAGGTCAGTGACATTCCGCTCTGCATTGACAGTCCGGATGAAGCTGCGTTGCAAGCCGGTTTATGTCTTTTAAATCCGGGTTACCGGCCGATGATTAATTCACTGAGCGCGGAAGAAAAGCGTTTCACGTCGGTGCTTCCTTTGGTAAAAAAATATAAAGCGAAAATTATTGCATTATGTATAGATGACGAGGGAATGCCGAAAACGGCGGAAGATAGGCTGCGGATAGCGACGTTCTTAGTCAATGCGTTGGAAAAGGAAGGCGTTAGTCATAAGGATATTTATATCGATCCGCTGATTAAGCCGCTTAGCACGGGGGATGGGCATGGCCTTGAGGTCTTGCAAGCCATTTCGATGATTCGGGAAAAGTTTCCAGAGATTAGTTTTACCTGCGGTTTAAGCAATATTTCTTACGGATTGCCTAACCGGGCGGTACTTAACCGGCTGTTTGTTGTTCAGGCTATGACCATGGGGATGGATTGCTATATTTTAAATCCTACAGATAAGGTAATGATGGGCACGATTTACGCAGCACAAGCCCTGCTTGGAAAAGATAAATATTGCAGCAAATACCTTAAAGCACATCGCAAAGGGCTTTATGCATAAAGACTGAGGGAAGATTGGTCTTGTTTTTAAAAGAACTTTTGGGGGAGGCGTTACGAGTGGCAAAGGTGGATCTGGTAAAGGCAATGGCTGAACTAGAGGAGGAGGCAGTGCTTGAAGCTGTTAAGTCCCAGTTGGCGGAAGGGGTTGCGGCTATTGATGTATTGGCCCAGCTTCAAAAGGGGATGGAACAAGTAGGTAAGCTTTATGAAGAAGGAGAATACTATCTGTCTGAGTTAATCATGTCGGCGGAAGTTTTTAGCAATGCGGCACGGGATCTTAACCAAGCCTTAGATGCGGGTGAGAATTTTTCAACTGTGGGGACTATGGTCTTGGGAACTGTAAAAAACGACATTCACGATATTGGCAAGAATATTGTTTCTACTATTTTAACCTGTAATGGTTTTAAAGTTGTGGATCTGGGCGTGGATACCCCGGTAAATTTGTTTGTGAAAGCGGTGAAGGAGCATAACCCTCAGGTCGTTGGACTGTGCTGCCTGTTAACGACTGCGTTTGATGCTATGAAAGAAACGGTTGCCGCTGTCAGAGCGGTAGCGCCTAGTGCTACGATTTTGGTCGGCGGTGGTCCGGTGGATGATAATGTAGCCAAATACTGTGGTGCCGACGGATACTGTAAAAATGCGTATGATGCAGTAGAATTCTCAAAAAAGGCTGCAGGTATCCATTAAGCGATTAAGGGATAGTTTTACGGGAGGATTCTGGCGATGGTTAAGTCCGGTGCTGGTTTGATCTTTCCAGGCATGCTAGAGGGGGGCTAAAGCTATTTGCTGAATGGCTCCCGTTTTAGTTTCGTTTAAAAAAAAGGTAGGGAATTAGGCGAAAAAATGTGTATAATTAATCTAGGCAGTTTGCAATAAAAAGTGTTATTGGAGGAAGTTTCATGAAGAGCGATGTTGAAATAGCGCAAGAAGCCAATATGCTTCCTATCACCCAGGTCGCCGCTCGGCTTGGCCTGAACGAGGATGATTTAGAACTTTATGGCAAACATAAAGCCAAGGTTTCTTTATCTGTATGGGATAAGATCAAAGATCGGCCGGATGGTAAGCTGGTTTTGGTAACTGCAATAAACCCCACTCCGGCAGGAGAAGGAAAAACAACGACGACTGTTGGATTGGGGGATGCTTTTCAGCGACTAGGCAAAAAAACGGTAATTGCGCTTAGGGAACCGTCTCTCGGGCCGTGCTTCGGGGTAAAAGGGGGCGCAGCCGGCGGCGGTTATGCGCAAGTAGTACCAATGGAAGATATCAACCTCCACTTTACTGGGGATATTCATGCGGTAACAACGGCGCATAATTTACTGGCGGCTATTATTGATAATCATATCCATCATGGCAATGAACTAGGTATTGATCAGCGCCGTATTACCTTCCGCCGGGTTGTCGACCTCAATGACCGGGCACTCAGGCAAACCATTATCGGCTTGGGCGGTAAAGTCAATGGTGTACCGAGGGAAAGTGGTTTTGATATTACTGTAGCCTCGGAGTTTATGGCTATTTTATGTCTCGCTACGGACTTAGATGACCTAAAAGCCAGAATTAACCGTATTGTGATAGGGTATACTTTTGAGAATAAGCCGGTAACTGTAGCCGACCTCAAGGTTGCTGGGGCGTTGACTGTATTGTTTAAAGATGCGATTAAACCGAATTTGGTACAAACGCTTGAGAATACACCGGCCTTTGTGCATGGGGGGCCGTTTGCTAATATTGCTCATGGCTGCAATACCATCATGGCTTCCAAGTTTGCTCTCAAACTAGCGGATGTATTGGTTACGGAAGCCGGATTTGGTGCTGATCTTGGAGCGGAAAAATTCCTGGATATCAAATGTCGTTTTGCCGGGTTTAAACCTGATGCCGTGGTGATTGTAGCTACCGTGCGCGCATTGAAAATGCATGGTGGGGTGCCGAAAACAGAATTGGCGAAGGAAGATCTGGCCGCTTTGAAAAAAGGTCTTGCCAATTTGGAAAAACATATCGAAAATATTCAGAGCTTTGGGCTACCAGCTGTGGTAGCGGTAAATGCTTTCCCTACGGACACAAAAGCTGAACTGGATTTATTGGTTGACATCTGCCAAGGCATTGGGGCTTCCGTCGCCGTATCAGAAGTATGGGCCGATGGTGGTAGAGGTGGTTTAGCATTAGCGCAAAAAGTTATGGAAGCTATGGAACAGTCTAACAATTTCCATTATATCTATGATGTGAACATGCCGATTAAAGATAAAATTGCGGCAATAGCCAAAACCATTTATGGTGCTGACGGTGTACAGTTTACTCCGGCTGCGACCAAGACCATTGACGAACTTACCGCACTTGGTTTTGATAAAACGCCTATTTGCATGGCTAAAACCCAGTACTCTTTTAGTGACGACCCAGCTAAATTGGGACGTCCTACCGGGTTTTCCATTACGGTAAAAGAAATTCGTGTGTCAGCGGGAGCTGGGTTCCTTGTGGCGATGACCGGTGATATTATGACCATGCCCGGATTGCCGAAACGACCGGCGGCCGAAAAGATTGACATTGATAATGAGGGCCGGATAGTAGGGCTGTTTTAGGGAAAAATGGATATATGTAATTGACTTTTGGGCCATGCTGGGCTATGATAAAGAGGTCTAAAGGGGAGTAGCTTAAGGCATGGTCACCAGCACGGTAGTAATACCTGGCCTTGTCGTTGGCTTATTTGAAGGCCAATAGCGAGACCTTTAGTATGGCGTTGTCATACTAAAGGTCTTTTTTTAGTTGATTCTAGCGGGACATACTAACATACATACAAAGGAGAATATAAAGTGGAATTAATCATGGCCTTAGGTGGCGTAATTTTAATGGATTTACTATTAGCAGGCGATAATGCGGTGATTATCGCACTGGCCAGCCATAGACTTCCCAAGGTGCAACGCCGTAAGGCAATCTTGTGGGGAAGCTTTGGGGCGGTGATTTTCCGTGTTCTATTGATTGCGGTCGCTACAAAACTTTTAACTATACCATACCTGCAGTTTGTGGGCGGGTTAGCGCTACTTTATATTGCGGTTTCACTTACCGCCGAAAAAAAAGAGGCTCATTGCAGGGAAGCGGTTTCGCTATGGGAAGCGATAAAAATTATTGTGGTTGCCGATGTTATCATGAGTTTGGATAATGTATTAGCCATTGCGGGTACGGCAACAGGCATGGGGGGAGAGCACCAGCTATTGGTAATTATAGTAGGGTTGGCGGTGAGTATTCCCTTGGTAGTTTTCGGCAGTCATCTTATTTTAAAGATTATGGATAAGTATTCGGTCGTGATTTACGCCGGTGCGGCAGTATTGGGGCTGGCGGCGGCAAAAATGATGGTGCAGGATGGGGCGTTATCTGCGTATCTTATACCATATCAGACAATACTGGAAGTAACGCTAACCGCAGGAGTTGTAGTGGTGGGATTGCTTTTGAAACTGCGGATTAAAATTGTCCGGTAGCAGGAAGTTTATTTTTATGTTATTATTAGGCGGTATGCATTGACCCTGCTTTTACATAAGTCATATAATAAGGTTGAAGTTAAATATCTCTGTTAGGTGAGGCTCCTGCATAAACAAATGCCACTGCCCGGAAACGTCGAGAGACGCCAATGGGTATAACAGGTATTACCGGGTTAAGGTTTTACTTAATGTGGCTGAGGGGAATACTCTACGTTATGCAGTGCTAAAACTCGACGACTGGGGAGGTCACATGATTTTAAGAGGGCCTTCTTTTGGGAGGCTTTTTTCTTTGTGCAATTATGGAGGTGCTGCCATATGAGTAAAAATTTTCGCAATCGAATCCTCTTGTTTTTGGCGGCCATGGGTCCGGGAATCGTAACTGCCTTTGCGGATAATGATGCCGGCGGCATTGCCACCTATGCTTCTGCCGGGGCGAAATATGGATACGGACTCTTGTTTACCATGTTTGTGAGTACCATTGCGTTAGCCATTGCCCAGGAAATTTCTGCTCGGACAGGGGCGGTGACTGGGCGCGGATTATCGGATTTAATTAGGGAACAATATGGCGTTAAATGGACGTTTTTTGCTATGTCGGTGCTGCTGGTAGCCAATCTGGGCACTACGGTATCCGAGTTCTCGGGTATAGCTACCAGCTTTGAGCTGTTTGGAGTAAGTAAATATTTTTCCGTACCGCTTGCTGCTCTCCTAATTTGGTGGCTGGTATTAAAAGCCGATTACTCCAAAACGGAGAAAGTCTTCTTTGCGCTATGTGTTACGTTTATAAGTTATATTATTGCGGGAGTTATCATTGATCCGCCTTGGCCAACGGTCATTCAGGCTATGATGGTGCCCACATTTTCACGGAATGCGGATTTTTTGTTGATGGCGATTGGTGTTATCGGCACAACGATAACTCCGTGGGGACAATTTTATGTGCAGGCTTCTGTGGTTGATAAAGGGATTACCGCGAAAAATCTCGTTTATACGAGATGGGATGTGTTAATCGGTTCTTTTTTTACAGGACTTATTGCTTTTTTTATCATTGTGGCGACTGCCGCAACCCTCTATGTCAACAATATACCTATTGAAACGGCCAAGGATGCGGCCTTGGCGCTGGAACCTCTCGCCGGAAAATATGCCACGCTACTGTTTTCTTTTGGACTATTGGGCGCATCCATGCTGGCGGCGTTTGTATTACCGCTCAGTACGTCGTATGCGATATGTGAAGCGTTTGGCTTTGAACGTGGTATCAGTAAAGAATACAAAACCGCACCGGTGTTTTTCGGGCTTTACTCGGTTATTATTTTTATTAGTGCGTTAATGGTACTGTGGCCGGGGTTGTCGCTGTATAAGGTGATGCTAACTACACAGGTTGTCAACGGTATACTTTTGCCGCCGATTCTTATTTTTATGGTGCTGATTGCGGGTAGTGAGAGGCTTATGGGAAAACACAAGAATTCTCGGTGGTACAACGCCCTGGTTTGGGTCTTTGCCTTTATTCTGATTTTGCTTACTTTGTTACTATTGGCATCTACTGTGGCACCCGATCAGACGGAACAGTTATTACAAATTTTTGGTGATAGTGAAAGACCTTGAACCAAATAAGAGGGTGATTGATATGCTGCATAAGTTTTCGCGAACTGAGCTGTTGCTGGGGGCTGAAGCGCTAAAGGTGCTGGCTGGTAAAAAGGTTGCCGTATTTGGAGTGGGCGGCGTTGGTTCTTTTGTGGTGGAGGGGTTGGCTCGCGCCGGAGTGGGTAAATTAGTACTGGTAGATGACGATACTGTATGTTTGACTAATATCAATCGGCAAATCCAGGCAACGGTGAAAACAGTAGGAATGCCAAAAGCGGAAGTCATGCGCTCAAGGGTGCTGGAGATTAATCCTGAGGCGGATGTCATGGTGTTACAAAAATTTTACCTGCCGGAGACGGCGGATGAACTTATCCATGACGACTATGATTATATTGTTGACGCGATCGATACGGTGACTGGGAAAATTGACTTGGTGGTTCGGTCGCACGAAAAAAATATTCCTATTATCAGTTCAATGGGAGCGGGCAATAAACTCGACCCGACGCAGTTTGAGGTAGCAGATATTTATGCTACCTCGGTATGTCCGTTAGCAAAAGTAATACGTTATGAGCTGCGCAAACGGAGCATTCCTTCGCTAAAAGTCGTCTATTCCCGGGAAAAACCGTTAATTCCAGCCTGTGATTCGGGTGCCAGTTGTGTGTCAGGCTGTATTTGCCCAGAAGGTTCCAGTGCCCGGTGTACGAAAAAACGGCAAATTCCTGGAAGTATTTCTTTTGTACCGTCGGTTGCCGGGTTGATTATTGCCGGCGAAGTGGTAAAAGATTTAGTTGGTATTATAGAGAGACGGGGCTAAACCGATGTAGTTTTACCTAAAATATAAGTAATGACGATAGAGAACTATATGATGTTGAAATGTGTCTACGTTATGCTTAGGAGGGTGCAACATGATAGAAATTGGCCAACGATCCTGGAAAGATCACTTGGGACGTTATTCCACTATTGCTCTTGGCTGTGTCATCGGCGCCTGTGGCATCAATGCCTTTTTGGTTCCCCACCATCTGCTGAGTGGAGGGGTTTCAGGGGTTGCTATTCTGATTCACTATGTAACAGGATGGTCAATTGGTATATTAAATGCCCTCTTGAATGTTCCTTTGTTTTATGCCGCATACCGGGTGCTTAGTAAACGTTATTGCGTTTTGGCGTTATATGGCATGGCTATTTTCACCGTGGCGATTGATGCCAGTCAGGGGTTATCGCAGACCAATCTTGTAGATGATACTATGCTGGCGGCTATTTATGGTGGGGTAATATCGGGAGTAGGATCCGGGCTGGTGTTTAGGGTAAACGGCAGTTCTGGGGGCACAGATATTATAGGAGCCATTGTTAAGAAGTTTTATGACTTTAATATTAGTTATGCCGGTTTTGCGTTTAATTGTGTGCTTATGACGGTTTCGGCTTTTTTATTTGGTTTCAAAATGGCCATGTTTACGCTAATATCCATGTATATAGGTGCGATGATTAGTTCTAAAGTTATTGAAGGCTTTAACACGAAAAAGACGGTACTTATTGTTTCCGACTATCCCGAAGAAATTGCCGAGGCGATGATGGGAGCGGTAGGCAGGGGGGCGACGTATTATTATGGACAGGGTGCGTTTACCGGGATAGATAAAAAGATAGTGTTTATTGTAGTAACTCTTATTCAGGTGGCAAAACTTAAGCCGATAGTCAACTCCGTCGACCCCAATGCGTTTATGATTGTTCAGGATGCTATTGAGGTTAGGGGACATGGTTTTACCCTGCCAAAGACATTAGGCAGGAAAATATCTGCGGCTCAGCAGAACATAAGCGAACGTAACGAATAGGCGTTTATACTAAAATGGTTTTGCAGTATAATATAATAATAACAATCCAGAATCGAATTTGGCTTTAAGGAGGGCGATACTATGGAGTTATGGTTTTCGGAAAAGCAGACACCGAATTTGAGTATGTCGGCCCGGATAAAAGAAACGCTGTATATGGGAGAATCAAACTACCAGGAGATTGCGGTAGTGGATACTTATGAATTCGGCCGGATGCTGGTATTAGACGGCGTGTTTCAGACTTCGCTTTTTGATGAGTATATTTATCACGAAATGATTGCCCATGTACCGCTATTTACTCATCCTGACCCTAAACGGGTGCTGGTAATCGGCGGCGGTGACGGTGGTTCGATGCGCGAAGTAATTAGGCATACTTCGGTGGAACTGGCCGAAATGGTCGAAATCGACGGCTTGGTAGTCGATGTTTGTAAAAAATACCTCCCGGAGATTAGCGCAGCGCTTCTCACTGATAACCCTAGAGTTAATCTTACTATAGGTGATGGAATCGGACATATGGCCCGGGCTGAGAATACATATGACGTTATTATCGTCGATTGCTCAGACCCGATAGGACCGGGTGAAGGGTTGTTTACCTACAACTTTTATAAAGATGTTTACAAAGCACTTAAGCCGGACGGCTTGTTTGTTCAGCAGACGGAATCACCGTTTTACCACCAGCAACTGCTTAAACGGCTGAACAGGGATATATCTTCCCTGTTTCCTATAACCAGAACCTATTTGGCCCACATTCCGCTATATCCGGGTGGAACTCATTCGTTTACTATAGGGTCAAAAATATATGACCCCCTAGCCGTAGATATTGTCAAAATACCGTCAATGAATACCCGCTATTATAATCTTGAGCTGCATAAAAACTGTTTTTCACTCCCTAATTTTGTACAAAACCTTTTGAAATAAGAAAGAGGCTGGTATTCATCCAGCCTCTTTCTTGGTAGGGAGGAAAGTATAAGTTTTTCCACTGCATTAGTGTAACTAACGGCTATCGCTTTTGCTGAAGCTCGGCGTTTGACGTTGGTTTTTTAATACCTATTGCAGATTTTCAGGATTGAGTCCGTCAAGTTCCGGCAGCACAAAGCGACCATCTTTGCGGACTAATTTACCATCAAACCAAATTTCACCACCGCCGTATTCGGGAGTTTGGATGGTAATCAAATCCCAGTGGACGGCGGAATGATTGCCGTTGTATGCTACATCGTATGCGTTGCCGGGGGTGAAATGGAAACTGCCGCTGATTTTTTCATCAAACAGGGTATCTTTCATCGCAGCGGTAATGTAGGGGTTTACACCAAGGGCAAATTCGCCGATATAACGGGAACCTTCGTCGGTATCCAGCACTTTGTTTATCTTATCAGTATAGTTAGCGGTTGCGTTAACAATTTTACCGGCTTTAAATTCTAATTTTATATTCTCATAAGTGACACCCTGATAAACCGAAGGCGTGTTGTAAGTTAATACGCCGTTAACCGAATCTTTAACCGGGGCGGTGTAAATTTCGCCGTCAGGGATATTTCGATGGCCGTCGCACTTGATGCTGGGGATATCTTTGATCGAAAACTCCAAATCCGTACCAGGGCCGACAATTTTAACCCTGTCGGTTTTTTCCATCAAGGTAACGAGCGGGTCCATGGCTTTGGACATTTTTGCGTAGTCCAAGGTGCAAACCTTATAGAAGAAGTCTTCAAAGCCTTCGGTGCTCATATTAGCAAGCTGGGCCATTGCGGGGTTGGGATAACGCAGCACGCACCATTTGGTTTTGGGCACGCGAATGTCGGTGTGAACCGGCTTTGACCAGTATTGCTGGTACATTTGAATTTTGTCTGAGGGCACATCGGACATTTCGCTGATATTTTCGCTGGCGCGAACCGCGATATATGCATCCATCGACTGCATACGTTCCGCTTCCCATTGACCGATTTGTTTTAATTGCTCTATACTGGAACCCATAATAAGACTGCGTTGAATTTTAGTGCTTTTAAGAGTAATGAAAGGAATTCCTCCGGCCTGATATACTTCATCAACAAGTGCTTTAGCCAAAGGTAATGCACTGTCAAAAATTTCGAGCAATATTTTTTCGCCAGGCTGAATGCTGGTAGAATACCTCACCAGGGCGTGAGCCAGTTTTACATTTCGTGTGTCCATAAGATACCTCCAAAAACTAATCTGTTAAACAGTATAGTATTTGACGATTTCCGCCGATAATCCTTGTTGTCTGGAGAAAAAAGCCATTTAATTGCTTAGGACAAAGGATTATATTTACTGACATTGGCTTTAGATGGCTATATTGACACTGAAAAAAAAGTATAATATAATGAATTACGTTATTCCTCGATAGCTCAGTTGGTAGAGCAATCGGCTGTTAACCGATCGGTCGTAGGTTCGAGTCCTACTCGAGGAGCCATGTGGCCCGTTGGTCAAGCGGTTAAGACACCGCCCTTTCACGGCGGGAACAGGGGTTCGATTCCCCTACGGGTCACCAGTTTAAGGGCGATTAGCTCAGCTGGGAGAGCGCCTGCCTTACAAGCAGGATGTCGGCAGTTCGATCCTGTCATCGCCCACCAAATGGTGGTACAAGGCTTATCCGATAGTGGATAGGCCTTTATTATTTTGTTGGGCAGGATTTAGATACCTTTTGGCGAAGCTAAAAAGGGCAAAAGTATACGAAATGGTGGCTTTTGAGGTGAGAACAGTAGTAGTGGAACATCTGAAAAGAATTCTGTTGGCTTTCGTCCTGGTAATTAGCTTTGGGGTTGCCGGTTTTATGATCCTTGAACATATGACGTTTTTAGAGGCGATATATTGTACGGTGACTACTGTGGCGACGGTGGGGTATGGGGATTTGGTACCAGTCACTCCCGAGGGGCGAATTTTTACAATTTTTTTGATTATTACCGGCGTAGGTATGACCTATTATGTATTGAGTTTTGCTATTGGTCTGGTAGTGGAAGGCCACCTTAAAAATATATTGGGGAGACGAGGTATGCAGCGGCAAATAGAGGCAATGAATAACCATATTATTGTCTGCGGTGCCGGCAGGGTCGGGGAGAATGTCATTGACCGGCTGCGCTATGAGCAGGAATGTTTTGTAGTCGTTGAGACTGATGTGCAAATCTACGATAAATTGTTGCAGGAAAAAATTCCGATCATTCAGGGCGATGCTACTTTGGATGAAGTGCTGTTAGCAGCGGGAATTAAGCGGGCGAAAGGGGTGATTACCACTCTGTCGCATGACGCCGATAATGTGTATGTCACTTTGACGGCGAAAAGCTTTAACCCGGCTGTCAGTATTGTAGCTAGGGCCGAACGGTTTGAAGCGGAAGAAAAACTGCGGAGGGCTGGAGCAACTACTGTTATTTTCCCGTCGGTCATGGGAGGCCGTCAGATGGTATCCGCTATGACCCGGCCGGTTATTATGGATTTTGTGGAGAATGTATTTTATAATCAGGAACTGCACTTGGATATTGCCGAGATTAAAGTGGAAAAGGGCTCGGTTTTGGTAGGGCAAACTCTTGCGGAAAGTGGGATAAAGAGTAGATATAATAGTATCGTCGTAGCGATTAAGCGCCAGGAAAAAATGCTCACCAATCCGGAGGCCGGGGAGATATTGGTCGAAGACGATATTATGGTAGTACTGGGGCATAGGTCAGCCTTGGCAGATATTATCAAATTAGCGGCAAATGGGAAGTAAAGGGGTCAAATATGGAAGCGAAGAGACGCAGGCAAGCTTTAATGGAAATACTCTGTAGTAGCTCTGAACCGTTGACTGGTTCGGCACTTGCCAAAGAGCTGGGAGTTAGTCGCCAGATTATTGTGGGTGATATTGCTATATTGCGGGCGGCGGGCGCGGAAGTATATGCAACCCCGCAAGGATATCTGTTACCTAAGATCCAGAAGAATACTCCCTTTGTGGCCAGATTTGCCTGCGTCCATGACCGGGAAAAACTAGGCAGAGAATTAGCGATTATTATTGATAATGGCGGAAAAGTGCTGGATGTCATTGTGGAACACACAATATACGGTGAGATAAAAGCCAATCTTATGTTGACAAATAGGAGGGAACTTCGCGAGTTCTTAGACAAACTCGATAAAGGGGCAGAACCTTTATCCGCTGTAACCGGCGGCGCTCATCTGCATACGGTAGAGGCGTCTTCCCAAAATGTACTGGATACTATCGAAGCGGAACTAAAGGCGGAAGGCATACTTTTAAATTAAATGGAAAGACTTGGCGGAAGCCAAGTCTTTCTCTATCAGAACACATAACAAACTATTTATAAAATATTACAAATGTACATACCGCTGTCTTGTCACATTAGCGAAATCGTATTATAATGACCAAAAGACGATAAGTGGATGAAGACGGGAGAGATATACGATGGATATAATAAACCGACTGGAGCAAATGCCGGTAAGTAGGTTTCACTATAAACTGTTGCTGATGGCAGGAATGGGTTGGTTGTTTGACGCTATGGATACGGGGATTATTGCTTTTGTTTTACCGGTATTAATGGCCAAATGGCAATTGACAGCCGCACAGGCAGGGCTTTTAGGCAGTATTGGT
>JAGGAE010000064.1 GCA_017889725.1 Bacillota bacterium | reverse complement strand
GTGGATATACCACGCAGCCAGAAAAAGCATTGGGGCTAATAAACTGCTGTTTATTAGCCCCAATGTGTATATATCCAGCTTTAACAAAGGAGGTGAATGGGAAGCGAGTGGCGGAAAATATAAAAGCTCTGAGGATACGGCAATATCCACAGAGCTGAGGCAAGCTATATCCCCCGAGACTAAACAGGGTTTATTTGTGTTGCCTATTACATTATAGCGGATTTGCCTAGACATTTCAATTTGTGAGGAGGAGAAAAATTATGAGACAGGTAGCGATATATGGAAAAGGTGGCATCGGGAAGTCCACGACAACTCAGAATACGGTGGCGGCGCTGGCCGAAGCCGGTAAGCATATTATGGTAGTTGGCTGTGACCCGAAAGCCGATTCGACCCGGTTGTTGTTAGGTGGTCTTGCTCAGAAGACGGTGCTGGATACGTTGCGGGATGAAGGCGACGATATTGATCTGGAAGACATCCTGAAACCTGGCTTTAGAGGAACGCGTTGTGTAGAGTCGGGCGGCCCCGAACCGGGTGTAGGCTGCGCCGGACGCGGGATTATCACTTCGATCAATATGCTGGAATCTTTAGGCGCGTATACTCCGGATCTTGATTATGTTTTCTATGATGTATTAGGCGACGTAGTTTGCGGTGGGTTCGCGATGCCGATTCGGGAAGGAAAAGCGGAAGAAATCTATATTGTAGGCTCTGGAGAACTGATGGCGTTATATGCGGCAAACAATATTTCCAAAGGGATACAGAAGTATGCCGTTTCCGGCAAAGTTCGCTTAGGCGGCATCATTTGCAACAGCCGTAAAGCGGATAACGAGTACGAATTGGTTAAAGCTTTTGCGGAAGAACTCGGATCCCAAATGATTCACTTTGTACCGCGTGATAACATTGTGCAAAGAGCCGAAATTAATAAAAAGACGGTAATTGATTTTGATGCGACAGCGGATCAAGCGAACGAATACCGGACACTGGCAAAAGCCATTGACGGCAATGACATGTTTGTAATTCCTAAACCAATGACTCAGGATCGACTGGAAGAAGTAATGATGAAACATGGCTTCCTGGATGCCCTGTAAGCTTAAAAATAAGGAGGGAAAGATATGTTACTTGTTAGAGCAGTTGTCAGGCCGGAAAAAAAGGATGAAGTGCTTTTTGAGCTTTCCAAGGCGGGGTTTCATGCCGCAACAGTGGTAGATGTCGTTGGACGCGGTAAGCAGAAGGGGATTAAGATCGGCGGAGTTGTGTATGACGAAATCCCCAAATCTTTAATTATGCTGGCGGTTCAGGATGAGGATAAGAAGGATGTTATAGATGTTATTTTAAGAACGGCAAAAACCGGAGATAAGGGTGCATACGGCGATGGCAAGATTTTTGTAGGCCCGATTGAAGAGGCGTACACAATTTCCAGTGGCGCAGCCAAATTGTAAGGGGGTGCACTGATGAAAGAAATAATTGCATTTGTACGTATGAACAAAACCGGTGCCACCAAAAAGGCGTTGGTTGAAGCCGGAGTTGCCGGGTTTACCGCCTCGAAGGTAATGGGACGGGGCAAGCTGGTAGATAGCCCGGAGGCTATTGCCGAACGGAAAGCCAAACTCATGGATATGGCGGTTGACGATATTTCGGAAACGGCGGAGACGGAAAAACTGGTAACCGGATTTTTAGATGGATCGCGGCTGTTTCCCAGACGCATGTTTACCATACTGGCTCAGGATGATCAGGTCTCCAAAATTGTAGAGGCGCTGATGCAGGCCAACCGCACGGAAAATCGGATTGGCGATGGGAAAATATTCGTGTTACCGCTCTATGATGCGGTTCGTGTGCGTACCGGTGAAGCTGGCGAAGAAGCGCTGTAATAAAAGGGGGTAGGAACAGATGGCGATTACCGAAGCGCAGTTAGAAGAGATTTTGGCTAAATATCCTTCTAAACTCCAAAAAAACAGGAAAAAACATATTATTATTAATAATCAGGAATGCGGAGCCCAGACTATCGAAGCGAATACACGGACGGCACCCGGAATTATCACCAATCGTGGTTGTGCGTATGCAGGCTGTAAAGGTGTGGTGCTTGGGCCGCTGAAGGATATGGTTCATATTACCCATGGGCCGATTGGGTGTGCCTATTATACCTGGGGTACAAGGCGTAATAAAGCAAGAACCGAAGACCTTGCGCAAAATTTCATCAACTATGCAGTTTCCACCGATATGCAAGAAAGTGACATTGTTTTCGGCGGTGAAAAAAAGCTGGCGAAGGTCATTGACGAAGTGGTGGAAAACTTCCATCCGAAAGCCATTACTGTTTCCGCCACTTGCCCCGTAGGGCTGATTGGCGATGATATTAACGCGGTGGCTAAGGCAGCTGAGGAGCGGCACGGGATTCCGGTATTAGCGTTTAGCTGCGAGGGCTATAAAGGGGTCAGTCAGTCAGCAGGACATCATATTGCCAATAACGGCTTAATGGATAAGGTGATTGGCGCTGGCACTATGGAAAAAGCCAATGGAAAATATCCTATTAACCTGCTCGGCGAGTACAATATTGGCGGAGACGGCTGGGAAGTGGAACGGATTCTCACCGATATCGGTTATGACATTGTAGCGGTAATGACCGGAGACGGTTCCTATGAAGATTTAAAAAATGCCCATGTATCCGAACTCAATCTGGTGCAGTGCCATCGTTCTATTAACTACATTGCCGAAATGCTGGAAGTTAAGTATGGAACGCCTTGGCTTAAGGTGAATTTTATCGGGGTGCAGTCTACCATTGAAACGCTGCGGAATATGGCGGAGTATTTTGGCGATCCTGCGCTGAAAGCCCGGACGGAAGAAGTAATCGCCCGGGAAGTGGCCCGCATCGAGCCTATGATGGAACAGTACAAAAAGGTATGTGAAGGAAAAACCGCCTTCTGCTTTGTCGGCGGATCTAGAGGCCACCATTATCAGGGGCTGTTCGGTGAACTAGGAATCGATACGGTATTGGCCGGCTATGAGTTTGCGCACCGCGATGATTATGAAGGCCGTCAAGTTCTTCCAGATATCAAAACTGACGCCGATTCCAAGAATATTCCAGAGCTTCATGTTAACCAAGATCCTAACCGGTTTAAATTGAAGCTTTCCCCGGAAAAAATGGCTGAGTTAAAGGACCGGATTCCTCTTAGTTATTACGCCGGGATGTACGTGGATATGAAGGAAGGGACCATAATGGTAGATGATCTTAACCATTATGAAACCGAGGAATTTATTAAGCTCTTGAAGCCTGATATTTTCGCTTCCGGTATCAAAGATAAATATGTGGTTCAAAAAATGGGTATTCCAGCCAAGCAAATTCATTCTTATGACTACAGCGGCCCGTACGCAGGGTTTAACGGAGCGGTTAATTTTGCCCGCGACGTAAGCATGGGGTTTGCATCACCGACCTGGAACTTCATTGTTCCGCCATGGAAAGAAGAACCTTTGTTAACAGGGAAAGTAAACGCGGAAGGAGTGGCTTAGATGCTTGATGCTACAACAAAAGAGATTAAGGAACGCACCAGTGGCGGTGTAATCAATCCCGCAAAAACTTGTCAGCCGATTGGGGCCATGTATGCGGCATTGGGCATTCACGGATGTTTGCCCCACAGCCATGGATCGCAGGGTTGCTGCTCTTTTCACCGTATGCACCTAACCCGTCATTTCCGTGATCCGATTATGGCTTCGACCAGCTCCTTTACCGAAGGAGCCTCGGTCTTTGGCGGCGGCGCGAATTTAAAGACGGCAATTAAAACGATATTTCAGGTGTATAATCCCGATCTGATTGCTGTCCATACCACTTGCCTTACTGAAACGATTGGCGATGATATTCCTAATCTCATAAAAACAGCGGAAATCCCGGAAGGGAAAAAGGTAATCCATACGAATACGCCTAGCTATGTGGGTTCGCATGTTACTGGTTTTTCTAATATGACAAGATCTATGGTTAATTACTTTTCGGAAGCAACAACCTCGCTGAAAAAAGAGCAGGTAAACATTATTCCGGGGTTTGTGAATCCTGGTGATATGCGGGAGATTAAACGGATTGCGAAACTTATGAAAGCTCCTTTTATCATGTTCCCGGATACTAGTGGCGTGGTAGATTCGCCAATGACCGGCGAGTTTCAGATGTTTCCGAAAGGCGGAACTACCCAAGCTGAGTTAACGGATGCCGGTAATTCCAAACTTACCATTGCGCTTGGCCGGTTCGCTTCCAGCGATGCGGCGGAACAGTTGGATAAAAAGTGCAAGGTGCCGACGGCAACGCTTAAGACGCCGATTGGTATAAAAGCAACGGATGATTTAGTGATGGCACTTCGCCAGGCTTTTGTAACGGAAGTACCGTATGAATTGGAGGAAGAACGCGGACAGTTGGTAGATATTATGACCGACACCCATTTCCACTTCCATGGCAAAAAGGTGGCTATCTTTGGTGATCCAGATATTGTTACAGGCATGACGGAGCTTGTTATGAGTCTGGGTATGAAGCCCGTGCACATACTGACCGGGACTCCGGGCGGAGCGCCTGGTTCGACTGTAGGCAGCTTCGGGGAGGATATTAAAGAATTGGTAGGTATGGCCGGTATTGATGCCAACATTAAGGCGGCTGGTGACTTGTTTACTCTTCATCAGTGGATTAAGAATGAACCGGTGGATCTATTGATTGGCAATACCTATGGGAAATTTATTGCCCGGGCGGAAGATATTCCTTTTGTTCGTGTCGGATTCCCGGTGCTTGACCGCAGTGTACATTCGTATATGCCGATAGTAGGTTACAGGGGCGCTATGCGGTTAGTTGAAATGATTTCCGGTGCGCTTCTTGACCGGCAGGACCGGGATGCGGCTGATGAAGATTTCGAGTTAGTGATGTAGGTATAAAAGATTTTGGCATAGGAGGTGTGGGGATGAGTCAAACGTTGGCGATTGACGAAAGGCAGGATTTTATTACTACAAAAGGGCGGCAGAAGGCGCACTTGAAGTGTGACGCAGACAGCATTGCCGGTTGCGTCAGCCAGCGGGCCTGTGTCTATTGTGGCGCTCGCGTGGTGCTTAATCCCATCACCGACGCCATCCATTTGGTGCACGGCCCGATTGGCTGCTCCGCCTATACCTGGGATATCCGGGGCAGTCTTACTAGCGGAGAAGACTTGTTCCGCAACAGCTTTTCTACAGACTTAAGAGAACAGGATGTTATTTTTGGCGGCGAAAAGAAGCTGACGGCCGCCATCGATCAATTGGCGGTGAAATACCATCCTAAACTCATTTTTGTATACTCAACCTGTATTGTTGGTGTCATAGGCGATGATCTGGAAGCGGTGGCTAAGGCCGCTTCCAAGAAGTACGGAATAGAAGTGGTTCCGGTGCAGTCCAGTGGGTTTATCGGCAATAAATCGGCTGGCTATAAGGCAGCCTGCGATGCCCTGTTCCGGCTCATTGAACCGGAGAATCGGGCAAAGGTGGGGAAAACCAAGAGCATTAATTACCTGGGGGACTTCAATTTGGCGGGAGAAGCTTGGATTATCAAAGAGTATTTCCGGCAAATGGGGGTCAAGGTGAATGTAGTGCTGACAGGGGACTCCAGCTATGACCAGCTGAAAAAGGTTACTCAGGCGTCTTTGAATATCATGCAATGTGCGGGGTCTATGAACTATTTTGCCGGGCGTATGCAGGAAACATATGGCATCCCGTATATGCAGGTGTCTTTTTTAGGACTTGAGGATACGGCGGACTCACTCCGGCGGGTTGCGGCCGCCGTGGGGGACGCCGAAACCATCCGGCGTACGGAGGAACTGATTGCCCGGGAACTGGAAGTGACGGCCCCCATTATTGAGGGTTATAAGAAAAAACTAGCGGGTAAAAAAGCGGCTGTGTATGTAGGCGGTGGATTTAAGGCGATATCGCTGATTAAGCAGTTCCGGGAACTGGGTATTGAAGTGGTTATGATAGGCACCCAGACCGGCCGCAAAGAAGAGTATGATACGATAAACGATTTGGCTAGTGAAGGTACGGTAATTTTAGATGACGCCAACCCGGCGGAATTGGAAAAATTCATGGCGGTGCAGCAGGCTGATCTTCTGGTTGGCGGTGTTAAGGAACGACCGTTGGCCTATAAGCTCGGCAAGGCCTTTATTGATCATAATCACGACCGGAAGCATCCGCTGAGCGGTTATGTCGGAGCCGTGAATTTTGCCAAAGAAGTATATACGACGGTGTGTTCTCCGGTATGGAAATATGTGAGGCCGGGAGGTGTAACCCATGAGTGAGAAAAGCAGTTTCCGTGATGTAAACGAAAATCCTTGCCATATGTGTATGCCGATGGGCGGTATATTACCGGTTAAAGGCATTGAAGGTGGAATGGTGGTCATTCATGGGTCGCAAGGGTGCAG
>JAGGAE010000008.1 GCA_017889725.1 Bacillota bacterium | reverse complement strand
CTCACTGCCGTTGGTATTAATCGGCACCTCAGTTTCCCGGTCAACCGCCAGCACTTGAACATTTTGAAGAATGATTCGACTGGAATCCTCTCCGGCCGTGCTCTGATCGAAGGTTGCCACCAAATCCACAGTATCCCCGGCCTTTACAAACCCCGCCACGCCTGTAACTTCAGTCACTGCTACTGTCACCGCCCGCATATTAGGCGGAACTATGCCGGAAAATCCGTCCCCTTTCCCTTTGACCGCCAGTCTCTGTTCCGTTATCTGCTCCCCAGCCACAATTAAACCACGAGCCATTATCCCGGCCACCGCATCCGCATCCGACATAGCTCCGGGCTGAACATACTCGGACGGCACCTCGGCCCTCTCTAACATATCGACGGTAATCCTCGTTTTGGGCGGAATATTAACTTTCGCCACTACTACCGGCACACCCATTTTAGGCGGTTTTGTTCCGCTCTTAACCAGAAAGTTATATACCAACATGGCCGTAACCGCACTTAACAGCAACGCTATCACAAACAACACTTTTGGAGAAAACTTGGCCATATAGACCCCTCCGTAAATTAACTTTCCTTACCTCTTTATTGTACCTCACCCTTCCATTCGTCTCATCAGACCTACGCCTTAAAAACGCTAGACTAAAGTCTCGTTTTTTTAGGATCCATCACCCACATATATAAAAATCCGCTATAAAATAAAAAAAGAGGCTGCTGAAAGCCTCTTTTTTCATAATTCTCTTTAAAAATGCGACAATACCATTCGATTATAGCGGAATAGAACTATACCCCATATAACACGCCGCCCCCCACATAAAAACGGCGGAAAGCTTATTGATCCATACAAGACCTTTCGCAAACTGCGCCTTTCCTCCGGCCATCCGGCCCGCAGAAGCCAGAAAGAAAAACCAGCACCACGAGACCAGAATACAGGCAATGGTAAACAGGGCTTTTTCCATTCCTTCATACTGGACGGAACTAGTGCCAATAACACCAACCGTATCCAGTATCGCATGCGGGTTGCATAAGGAAACCGCAACCGCAAAACCAACCTGCTGTTTAAGCGAAAACTCTTTTCCTGTCTCACCGTCACTACGGGCTGGCGAACTATTCCAGGTAAGCCAACCCATATAAAATAAAAATACTACCCCCAAAACAACCAACACTATCTTAAACACCGCAAACTTTAACAACAATAGAGACACTCCCTGTACAGAAAACAAGATCAGCAGAGTATCGCAAACAGAAGCTGCAATAACAGCCGGTAAGGCGCGTACCCATCTAGCCTGCACTACCCCTTGGTTAAAAACAAAGATATTCTGCACCCCCAACGGCAATATCAGCCCCAAGGCCAGCACCAGTCCATGTACAAATGCTTTCATAGCGTATCTCCCTATCCCTTTTTTACCATTATAAATAGAGATGTTACCGCTGTCTCCAGCCAATTGGACTAACTCAATACCAACCAATTTTGGTATAATAAAACTACAAGCATGCGGTTAGGAGGAATGCATCGTGCTAATCGACTGGACACCGAATGCCAAAGACCCGATCCCTTTATATCAGCAAATTGTCCAATACATGAAGTCAAAAATCCGCACGGGAGATTGGCCGGTAAACAGCAAACTGCCGCCCCAGCGCGAACTTGCTCATATTTTTCAAGTTAACAGAAGTACCTTAGTAACCGCCCTGGATGAACTCATTGCCGACGGACTGCTGGAAAGCAAAAGAGGCAGCGGGATGTGGATAGCTAATAATACTTGGTCCCTACTTGCCTCCCCCAGCCAAGTGAATTGGAACTCTTACACCGAAACCGGCATGTACTCGCCCAATCTCCCAACGGTTCAGCAAATTAACCGATCCGAATTTCACCCCGGCATCATCCGCCTCGGTACAGGAGAACTCTCCCCTGAGCTCATCCCTTCCGGTCCTCTAAAAGATTTATTATGTACTTTACCCGCCAAACACTCCCTGGGTTACGAAGAACCCAAAGGACTTCTCTATTTGCGCCAGCAAATAAGCAGTTACCTAAAAACCTTTGGTATTGATACCCCACCCTCCTCTATTCTCATAGTATCCGGAGCACTCCAAGCCCTTCAGCTTATATGCTTCGGGCTGCTGCCCAACGAGTCAGGAGTATTGCTGGAAAGGCCCTCTTACCTACTTTCCCTCAAACTGTTTCAGTCCAGCAATACGGAGTTTTCCGGTATACCCATGGATGAAGAAGGTATACATCTTGCCTCCCTTCTCCAACAAAAGAAACACTTTCCGGCCTCCTTGTTATACACCATCCCCTGTTTTCAGAATCCAACAGGTACTCTCATGAGTGAACAACGCCGACAAGCCTTATTCGAACTGTGCCAAAAAGAACTTTTGCCCATTATTGAAGACGACGTCTACCGCGATCTCTGGATCGATACGCCTCCGCCCGCTCCGTTAAAAGCCCGGGATAAAAATGGACTGGTTATCTATATAGGCAGTTTATCCAAATCACTAAGCCCTGGATTAAGAATTGGCTGGATTGCCGGTCCTGCTCCCGTTATTGAGCGATTAGCCGACATGAAAATGCAAAATGATTACGGCTCAAGTTCCTTATCCCAATGGGCTGCAGCCGAATGGCTGGCTAGCGGCTTGCACCAGCAGCACCTGGGAGAGATAAGGCACCAGTTAAAAATCCGTCGGGATACGGCCCTTAGCATATTAGAGATGCATTTTTCAGACATTGCCACTTGGCAAGTTCCCCAAGGGGGATTTTATATTTGGCTTACCCTTATCCACCCTATTTCCTTGCAGAAACTATTTAAATCCGCCTTAAACGCAGGTCTCTTACTCAATCCCGGAAACCTATACGATCCCCTCGCAAACCGGCAGCTGCGCTTATCGTATTCCTATGCCTCTTTGCCAGACATAAAAAACGGCCTGCACCGCCTTTCCGGCCTTATCCGCTCACTCCAGGGCAATGGATAACGCGTCTGTCAATTTAAAGAAGGACTTACCTGCCATTAAACAGAAAATACACTCACTACTACCAAGCGCTTTATCCCCGCAAAATATTTAGGGAAGGTGAATTTATGTTTTACATTCTGCCTAATAAAGCCAAAGTGGCCAGTTTTGACGTTGATCCTCAAAACACCTTTACACCGGTATGCCCCCTAGAATTGCCCGTACCGGAAGGGGATCAAATTGTTGCGGAATTACTGTTACAAGCGGCCTTTGCGTCTCTTAGGGTTGCCTCACGGGACGCCCACTCGGACAAAGCCGTATGGATTGCCTCAGAAAGCCACCCGCAGTTTTCTCCGGTTTCGGGTCAGCCGAACGCCGACATGTATTGGAACGCTCACGCCATTGTCGGTACAAAAGGATTTGAATTTATAGAGGGTCTTGATCCCCACTCCTATGACTTTCAGGTATATAAGGGCGTCGACCCGACCCTGCATCCCTACGGAGCTTGCTACCACGATCTGGCGCAAAGCCTTAGCACCGGGGTGATTGAATACTTATTGCAGCATCAAATTGATACAGTCATTGTCGGCGGCTTAGCGACCGATTACTGCGTAAAAACGACAGTCCTTCAGCTCCTGGGAGCAGGGTTTAAAGTGGTAGTCAATCTGGGTGCCTGCCGAGGCATAACCCCTGAAACCACACAACAGGCAATCGAACAGATGCAAAAGGCGGGTGCAGCCATTATAAGCCACGCCGCAGAGTTAAAAAGTACGCCGGAGAAAATATAACCCCTCTTTTTCCGCAAACAAAAAGGCCGGGACTACTAACGCCCCAGCCAAACCTATATACTTACAGCCACTTTTTTCTCCTAAACAACACCACCAGTGTCGTTGCAATGGTCAGCATAATCCCCCATATTACAGGATAACCCCATTCCCAGTCCAGTTCCGGCATGTTTTTAAAATTCATACCATACACACCGGCAATAAAACTCAAGGGAATGAAAATTGTCGAAATGATAGCCAGTACTTTCATAATCTGGTTCATGCGATTGCTAATGCTGGACAGGTAAATATCCAGCATGCCTGATAAAATGTCCCGGTACGTTTCCAGCGTCTCAATCACTTGTATTGTATGATCATACACATCCCGTACATACAGCAATGTATTTTCCTTCACCAGCTGGGATTCGCCCCGTCCTAACGCCCCCACCACTTCCCGGAGCGGCCACAAGCCCTTGCGCAAAAGAAGCATCCGCCGCTTTAGGCTGTGTATTTCCATCAGGGCATTACGTCCGGGTTCCATCACCAGAGCATCCTCTAATTCTTCTATGGTCTCACCGAGTTCTTCCAGAACTTCAAAATAATTATCCACCACCGTATCAAGCATAGCATACGCCAAATAATCCGCCCCAAGCTGCCGGATACGCCCCGATTCCCCTCGAATGCGCTGTCGCAGTGAATCAAACAGCAACTTGTCCTCTTCCTGAAACGTAATTACATAGGTATCGCCCAATATAATGCTAATTTGTTCCGTATCCAGTACCGTTCCGTCCTGCCTGCGGAACGATTTTAAAACCAAATACAGATAATTTCCGTAATCTTCCAGTTTAGGGCGATGGTTTGTATCCAGAATGTCTTCAAGAACTAGAGGATGAATACCGTAACCTTTCCCTATCCGTTCCACTACTTCCACATCATGCAAACCGATTATATTAATCCAGGTAATAGTATGGGTATTTTTAAGCCGGAGTACTTCACTCACGGTGTTCGGCTGTTCTTCCCGCACCCCGGCTGCGTCATAACTAATAACCTCAATCGTTACTTCATCTACCCTGCCGTTCAGAGGCAGCAGGGTTCCCGGAGCCAGCCCCGTCTTTTTCCCCATCCCCCGTGAAAATTTCGCCACTCTTTTCAACTCCTCCTATTGTAAAAAGGAACTTGGCAGACGCCAAGTTCCTTTTTACAATACGTCATACTCCTCTGGCTTTTGCCACTCCTGGATTAACGCTTCCTTTTGCTTCCGGGTCAGCTGTTTTATCGCCCACTCCCGCTTGCGAGCCTCAATTTTGCTTGCACACACTTCATAATAAACCAGTTCAACGGGTTGACGACCCCGAGTATATTTTGCGCCGGTTCCGGCATTATGAGCCTTTATCCGGGCTAAAACATCCGTTGTCCAGCCGGTATACAAGGTATCATCAGCACAGCGGAGTATGTAACTATACGCTTTTTCAGGCGGCATTTTCAATGCTGATCTTTTCAATCACAACATTCTCCAGCGGACGATCATTACGTCCTGTTTCCACTACACCAATAGCTTCGACCACTTCCAAACCTTCCGTTACTTTACCGAAAATGGAATGGCGGTTATCCAGCCAAGGTGTCGGCACCAGCGTAATAAAGAACTGGGAACCTCCGGTATTCGGACCCGCATTTGCCATGGATAATAATCCCGGGATATCATGCTTTAAATCAGGATGAAACTCATCCGGTATATGATAACCAGGACCACCGGTACCGTTGCCCTGCGGGCAACCTCCCTGAATCATAAAATCGGGGATTACGCGGTGGAAAATTACCCCATCGTAAAAGCCCTTCTCCGCAAGATCAATAAAATTCTTTGTGGTAATAGGCGCTTTATCCTCAAACAACTCGATTTTAAACTCACCCATACTGGTTGTAAACTTGGCAACCCGATTACTCATTCCGTCATCCCCCTGGTAAAATAAATTCCATGTAACTATGTTCGCATTACAGGTAGCTTTTTCCTGCCAACAACTAGTTTTCCACCGACACATACCGGATTTGCCAGGAAAGGGTGCCCTCCCGGGGCACATCGCGAAAAATCGGCTTTTCGTGCATACAATAGCCGACAACCATAATTTCTTTCGCCCGGCGTTCCGGCGAAAAATGCAACCCCTTCGTCCCCGGCGGTACTTTCTCTATTTTGCCGTCTTCCCACTTAATCTGGATATAGGACTTTTCCGCATTTTCGCCGACAGCCTCAAAATTAGCAATTTCAATTTCCCTGGCAAAACAGCCAACAAAGTTGAGCGGCAGTTTCTTCTTGCCGGAAAATGCTACTTTATCTCCACCTAAATTATGGAGCGTCGGCAACTCTTTTATCGCCACCGTCCCCGGCGGAATCCGCCAAATTAAGACCGTTCCCTCCGGAATGGCCACCGCCTGCACCATCGGCGACTCTACCCGTCCCGGCCAAAAATACAACGTTGCGGTAAGGAAAAACAAAACAAACCCTATTCGAACGAAAAATGGCATCAACCACTTGGGCATAGTTTAGTCTTAGTCCCATCCTATTTTTTACTGGTATGGATAGTCTGGAAGCTTTCTCCTGGCATAACAAAAAACCGCCGCCCGGCAATAAGCCGAGGCGACGATTTTTTTGTTATACTGTATCTATTTTCGTGAAGGGTATTGTATGTGCTTCTTAGAAGAAGAACGATACTTGCGCCCGGTATACTTTGAAGTCAGAGCTGTCAGACACCAAGTTGCCTTTCAGATAGAACGCAGTAACCTTGGTGTTAGCCATCGGCACATATTCAAAGCCTACTTGATTGCCTTTTACGCCTTGGCTGTAATCCCAAGTCGAATCAATTTCTGCAAGGGTAGGAATCTTGCGGTTGTTGTAATAGATGTCGTACGAACCAGGTTTAGTGGTATCGGCTTTTTTGTACTGAATCTGAGCCAGATAACCCTTGTTGTCAACACCGCTTACTTCAACGTTAGATTTCGAAGCTGTAGCCATTACGCCAAAGTTCTTGCTCAATTTGGAGTCAAAGCCGCCTTCATAATAGGTAACACTATCTTTTCCAGCGTAAGTCGTATCAAGGTTTATACGATGGTAAGCAGCTTTTACATTGGTCACTGGCGAAAGAGCGATGTCCATTTCAGCCAAAGCATATTTTGAGCCTTCGGCACCATCAATAACAGTAGCTTTAGTGTCATAACTAGTAGTGGTATCAACACTACCCAAAATATCAACATTAATTTTACCACAAGCTACACGAGCCTGAACCTTTTTGCCGCCAAATTCGAACATAGCACCGCTCATATTGTCATCCATAACTAAACCATAAGCGGTGAAAGGATCAAATTTACCCAAAGTCAGGTTGCCGCCAAATGCTGGGCCGGTAGCGTAAACTTTAGTGGTGTTGTTAGTGTTATCTTTTGTCGAATCATTTGCGTAATTCTTGCCTTCCATTTCAGCTTTAGCTACCCAGGTATCGTTGATCTGTGCGGTAGCCCAAAGGTCAAGATAACTGTAAGAATTACCACTGCTTTTGGTACCTGCATGATTGTAGTTGTCATAACGGGCCCGTACTTCACCGGTGAATTTTACATTATCGATTTTGTTTTCCAACGCGCTGACACGAACGCCAAGGCTGTTAAGTTCAGCGGCAAATTCGGTAGCCAGTTTGTTGATAAGAGCTCTGTTTTCGGCGTCAGCCTTATTGGAGCGCTCCATAGCTTTCGCTACGATCTGAGCCATTTCATAACGGGTGATGGTTCTTTCCCCAAGATATTTTCCGTCAACTCCGTCAACAATTCCGGCATTAGCCAATCAGCAAACGGACCGGCAAATGCAGTGGTGCTGATTGCCAAAATGCATACCATTAGCAAGGTAGTAAATATGCTCTTTTTCATTCGATTTCCATCTCCTTGTGTGTTTGCCCGCCATATAAACCGCCAAGTGTCTCAACATTTCCTTACCGGCTTTGTCTGGCAAGACCTTATATATTATCAACTGCGAGGACCTGAAATTAAAACCCTTTCACCTCCTTGTACGCTTCGTGGAGTCCTCCACAGCGATACGCGAATTGATTTGAGTGATACCTTAGGCAAAGCCCAAACCTTCCAGGCTTGTCCTTTTGGCAAGAGTATTCGAAAATATATGACAAGTAACGATACGAATTACCATAATTCGTTACTTTTCCCTTCCCACACTCCATATTATAGTTATATTGCCAAAATGATGCAAGAAAAAAGACTGTTCAGTCAATTCTATATATTTATCTATAGCAGCGTTTAACTGTTTTATAATTATTTTTTACTTATATTTGTATAAAAACGAATATATTATAAAATTAATTAACCAAAATTACTTTTTTCCTTTATTTCTATTCCTCTTTGAATTTATTTTGCACATACCGCTTTCAAAGGTGCTACAATATAAAATATTGTTTGCTATCGGAGTGATTGATTTGGAGCACCTAGAATTAGTAACTACTCTTCTTCTACTCGCCGCCTCCTTTAGCGCCGGTTTTATCGACAGTATTTCCGGCGGCGGCGGGCTCTTGCTCATGCCCGCTTTATTAGTAGCCGGCCTTCCCCCGCAAATGACGTTAGGTACCAATAAGTTTGCATCATTTTTTGGCACCGGTATTGCGTTCGCCAACTTTATTTACAATAAAAAGGTTGTTTGGTCGATTGCCGCCGTAGGTCTTCCCTTTTCGTTGCTGGGAACCTATCTCGGCGCAAAGAGTATTCTTTTATTCTCCAACGATACAATAGGAAAAATAATTGTCTTCCTGCTGCCTTTAGCCATGGTTGTCACACTGCTGCCGCGACAGAATCAGGTTCTGACTCCAAACCGTCGCTCTTTATTTCTCAAGACTCCGCTTGTATGTCTTCTTCTTGGGTTTTATGACGGTTTCTTCGGCCCAGGAACCGGGAGTTTTCTTATTCTGGCCTTATATTCTTTACTAGGTATCGGCTTAGTAGAAGCCTCGGCCACCGCAAAAGCCTTTAATCTGGCTTCTAACTTAGGGGCCTTGCTTGTCTTTTTCCTGGATGGAAAAGTGCTGGTACTACTGGGCCTTCCTCTTGCGGCTGCCAATATAGCGGGAAACTATTTCGGCAGCCGCCTGGTACTATCTGGCGGTGTTAACGTTGTTAAACGCTGTTTACTTGTTTCTTTTACCTTATTAATCATTTCTCTGTTTATGAAATATTTTATTTTTCAATAACCCTTACTTTAAAACCGGCCGGAGATTCCAAATCGAAGCGGCATATTCCATCACGGTATGATCACTGGAGAAAAGTCCCGAGTGGGCAATATTGGCAGCTGACATTTGCCACCATAGTTTCGGCTTTCTAAAGGCTTTATCCACTCGTTGCTGCGCCTCAAGGTAGGCCGGGAAATCTTCCAGTTCAAAAAAGGCCCCGTCACCATAAAGCAGATGCTCAAAGAGCATGCGGAATTCTTCTCTTTCTGCGGGTAGCGAACCGTCCACCAGCATGTCGACTACTCTTCTGATTTGCGCGTTACTTTCGTACATCCCTTTTGGATTTGCGGTCTGATGCCGGTATTTTGTTAACACGTCCTCAGCGGTAAGACCAAATATAAAGATATTTTCGTCCCCGACGGCTTCCCGTATTTCAATATTGGCGCCATCCAAAGTCCCCAAAGTGATTGCTCCGTTCATCATAAACTTCATATTGCTTGTTCCTGAGGCTTCTTTAGACGCTGTTGAAATCTGTTCCGAAACGTCTGCCGCCGGTATAATAATTTCAGCAAGAGAAACTCCATAATTTTCGATAAAAACAACTTTAAGTTTATCCTGCAAATTCGTATCTTCATTGATCATCCGGACCACTACGTTAATGAGTTTAATGATTTTTTTGGCCAGCAGGTATCCCGGTGCCGCCTTACCTGAAAATATACAGGTACGAGGCACAATATCCAGATTGGGGTTTTCTTTCAATTGCACGTATAAATCCATAATTCTCAATACATTAAGAAGCTGCCTCTTATATACATGGACCCGCTTGACTTGCACATCAAAGATAGATTCGAGATTCAAATTAATATTGTATTTGCCGCGAATAAACGCTGCCAGCGCCTCCTTTTTCCTACGCTTAACCTGCGATAGTCTTTGCTGAAACTCCTGCTCACGGCTGTATTCCATAAGCCTATTCAAGTCTGTTATATTCGAAGTCCAGCCTGTATCGATGGTGTCGGTTATGAGTGACGCTAATTCAGGATTTGCCTTAAGCAACCAGCGGCGCGGTGTAATCCCATTCGTGCAGTTACAAAATTTATGTGGTGTTAGTTGATAAAACAATTTCATAACATCATTTTTTAATATTTCCGTATGAATTTTCGCCACGCCATTTACACTATGGCTGCCCGCTACCGCCAAATGGGCCATTTTTACATATCCATTGGCAATAATGGCCATGGCGGCGATGTGTTCCCATTCACCGGGATACTGCTGCCAAAGTTCTTTGCAGAAGTGTTCGTTGATTTCCTTAATAATTTCAAAAATACGGGGCACCATGTTCTGGATCATTTCCATTGGCCATTTCTCCAGTGCTTCCGGCATAATCGTATGATTGGTGTAGGAAATGGTATTGGTGGTAATCTGCCAGGCCGTTTGCCAATCAAGCGCTTCCTCATCCATCAAAAGACGCATGAGTTCCGGAACAGCAAACGCCGGGTGGGTATCATTAATATGAATGGCCGCCTTATCTGCCAAGGTACGAACGCTACCATAACAACGTTTATGAAAACGAATAATACTTTGCAATCCGGCTGAAACAAAGAAATACTGTTGCCGCAATCTAAGCAGCCTGCCCTCATAGTTGCTGTCATCGGGATAAAGAATCCCGGAAATTGCTTCTACAGAATATTTGTACTCTATGGCTTTCGTATAGTCACCCTTATTAAAGGAGGATAAGTCAAACCCTGTTTCCAGCGCTTCAGCACTCCACAATCTAAGGGTATTGACGGTATCGTTTCCATAACCGGGAATCGGAATATCATAGGGAACCGCCAACACCGTCCCCATAGCATCCCCAAAAGGCACCTTTACAACTTTTTCGATCTTGCGGAATTCCCATACGTTTCCGTTCTTCAACCAGTTGTCCGCTTGTTCCACTTGTTCGCCGTTAATCACTTTCTGTTCAAACATACCGTATTTATACCGAATACCGTTACCATGTCCCGGCAGGCCCATTGCCGCCATAGAATCCAAAAAGCACGCCGCCAGACGTCCTAATCCACCGTTTCCAAGCGCGGCATCTTGTTCTTCTTTTTCCAAAGCGTCGTAGTCTATTCCTAATTCACTTAAACCTTCCTTCCATATATTACGTACCCCTAAACACAACATATACACATCTAATAGACGTCCAAGTAAAAATTCAATAGTGAAATAGTATACCTGCTTTTCCTTATTTTCTAAATATTTTTTATTGGTTTGTACCCAGCTCTTTCCTAACTCCTGTCTCACTAAATGTGCCAACCCTGTAAATAAATCGGCAGTAGTTGCTTTATCCTTTACCATGCCAAACCTCCGCTTAGGTGAAAATACTCTGATAATCTATAGTATGAATGGTACATGCGGTCTGCAACATTTTGTAACCTAGAGGGACCGTTGATGCCGCGCGGCCCCGCACAAATAATGCCCTCAGCAAAAAGCAGTATATCTTGCCATTTCCGTTGTTTTATCACTAACCGCTCTGTTCAGAGAGCTATACCTTGCCGCAACCTATAAAAATAAAGAACCGGCAGCTTTTGCGAACTTCCGGTTCTTCATTCTTGTTAAATAACTTCGATTTTCTTCCACTTACCTCCGCTAAACCGAACCGCCATGACTATGACCATCGCCAAAGAATACCCTACTAGTTCAAGCCATAGCCAATACAAGGACATTTGCCAGACAACACAAATAAGATATGGCAGCAGGACAAAGAACAAAACAGGTACAATGATGAACGTATACATCAAAAACACAGTATCCCCGACATTTTGCAGCACTCTGCCAATAACAATTTGAATGGAATCCAACGTCAGCCATATCGTGGTTATCCGTAGTAAGGGAACGGTATAAGCGACAACATCCTTAAATTTTTCCCCGTCGCTCCCCTCAAAAATAGCCACCAAACGCTCCGGAATTATATTAAAAAGGATCATAAAAAACGAACTGACTCCCAGTCCCAGCAGCAGGCCCCGGTACAAAACCCTGGATATGTTGTCGATCCGCTTTGCCCCCCGTTCCTGACCGGAAATAATCCCAATCGCCGTAGCAAGCCCGATGATAGAAAAGAGAGACATTCCCTCGATAGTAAACGCGATATTGGCACAGGTAAGGTTAAACTCTCCTGTTTTACCAATAATCAAAAGGAGCATACTAAAGCTTCCCATACCTACGAAATACTGCATTCCCGACGGCAAGCCAAGGACAAGCAGTTGCCTGAGTAAAGCCCCGTCTATTTTCATATTTTGAAAAATTTTATATTCATCCTTTAATCTTCGATTCATAAACAGCAATACATAAATAAGCGCACTTACAAAGCAGCTTATGACTGTAGCCAACCCGGAACCTGTAATGCCGCCAAGCTGGGGCATCCCCCAGTGGCCAAAGATTAAACCCCAATCCAGAAGTACATTAATGACATTTCCTAAGAGACCCACATAAAGGGTAACTCTTGTCGCGCTTATACCACGAAAGAAACTGGAAAATACAACCGAAAATAGCTGAGCGCAACTCGCTACCATCATAAAATAAAAAAAGAGCTGTTCATAATTCAATAAATCCCCGGTATGTCCCATGAGGGAAAAGGTATGGACAGCTAAGGGACTAACCAGAAGCAATAGAATGGAAAAAGCGCCGCTCAAGTATACCCCTTGCCACATGGATACGGAACACTTAGCGTACTTTTTGGCTCCATAATACTGAGCAACAAGGGTGCCGACAAAACCAAGCATTCCTGTAAAAATACTGGCCGTCGTTACCGCCAAATTACTGGCGGGCACGAGGGCCGCAAACTGGGTTAGATCGTATCGCGCAACAAAAGCCCGGTCAATAAACATCATTATATTTAAGGAAAACATTGAGAGAATCAGCGGGTATGTAATTATTAGGATGTTCTTAATGGAAATATTTCTATTAGCGTCATTTTCCTTCAGCAAAGTACTATTATCCTGCATGGTCTTCTCCTATTCTATATGATACCTATCCGCGCAGGCCCATCCAAAACCAAGGTTCACCTGAGGCAGTTAGATTTGCTATTTCTACTCTTCTATCATATCTTTTTATCATACCACATACTGGCAATTATTGCTTCAATAGTATATGGATACCGTGTGCTTTCGCTTGAGGCTGTTAGCTAAATCTCCCAAGCCTAAAATTGTAATTTTCAAACACCTCAAATCCTATTGACATTACAAGGTTCCACCTGCTATAGTAATAGCATAGATAAATAACTAATGGCAATGAAGCCTCCGCAGATTATTCTGCGAAGGCTTTTTTTGTCCATCCAGACAATGACGTCCGGCTTTTTCCCGGGCGTTTTGTGTTTTTTTACCCGTCTTTATCTAAATAAAATCAGAAAGGGTGTTTCACAATGAAAAAGTTTTGGTCGATTCTGGGATTATGCCTTATGTTGGTTGTTCTTTTGGCTCCGGTGGCCCTGGCTGATGACGCCCCTCCGGCACCAGCGGCTATTGATACCGGCGACACTGCATTCGTTTTAGTTTCCGCCGCACTAGTTATGTTGATGACTCCAGGCTTAGCCTTCTTCTATGGAGGTATGGTCAGAACTAAGAATGTTTTAAGTGTTATTATGCAAAGTTTCTTTATTGTAGCTCTTATTTCTGTACAGTGGGTCCTCTGGGGTTATACTCTTTCTTTCGGTACTGATATAAACGGATTAATCGGAGGACTGAATTACTTAGGCCTAACCGGCGTTGGAGCCGATCCTATGAGCTCCACTTCTACCATTCCTCACTTGGCTTTCATGATCTTTCAGGCAATGTTTGCTGTAATCACTCCCGCACTAATCACCGGCGCTTTTGCCGAACGCATGAAATTTCCCGCTTTTGTAGTATTTACATTAATTTGGGCAACAATAATTTATGATCCTGTCGCTCACTGGGTTTGGGGCGGCGGCTGGTTGGCTACTTTAGGGGTTCTCGATTTCGCAGGTGGAACCGTAGTTCACATTCTTTCCGGTGTTTCCGGTTTAGTCATTGCATTAATGCTTGGCAAACGTAAAGGACACGGCTCAGAAATTATGCTTCCTCATCATTTGCCAATGACTGTTCTCGGCGCTTCGCTCCTATGGTTTGGCTGGTTTGGTTTCAACGCAGGCAGCGCTTTAGGCGCCAATGGTCTGGCCGCCAACGCTTTCGTTACGACAAACACGGCGGCTGCTGCCGCTACTCTTTCCTGGGTAGTAACAGAATGGCTGCATCATGGTAAACCGACTGTTCTTGGCGCCGCCAGCGGCGCAGTAGCCGGACTGGTTGCTATAACTCCGGCTGCTGGCTTCGTAGCTCCGCTTCCCTCCGTTATTATCGGTCTATTAGGCGGCATTATCTGCTACTTTGCCGTTAGTTTCGTCAAAGCAAAAGTTGGTTATGACGATGCTCTGGATGCTTTTGGAGTTCACGGCGTCGGCGGTACTTGGGGCGCTTTAGCGACAGGCCTCTTTGCTTCTAAAGAAATCAATTCCGCTGGTTTTGACGGTCTATTCTTCGGCAATCCGCAGCAATTAGGTATCCAGTTCATCGGTGTCATCGCTAGCTGGGCGGTTGCCATTATCGGCACCTACCTCATCATCAAAGTAATCGGACTCTTTATGAAGATCCGGGTGGATGACGATCAGGAAAGCAATGGTCTTGATATCACCGAGCATGGCGAACGCAGCTATGCCCAAGATTTCCAGGCCGGAAGCCCCATCCTTCACCATGTTTCTCTATCGCAACCCAGCTCTGTAACTACTCCGGTAAGTTCAAATTCATAAGGGAGGGTATCTTGATGAGCATCACTAAAATTGAAATAATTACCCGGCCTGAAAAGCTGGAAGAATTGAAAGAAGCCATGAACGCTATTGCAGTCGCCGGTATGACAGTGACGCAAGTGTATGGCTGCGGCCTTCAAAAAGGCCATAAGGAAATTTACCGTGGGAAAGAAGTTGCCATCAACCTCGTCCCAAAAGTTAAAGTTGAAATTGTCATCTGTGAAGTACCCGTAGAAAAAGTTCTCGAAACAGCCAAGCGGGTCTGCCGTACCGGTAACGTCGGCGACGGAAAAATCTTCGTGTATTCATTGGATAACGCGGTACGCATTCGTACCGGAGAAGAAGGCGAAAGCGCCATCATTGATCCAAAAAGCTAATTTGCCACCTCTCTCACCGGCCAAGTTGGCCGGTTTTTTTTCGCCAGACAAAAAAGAGTTCATACCGGTTGCGCGGTA
The DNA here is from genome assembly GCA_017889725.1 of Bacillota bacterium. Classification (GTDB taxonomy): domain Bacteria; phylum Bacillota; class Negativicutes; order Sporomusales; family CTSoil-080; genus CTSoil-081. Next base: position 45,496 of record JAGGAE010000008.1, on the reverse strand, counting down.
CGAACTCTTTTCTTTTTCGTTTACTGCGGACGAATCACGTCAACTCCCATATACGGGCGAAGCACTTCCGGTATTACTACCGAGCCGTCTTCTTGCTGATAATTTTCTAAAATGGCGGCTACTGTCCGACCTATTGCCAGCCCTGACCCGTTAAGAGTGTGAACAAACTCCGGTTTTGCCTTAGCATCCCGCCGGAATTTAATATCGGCGCGCCGAGCCTGAAAATCTTCAAAATTGGAACAAGATGATATTTCGCGATATGTGTTAAAGCTTGGCAGCCATACTTCCAAATCATACGTCTTGGCAGCGCTAAAGCCCATGTCTCCGCTGGATAAAAGCATTACCCGATAAGGCAGACCCAGAAGTTCCAGTATTCGTGATGCATTACCAGTTAATTTCTCCAGCTCGTCATAAGAGGTCTCGGGAAGTACAAATTTTACTAGTTCCACTTTATTAAACTGATGCTGGCGAATAAGTCCGCGGGTATCACGTCCGGCTGCCCCCGCTTCTGCACGAAAGCACGCACTATATGCCGTATAGTAGTAAGGCAAATCTTTAGCATCCAGAATTTCCTGACGGTGCAGGTTGGTAATAGGTACCTCTGCGGTGGGTATTAGGTAATAATCCAAACCTTCCAGCTTAAACATGTCCTGTCCAAATTTAGGCAGCTGGCCGGTTCCCTGCATACTGTCGCGATTAGCGATAAATGGTGGAAAAAATTCCGTGTAACCATGCTCTCTCGTGTGAGTATCCAGCATAAAATTAATGAGAGAACGCTCCAGCCTGGCTCCTAGCCCCCGGTAAAAGGTAAATCTGGCCCCGGTCACCTTACCACCGCGCTCGAAATCCAGTATACTAAGGTTTTCTCCAATATCCCAATGCGCTATCGGGTCCTTAAAGGATTTCACTTCCCCCCAACGCCGCACTTCCACATTTGCCGTTTCATCTGCACCCACAGGCACTGAAACATGCGGAACGTTAGGGATATTTAAAATTATGGTGTTTATAGCCTCTTCCGCGGCCTTAACTTCTGTATCAAGCCCGCTGATTTTATCCCCGACCTCACGCATTTCCAGAATGAGTCCTTCGGCATCTCCGCCTGTTTTCTTAAGTTTGCTGATTTCCTGTGACACGGTGTTACGTTTATTTTTAAGCGTCTCTACTTCGCCTAAAAGTTCACGCCGCTTCTTTTCCAGCGTTAGGAATTCTTCCAACCCCATATTCATTCCGCGGTTGGCCAACGCTTTCGTTACTTCCTCCGGATTGTCACGAATAAATTTAATATCCAACATAACAGGAATACCCTCCTTAACCCTTGTAAAACACTCCCGGCATATCGCTCCTACATCCGGTATATGTTTTTCTTACGAAGCTTCTGACGATACCGTCCGTACCCCAAAAACATGTATATGGTCTATTTTACCTTTCCAGTCTTCCAGCGTCAACCGTGATCGGCGATCGGCGGTCTGTCTGCCATCTTCTTCCCCTATTCGGTCTAGTGTAATCCCGCCACGAAATAGGATAGATAACAGACAAAAACCACAACTACCTATCCCTAAAGGAGGAAATATGAAGTATAGTCCCATGTCTACTGTCGCCAAAGCAGCGGCCACTTATGTCGGCACCATTATTGGCGCCGGGTTCGCTTCCGGGCAAGAAATCGTTCAATTTTTTAGCTGCTATGGCAGCCTCGGGTTGATAGGCATTGCTGTAGCTACCCTGCTGTTCGCCTGGCTCGGATATGCGCTCTTAGAATTGGGATACTCGCTTAAGGCCGATTCCTATTCATCGGCAATGTATGCTCTTTGCGGTCCATACATAGGTATGTTACTTGACATAGTCACTGTGATTTTTCTCTTTACTACTTTATCCATTATGCTGGCCGGTGCCACGACCTTGCTTACAGAATGTTTCAATCTGCCGTACGCCTTATCCCTTTGTGCCGCATCAGCACTGATAATAATTACGTCCTCCCGGGGAGTGAACGGAATTTCCTCCGCCAACATGGTTATTGCCCCTTTGCTTATCTTCTCTATTATAAGCATCTGTGTCTATTCATTTTTTTACCATAGTTTTTCTTCTGCCACACTGCCGCCCTTTTTCCCGTACGATAGCACAACATTTTTTCACTGCCTAGTTGCCAGTTTTCTCTATGTTTCCTACAACCTGGTTATGGGAGCCACCGTATTAATTCCCTTAGGCAAAACCATCCGGAACCATCGCTGTCGTTTTCTTAGCGGCGTAATCGGAGGCACTGTCCTTGGCCTGCTCGCCGCATTTTTAGCCGTTGTCATACTACTACATTATCCGGCAGCCTTATACCAGGAAGTACCACTACTGGAGATCGCATCGAACCAGTACTCCTGGAGCGGCATTGCCTATACTTGTACCTTGATTGCCGCTATGTATACCACGGCCATTGCCAGTCTTTACGGCTGCACGGTAAAAATAAGTCAGGTTACCAAAAATAGCTTCCATTTTTCCATGCTGGCCATTACCTGCCTGGCGGCCGTATTTAGCAACGTAGGTTTCGCTGCCTTAATTCGTATCATGTTCCCGCTATTTGGCTGGGCTACTCTTATTTTCACTTTTCGCCTGCTTTGGGTTTCGATTCGAGATATCCGATAGCACTCAACACTGCCACAAGACCTTCACCTGCAGCTTTAGCAATTTGCCAGGGCTTGCCCGTACAGTCACCGGCAGCATATACACCCGGGATATTCGTCGACATATCCCGCTTAACCTTGATGACTTCCCCATCTAACTCCAACCCCGGCAATACATTCTCCACAGGGTCCGACTGGCGAATGATAAATACACCCGCTGCGGCAAGCTCCTCTTGCTCTGTCACCAAGCTCTCTACCTCGGTATCACCTTTGATAAGTTTTGGCTTTGCCGCTATTACTGTGATATTGTCCCGCATACTACCGCTGGATTCTTTCTTATACTGCGGAAGATAGTACACCTGACGGCACAGCTCCCCAAGATAGTTCGCTTCATGCTCCCCTTCCGGAGTATAAGAAATAACCGCTACCTTTTTATCTTTATAAAACATACCGTCACAGGTAGCACAATAGCTTACACCACGCCCAATAAAATCTTTTTCCCCTTCAAAAAGCAAGGTATTAACTACCCCAGTCGCCAAAATAACGGTGCGTGCTTGAAAGGCTTCTTCCGGCGTTGCCAGTGTAAACACATCCCCCGGGTAAATATTCATAACTTTTTTCTTTATGATTGTAGGTTGATGCGCCTGACAGTGACCCAGCATCTGCTGCATGAGACCCTTCCCCGTGACCTGCGGCATCCCAAGATAGTTATCCACCAAATGTGCTTTTTGCAGCTTTTCACTATGTTCCAGATGTTCAAAAAGAACTACATTTTTATTACGGATTCGACCGGTAAGTGCGGCCGAAAGACCAGCAGGACCTCCGCCTATCACTGCAATATCAAAAACTGTTTCTGCCATAAGAACATTCCTCCAGTAATATAAGGGGTGAGAACTATGTACAATTACAAAATCACTCGTCTTGACTGCTTCGGATTTTTCCGACTCTGCTTTCTCGTCGGCATTGTTTTTTGGGGCATCCTTGGCCTTGGGCTAGGTTTACTAGAATTTTCGACAGTAGGTATTCTTGGCGGGATGTTTTCGGGTTTAGTTTTGGGACTACTCTCTGGCTGCTTCGGACTTATTTCCGCCGCAGTATTTAATGCACTCGTCCCGGTAACTGGTGGTTTATCCATTTGCATTGCCCCGGTAAACTCAAAAATTACTGCCGCCACCGCCCTCGAAAGCGGGCACCGCTGCATACGAAAATTTCAGGTGAACCAGTCACTACAAGTTAAACATACCGTTTATAAGCAAATCAGTAAACCCTTATGATTGAATCATCACGAATTCTTATTATTTTCTATCCGGCCTTTATCCTTCGAGCTGAGCCGTATCTCTTTTAGCTATATTCTACCGCTGGCTTTCCTGTGCGTGTTATCGTTAGGTTCTTCTAAAAATTACCGTTTTATGTATTCAGAAAAACCAGCCGGTAATCGTACACCAAAAGCACCAGGGAAAAAACGAATTGATTTCATAGTTCCTTACATCGAGAATAGCAGTACCTCCCGCCATATCGATTCTCACTGGTAAAACAAGGGCTGCCTCCTATAGGTCAGCCCTTGTTTTTAAATAAGATGAACAGCCATTGCATCCCTAAGCTTTGGTTCAAACCAAGTCGATTTAGGAGGCATAATATTTCCGGCATCCGCAATAGCCATAAGTTCTTCTATAGATGTTGGAAAGAGAGAAAAAGCTACTTTGTATTTACCACTGTCAACTAACCGTTCTAATTCTTGCATGCCGCGAATACCACCGACAAAATTAATCCGCTTATCCGTTCTGGGATTTGCTATGCCAAGAAGCGGTGACAAAACATGTTGTTGAAGAACACTGACATCTAAGTTTTCTTCCGGTTGTTCGGCTCCATAGAGTTCCGCCTTAGCTTCCAGCCGGTACCACTGCCCAGCCAAATACATGCCAAAATGACGAGCTTTATTGGGTTTAACAGCAGTCTTGCATAGCTCAACAGCAAAGTTTTTGCGAACAGCGGCCAAAAACTTGCTTTCCGTCAACCCGTTTAAATCGGCTACCACCCGGTTGTAATCCATAATTCTCATCATGTTATGCGGGAATATAACCGCTAAAAAACGGTTATATTCTTCCTCTCCGGTATGCTGAGGGTTGGCCTCACGGTAGATGTCCCTTACCCGGGCGGCAGCAGCAGAACGATGATGCCCGTCCGCAATATACATTACCGGCACAGCGGCAAAAGCCTTTAGAATAGCGGTAATATCAGCCATCGCTTCTATGACGTATAAAGTATGTCGTACCCCATCTGTACCGGTAAAATCATAGGCTGGGGATTGTTCCATACAATTCTTGATAAGCGAGTTGATCGCCGCATCGGCACGGTATGTTAGAAATACAGCCCCAGTTTGCGCCTTGGTTATCCGAATATGGTCTACCCGGTCTTGTTCCTTGTCCGGTCGAGTAAGTTCATGCTTCTTGATTAGGTTATTTTCATATTCGTCAACAGAAGCCGCCGCAACCAAACCAATTTGTACATGACTGCCCATTTCTTGTCTGTAAATATAGAAACAGGGTTGGGCATCCTGCTGGAGAAATCCCTGCAGAACGAAGCTTTCCAGATTATCCCGAGCTTTTTCATACACCGCGGTTGAGTGTGTGTCAATGTCAGCGGCCAGATCAACCTCCGACTTTGTTACCCGTAAAAAACTGTACGAATTGCTTTTCGTTATCGCCCTGGCTTCCTCCGAGTCCATTACATCATAAGGCAAGGAAGCAATTTTTTCAGCAAGCTCGACTGCCGGTCGCAACGCTCGAAAGGGAGTTATTTTAGCCATTACTGCTCCTTTCTCTTAACCCGCGTTAAAATTAACTAACTTGGCACCTAAAATACCATCAATGGCTTTAATTTTATCCATTGCAGCCGCAGGAATTTCGGCACCCACACCCATTACCATGATATTGGTTCCGGCCTGAGCGGCGTGACCTACCTGCATCCGGTCAATATTAATCTTGTGTTCACCCAATACCGAACCTACCTGACCAATAATGCCCGGTTTATCCATATGCGGGCTAATTAAGATACATCCTTTAGGATTAGCATCTACCCGATAACCATTCAGCATAACAATTCGTCCGTCTTCTTTACCAAACAGTGTTCCCGATACAGTGGTTTCTCCTTTTGCCGTATGCAGTCTTACGGTAATGAGATTCACAAAGTGTGCGGACTCTTTGCTTTTGATTTCTTTGGTTTTTACACCGCGGGCCTTAGCCATGGCCGGTGCATTTACATATACTGCTGTTGTGAGCATTTTAGTATCCACTTCACTGATTTCACCATTATACTCAACAGTTACTCCATTAATACGGTCATCCGCCAAATGTACGGCGAGGCAACCCATTCTTTCCGCCAGCGTAAAGTAAGGCTTAATAACCTGCATAACCGAAGTTGGAACCGCCGCAATATTAACCGCAGTAGTGACAGGCTCGCCACGCAGAGCTACCAAAATTCCATACGCTACATCTACCGCTACGCCGACTTGTGCTTCCTCGGTCGAAGCGCCCAGATGCGGTGTTACTACTACTTTATCTAGTTTAAACAGCGGGTTTTCCGGGTCCGCCGGTTCCTTTTCAAAAACATCAATGGCCGCTCCGGCAACAATTCCTTCTTCAATAGCCTGAGCTAATGCCGCCTCATCAATCACTCCACCTCTGGCGCAATTGACGATACGTACACCTGGTTTCAATTTTTTAAACGATTCCTTATTTAATAAATATTTGGTATCCGGAGTAAGCGGCAAGTGGAAGGTAAGAAAATCGGCTTTGGTCAATACTTCTTCCAATTCAGCTAGTTCAATATCCATCGAATTGGCCCGTTCCTCGGTAATATACGGGTCATAACCGATAACCTTCATCTCCATAGCCAGCGCCCGTTTTGCCACTCCGCTGCCGATACGCCCAAGGCCTAATATACCCAACGTTTTGCCGCGCATTTCCACACCCATGAACTGACTGCGCAGCCATTTTCCTTCTTTGAGTGATTTGTGGGCATCCGGAATGTTGCGAGCTAAAGCCAGCATCATAGCCACCGTATGTTCCGTAGCTGCAATGGTATTGCCCTCCGGAGCATTCAAGACGATAATGCCTTTTTGCGTAGCGGCTTCCACATCAATATTATCAACCCCGACTCCAGCCCGGCCTATCACTTTCAGTTTATCGGCTACATCAATGATTGGCTTTCTTACTTTGGTTTCACTGCGAACGACTAAAGCGTCATACTCCGGAATAATTTTAATAAGTTCCTCCTGAGAAAGCTTTAGCTTAACATCCACATCATGCTCTTTTCTTAGAATGGCTACCCCTTGTTCGGAAACGTTATCCGCAACCAATATTTTCATTTTTATATCCCCCCGCTAATTTTTTCCCGGACTGCGCCGGTGTATGATTCATAAAAAGTAAGACCGCTCCCAGTGTCCCTCCTTACCGGTATTTAGTTATAAAAAAACCCCGTCCCCAAAATTGGGGCGAGGTTGATCCCGCGGTGCCACCCAGATTCAGCCACGACAAACAGAGCGCAAGATATAAAAAAGCTCCCAATCCCACCAGGGACGAGAGTTTATCCCGCGTTGCCACCCATATTGCCTAAGCCAGCTTTTAACCGCTATATCGGGCGAATCCCGTCCTGATTCCTCATCAGCCGCTCCAGGGCGGAACTTCATACCCGGTTACCGGCTTGCACCTAACGCCGGCTCTCTGAAAACCTAAAGCACTCCGCTTCCCTTTCAACACGTTAAGAGATGTAAAGTTTTAATTTATTATAAATTATCCAGTTCGATAAGTCAAGTGTATTTTTCAGGAGGACATTCTTTGATATTTTCTCTGTTTTGTACACCCCATTTCTCAAATTGCAGTCCCCACGCATATGTTATATCACAATAATAACAAGGAGGGGTTCGATGGACACTCCCAAAATACAAGCTTATGGCGAATTATTCGCAAAAAAATGCAAGGCCGTCTGGGATGACCTAAGCGAAGACTTGAAATGGGCGAAGGACGTAACGGAAATACGTTTGCAGACAGAGCTTCTCTCCCGGCAAGAAGAACGACTGTTTAAAGAGTATGGAAAAGCGGTTTATCAGTCAGGAGTCGCTAAAGGACCGGCAGTTGATGACTTGCTTATCGAGATAGCCACCATCGAAAAACAGTTAGAGACCAACTATCAGGCATTAGAAAAACTTAAATCGCCCTTCTAATCCTCCGGTTATTTCGTACCTACATGAACCGCAACAATCCCCCCGGTTAACTCATAATACCTGGGGTCATTAAGCCCCGCCTCCCTAAACAACTCACACAACTTTTCCTGGTGAGGAAAAAGCTTCAGCGATTCCGGGAGCCAGCGATAGGGGGTGTCCTGCCCCACCCCCAGTCTTCCTAAGAAAGGGACAAACTGTTCTAAATAAAAGCGATATATTGCCTTAAACCCCCAAATTCCCGGTTTCGCCAAATCCAAAGATACTACCCGCCCGCCTGGTTTTATTACACGGCGCATCTCCATCAAAGCAGTTTTTATATCTGCTACATTGCGCAACCCAAACCCAATCGTAGCCGAATCAAAAGAATTTTCCGGGAAAGGAAGGTTAAGAGCGTTGGCTTGTACTAACCGGATTATGTTACTATAATTTGCGTTTACAATATCCTTTTGGGCTACCGCCAGCATATCAGAACAAAAATCAACACCTGTGACACTGCCGGTATGACCTACTATTTTAGCTTGCTCCATACACATACGACCAGTCCCGCAGCATACATCCAGCGCCATGCCGCCCGGTTTTAGGCCTGCCTGTCTCACGGTAAATCGGCGCCAATATTTATCCTGATTGAAGCTAAGAACCGTATTAAGAAGATCATACTTTCCGGCTATCGTAGAGAACACATTTTTACAGAACTCTTCACGACTATTCTGCCGAGCTTTCATTTACTTTCTCCTCCAGTTCTCCCTTAAACTCGCAAACACAAAAAACGTTGGCTGATCGCCAACGCTATTCTCGTCATACGCCTACTCGACCATCCAATATGACGTTCGCATCAGGCTTGCTCTTTTAATTCTTCCCGCGCCGAATGCCAAGCTTCGCGGGCCATCTCATAGATTCTCTTTTCATTTTTTGCATTTGGATTGGCAACAACCTTACCTAAGTAGGTAAGCGCTTCATCAATCTTCCCGGTTCGTCGGAGCAGTTCACCGCATAGATACTCAACCGTTAACTCTGACATATTTCCAATCGGCATCTTTTCCTTGAGAAACGACTGCTCATAACATTGCAAGGCATGTTCCAGAGCCTGCATTTCCTCTTCCCGCCGCTCACCTTCCCGATATATCCAGGCCAGCTTCAGATAGAGTCCTCCTAACCGACTGGGTAGCATGGACGCCATTTCCCCAAAAAAGATTGCTAGCTTGTAGGTAGCTATCGCTTGTTCCAGCGTTCTCTTTCCTGAAAAATCCACATTAACCTTACGGCTTTCCAAAAACTTTTGAATAACCGGAACTGCTATCGGCGTTTCTTCAAAATAAATATCCTGGGCCGCATAACCACAATGCGGACAAACAAAAATACCGTAATAATTAGGATTCACTTCTTTGTAATAAGTGCAAAAATCACTATCCTGCTTAAGCATACTAAGACGGCTTCTAACCTTAGTTACCGCAACCTTTCCTTCGCAGACACCGCATTTTTTGCTGGCATTATATAATACGTCGACCATGTTTGTCCCTCTTTTGCTAAATTTAAGAAATAATAGCCCCGCACTTCAAATATATAAAGTATCTGAACTAATCTATTTTCCTGTTAAAGGTTTATATTAGACATTAATTAGTAAATACCTTTCTCTTTTATTGAATTCCCGCCTATCTCATTACATTATCTTTTACACATAAATTTGCTTAATAGATACAGCATTCCGCTTTTTTAAAAAAGTTTTCATCATTTAGCAGGTTTTTTTCATTTAAGTAGAGTATACTATATCTCGAAACTTAAAAATAAGTGTAGCACATTTGTTAAAGAACGTAGGTGAGCAGCATCGAATTATCGAAACGGCAAGAGCATATTCTCGTCATTGTAGAAGAATTTGGCCCCATTACCGGCGAGCAGATTGCAGAGAAGCTCAATCTTAGCCGAGCGGCCCTCCGTCCGGATTTGGCCATTCTGACCATGTCCGGTTTGCTGGGTGCCCGTCCCAGAGTAGGCTACTATCGAACCGGAAAAACACCTTCCGACGTAATTGCCGGTGTATTAGGCAACATTAAAGTTGCTCAGTTGCAATCACAGCCGATAGCAGTAAAAAATACCTGTACGGTCTACGACGCGATTGTCACCATGTTTACTGAAGATGTCGGTACTCTGATTGTGGTTTCGGAGAATGGTTATCTCGAAGGAGTGGTTTCCCGTAAAGATATGCTTAAAGCTACGCTATCCGGAACCAATCTAAACAGCCTCCCTGTAAATGTTTCCATGACCCGAATGCCCAACATTGTAGTCACCTATCCTAACGAATCTATTCTTGTTGCTGCCCAGAAGCTTTTGAGTCATCAAGTTGATTCTTTGCCGGTTGTTAACGTGCTCGATGTTGAAGGCAGTGAAAAATATCAGGTAATTGGACGATTCACTAAAACCAATATAACCCGTCTTTTTGTCCAATTAGTCAGCAAGTAGGGAGGGCTTATTATCAATTTGAAGCTAAATTGTCCCACTGTATACGTGCTCTCCGACTCCATCGGCGAAACGGCCGAGCTAGCGGTAAAAGCGGCCAGCAGCCAATTTCTTTCCGCAAAAGTCGATATACGCCGTATCCCTTTTCTTAATTCCCCCCGCGAGGTGGAAGATGCTCTTCTTGAAGCTGCCGGCTGTGGCAGCGCAGTTGTATATACCCTGGTTCGTCCTGACCTAAAAGAAACACTCCTCAACAAAAACAAAGAGCTTGGGTTGCAATGCGTCGATATTATGGGCCCCCTCCTTGACGCCATCAAAGAGGTAACACAAACTTCCCCTCGTTTTGAACCCGGCTTAATTCGACGAACCGATGAAGCCTACTTTAAAAAGATAGAGGCCATAGAGTTTGCCGTTAAATATGACGATGGTAAACAGCCTTGGGAGCTTTCCCGAGCAGATCTCGTTATCATTGGTGTGTCAAGAACCTCCAAAACACCGCTTTCTATGTATCTGGCCTACAACGGGGTTAAGGCCGCAAACGTCCCGATAATACCGGAAGTTGCTCCGCCTAAAGAACTGTTTGATATTCCTACTGCCAAAATTGTCGGCCTTACCATCAACATCGCTCATTTAGTCTCGGTGCGTAAGGAACGTTTAAAAACCATGGGTCTGGCAGAAAACGTCGATTACGCAAATTCTGACCGTATTAATGAAGAAATCCTTTTTGCCGAAAACATCATGCGCCGCATCGGGTGCCCTATTATCAATGTCACTAACCGCGCAGTAGAAGAAACTGCCGCCAAGGTGCTTGAATATTATCGCAGAGGAGCAGAGTAAATGAGTAAAAAATATGTCTATTTGTTTAACGAAGGCCAGGCCGGCATGAAAGCTCTCCTTGGTGGCAAAGGAGCTAATCTTGCCGAAATGAGCAACATTGGACTGCCTGTTCCCCCGGGAATGACAATTACTACAGAATGCTGCATCGAATATTATCATAACGGAAAGAAGTTCCCCACCGGCCTATTTGATCAAGTATATACTAATCTTTCAATCGTAGAGGAAAAAGCCGGAAAGAAATTTGGTGACCCCTCAAATCCCCTGCTAGTTTCCGTTCGCTCCGGCGCCATGTTCTCTATGCCTGGTATGATGGACACTATTTTAAACCTAGGCTTAAACGAGAAAACCGTAAAAGGTGTCGCCGATAACACAGCTAATCCCCGGTTCGCCTATGATGCGTATCGCCGTTTTATCCAAATGTTCGGTGACGTAGTGCTGGAAATTCCAAAATACGAATTCGAATCCCTGCTGGAAGATCTTAAACACCGCCGGAAAGTAACTTTTGACCAGGAACTGACAGCAGAAGACCTTCGGGAACTTATTGATACATATAAAGCCTTTGTGCAAAAGAAAATGGGCCGGCCTTTTCCGGAAGATCCGCGCGAACAACTGGAAATGGCCATTGAAGCGGTTTTCCGTTCCTGGAATAACAACCGGGCCATTACCTACCGCAACTTGAATAAAATTTCCCACGACCTAGGCACTGCGGTTAATGTCCAGTCTATGGTGTTTGGCAATATGGGTAATGACTCGGGTACTGGCGTAGCCTTTACCCGTAATCCTTCAACCGGGGAAAATGTACTCTATGGCGAATATTTGACCAATGCACAGGGCGAAGATGTCGTCGCAGGTATTAGAACCCCACAACCGATTGCCAAACTTCAGGCGGAAATGCCGGAAGTATTTGATCAGTTTATCAAAACTGCAAAACTTCTGGAACGCCACTACAAAAATATGCAGGACATTGAATTTACCATTGAGCGCGATAAATTATATCTGCTCCAAACCCGTAATGGTAAACGTACCGCCCAAGCCGGCGTAAAAGTTGCTTACGATATGGTCACCGAAGGCTTGGTAGAAAAAAAAGATGCTATCCTGATGGTGGAGCCGGCCCAACTCGACACTCTGCTGCATCGCCAAATTGATAACAGCATTAAAATCGAGTATATTGCCAAAGGTCTTCCTGCCTCTCCGGGAGCCGCGTCAGGCAAAGTCGTCTTTGACGCCGACGACGCCGAACGGGCCGCCAAGCAGGGAGAAAAAGTTCTCCTGGTCCGCACGGAAACCACACCGGACGATATCCACGGCATGGTTGCCGCCCAAGGTATACTCACCAGCCGCGGCGGCATGACCAGCCACGCCGCCGTAGTAGCACGAGGCATGGGCAAACCTTGCGTATGCGGTTGCGAAACCCTCAAAGTTGATTATACCAATAAAGAAATCACCATAGGTTCTTTGGTTATCCGCGAAGGAGATTTAGTCTCGATTGACGGTTCCACAGGCAATGTCATTCATGGAGCAGTACCGCTTATTGATCCTGTGCTCTCCGATGAATTTATCGCCTTCCTGGGCTGGGCTGACGAACTCAAAAAGCTAGAGGTCAGAGCAAACGCGGATACTCCGGAAGATGCTCTCAAATCCCGTGAATTCGGCGCTAAAGGTATCGGCTTGTGCCGTACCGAGCATATGTTTATGGGTCAGGACCGCCTGCCCCATGTTCAAGCTATGATTCTGGCGGATAACGAAGAAGAACGCCGCCAGGCTCTGGAACGTCTCCTTCCCATGCAGACCGGCGATTTTTACGGAATCCTTAAAGCCATGGAAGGATTTCCGGTTTGTATTCGTCTCCTTGACCCACCGCTGCATGAATTTTTACCCAATCAGACAGACCTTATGGTGGAGATCGCCGAATTAAGAATTACCAAACAAAATCCTGCGCTGCTGACTGAAAAGAAAGCCTTGTTGAAAAAGGTTAATACCCTTCACGAATTTAACCCCATGCTTGGCCACCGCGGTTGCCGCCTGGGTATTACGTATCCCGAAGTGTATGAAATGCAAATTACGGCTATCTTTGACGCTGTCAGCAAACTGACCAAGGAAGGCTTTACCGTTCTGCCGGAAGTAGAAATACCTTTGACCATTGATAAGCGTGAAATGCACTTCTTCAAAGAACGTATTGATACCATCGCTAAAGAAACCATGAAACGAGAAAATGTTCAGTTCCACTACAGTGCCGGTACTATGATCGAAATGCCCCGGGCTGCCCTCTTGGCCGATGAAATGGCCGAAGAAGCCGAATTCTTTAGTTTTGGCACCAATGACCTCACGCAGACAACCCTCGGCTTCAGCCGCGACGATGCGGAAGGTAAATTTCTTAACGATTACCTTTCCAAAAAGATCCTCAAAGAAAATCCCTTCATCGTTCTTGACCAAGAAGGTGTTGGCAAGTTAATGCGCCTTGCCGTCGAAGGTGGTCGCAAAACCCGTCCGGACTTACTGATAGGTATTTGCGGCGAACATGGTGGAGAACCAAGTTCAGTTGCCTTCTGCCATCAAATCGGACTTAATTTTGTAAGTTGTTCTCCGTACCGCGTTCCTATCGCCCGGCTTGCTGCCGCTCAAGCTGCGGTTAGTTCCGGAGAAGTGCTGGGAACAAAATAAGATCTAAGTATGACAAAAATGCCGTTATTTCCGGCAATCGGAAATAACGGCATTTTTCACTTTCACTGAACAGTTTGGGGCTTTTTGATAATATAGTACATCGCACCAACTATAAGTACAAGCAGCCCGACACTATTGGGAACTGTTAAATAGTGCGCCGGCAGCGCCGCATACAAACCGTAAAGACCGAACAGTATAAAAACTACCGCCGATACCCATTTGATAACTTGCTCAGGAATTTTCCTACCAAGTACTACACCAATAATTATCCCTAACCCGTCCGCAATCATCATTCCCGTAGTAGTACCCATCCACACAGGAACAAGACTATTAAACTGCGCCGCTAACGCCACCGTAGCCAATTGAGTCTTGTCCCCCATCTCGGCAATAAAAAATGCAATGGCGACTGTCCAAAACGGACTATAACAGTTTTTCTCCTTCTCACAGGTTAACTCGTCACCCCGAATCGTCCACAAGCCAAAAATAATAAAAGAGAGCGCCGCCGCCACTTCAATATACTGAACCGGTATTACTTCAGTCAAATAGCTGCCCACAACCACCGCCAGCAAATGATTGAATATCGTAGCGACAAAAACACCCCACATGACCGTCTGCCATCGATAACGCGTCGCAAAAGCCATTGCCAATAACTGCGTTTTATCTCCCATCTCGGCTAAAATTACAAATACCATCGCTGTAATAAAAGCTACCATCTTCATCCTCCTGCTATACTCTTTTGCTAAAATAAAAAACGAGACTCCATTAGTATGACCAAAAAAGCGGTCACACTAAAAGTCTCGCTAATCGCCAAACCTAGCGACGGCGGAGCCAGATGTTTCCATCAGTATGTTGACTCAGCCTGTTAAGCTACTCCCTTTTATGGTACACCAAAATTCCCCTTTATTATAACTTCTTATTCTTATGGAGTCAATTCAATCTTCTTAACTTATACAAAAACGACCGGACATCATTTCCGGCCGCTTGATTCAATGATTACTTAAAATATAGGACCTAATCCGGGTCAACATCTTTTTTCGTTCTAATGATTTAATCATATGAATCATCGTTTTAGAGCGGCGAGAACGTCGTATTACTTCATTACAGTCAGCAAGTTCTTTGTCCAATTTATCCAGCACATCGTAAACCGTCATATACGCTCCCCCTTACTAAGACTTATATACAGTCTACCAGACCTTAGCACACTTGTCTCGTAGTAATAGTTGGTTACAGAATTAGCGGGTACCAAGCAGGATTTCCCCTTCGCCATATCGTAGTTTTTTAATATAACACTTTTAGTTCGCTGTACATGTAGAATACTATTCCCCGCATAGAATCAGGAGGAGTTCTTATGACTGTTATGATCTATCTCACCAACCTGCTCCGGGCTTTTTCCATGGCCATGCCGCATTATTGCATGATATCGGAGCGGCCTCCAGTTGGGAAGAAAAGAACAGTTTGCGGGCAAACCTCCCGCTTCCGGACTATCATCGTCACGCCGAACAAGGCTACCTCCTGTTGAAAGATTCTCCTACCTTAGGCGAACTTGCCTGCCCTATTCTTCATCATCACGACCACTGGGACGACTCAGACCCCAGTGGCTTAGTTAAAGACGACATTCCTTTGATCAGCAGGATTATTAACTTGGCCGATACTTGCGAAATACTGCTTAGCAACAAAACCTTTATCCTTGATCAGCGGTCACAAATACTGGATGTTCTAATAAGCAAAAGCGGGACAGTATTTGATCCCACACTCGTTAAAGCTTTGCTTGAGGTTGGCAAACAGGAAAGCTTCTGGCTCGATCTAACAAATCCCTATTACTATGAAACCTTCTTTCAAAACCTCAATCAATTTGGCAAAGTTCGCGTGTCTGTCGACGATATTCTTGAGTTCGCTCAAATTTTTGCGACAATAATTGACCGTACCAGTACGTTTACCGCCAATCATTCCCGCAGCGTAGCCGAAGTTTCGGCGGTTTTGGCCCAAGCAAAAAAATACAGCGCGACCGAAATAAAAATGATGCGTATTGCGGGATTGCTGCACGATCTTGGAAAACTCGCTGTGCCCAATGCGATACTTGAAAAGCCTGGTAAACTTAGCGCTTATGAGTATTCGGTTATAAAACAGCATCCCTATTATACCTATCATATTCTAAGCCAAATTGAAGGCTTTGAAATCATTGCCGAATGGGCTGCCTACCATCATGAAACGCTAGACGGTCAAGGCTACCCCTTTCGGGTAGAACCTGATCAAATACGCCTAGGCAGCCGAATTGTGGCCGTTGCCGATATATTTGTAGCTTTGTCCGAGCACCGTCCCTACCGTCCCCCATTAAACAGGCAGCAAGTACAAAAGATTATGTATGATATGGCGGACCATCATAAGTTGGACAAGGAATTAGTCGACGATTTGTGGCAGTGTACAGAACTCCTTAACTCACCTAAACTGCACCAATTACTGTCTTTTAATTAATTACAAAAATTTTCCATACTACCTATAGGGAAAGTAGTTGACATTTATCAGAGAACACGTTAAAATAAAGAACGTGAAAAATTGCCGATATAGCTCAGCTGGTAGAGCAACGCATTCGTAATGCGTAGGTCTGCGGTTCGAATCCGCATATCGGCTCCAGAAACAAAAATCAAGGCTTCCGAGAAATCGGAAGCCTTTTTTTGCGTTGACAATCGAGCCGTTTCTTCCGCTATCTTTTCTGGAAGCTCGAAATATTACAATGCATGACAATATAGCTGCATGGAAATAATGTCCATATAGCTATATTAGCATATTAGCTTCTTTCCATTGAGGTAAAAAGCATGAATATTTTTAGCAAAAACTTTAAAGCATTCAAAGAGCTGGTGGTATTCCAACCGACGCAGGCGCCTCCTCCATTTGTGGTAGAAGAAACGGAAAAGTCCGGCAGTACAACAACCCAAGAACAAACACGCTTGGCGCTTGAAGAGCATGAGGCGCTTCTTCGCTACGCCCGCCGCGTCGCTATTACTTTGGAAAAAGTTAAAAACACTTTGGCTGAGCCAGCTCCAAACGAAAAACTTGCATCGCTCAGAGCGGAACTAGATGCGCTTAGCAAACAAAAAGCGCATGTATCCCCTCTTATCTCAACCTATAGCCTTACCCAGGATCCCTTAGACCAACCCGTTAGTACAAGTCTTGAGGAAAATACACTGGCTTTGGAACAGCTTTATAACCTGCCGTACAATAAAGATCTTGTCCTGCGCAATATCACCATCCCCTCCTCCATCCCCATCGTAGCTACCCTGGCCTTCATCGACGGACTTGTCGATAACAATATCATTAGTCAAACCATTCTTGAGCCCCTTATGTCGCTGGGCAGAGAAAACAGAGATCTCATTAGAGGAGACACTGCGCCGCAAATCGCCGCCCGTTATCTGCCCAGCAGCCAGGTTAAGCCCGCCTTCTTTCTGCGGGAAGTGACAAGCGGCCTAAATTTGGGCGATACCGCCATTTTCTTTGACGGCGCGGCGGAAGCCCTTATTGTTGAGACCAAAGGGCAAGAGCATCGCGGCATAGACCGTCCGGCATTAGAACAGTCGGTACGCGGCAGCCAGGCCGCCTTTTCCGAAACACTCAGGGCAAATACCGGCCTGATACGGTCATTACTCCGCACCAATGATCTGGTAACCGAGATACTCACTCTTGGCACCCGCAGCAATACACTTTGTGCCGTTATGTATCTCAAATCGGTCATAAATCCCGCCCTGGTTCAGGAAGCCAAATTTAGGATTAACAGTATTAATGTGGACGCCATTTCTGAATCGGGCACTTTGCAGCTGTTCATCGAAGATCATCCCATGATACCCTATCCACAGGCTCTTTCTACCGAGCGGCCGGATCGGGTAGCCGCTGCCTTGTCCGAAGGGAGGCTAGCCATTTTAGTAGACGGAGCTTCCTTTGCTCTAGTGGCGCCTATAAGCCTGTTCACCTTATTTCACGGTGCTGAAGATTTCTCCTTTTCCTGGCTTGCTGCAAGTTTTCTACGGCTTATCCGGCTACTCGGGGCACTTCTTACCATCTTGTTACCTGCCTTTTATATTGCAATAAACTACTTTCATCAGGAGGCCTTGCCTACCGACCTGATCCTGACAATTGGGGGTGCTCGGGAAATGGTGCCTTTTCCCGCCATAGTGGAGATTTTATCCATGGAGTTTGCCTTTGAACTGGTCCGTGAAGGCGGCATCCGAGTGCCCGGTATGCTCGGCTCAACCATCGGTATCGTTGGCGCTATTACCCTTGGCCAGGCTGCCGTGTCTGCTGGCATCGTCAGTCCCATTACGGTTGTCATAGTCGCCGTCACCGGACTCGCCTCTTATGCCATTCCCGACTATAGTCTAGCGTTTTCCATCCGGCTCACCCGGATTACTTTTGAAATACTTGCCGCCATGCTTGGCCTTGTCGGACTTGCTGGCGGTCTAATTACCATAATCGTCTTACTATGCGGCATGAAATCACTGGGCGTTCCCTACCTGGCCCCAGTAGGACCAAAGACGACGCCAGGATACGATATGGTTATTCGCGGCCCGGTTTATTCCCAAGAACTACGACCGGATGAACTAAATCCGAAGGACAGGCGCCGACAGTCCAGCGTTGCTCGGGGCTGGACGCAAGAAGCACCTGCAGGAAAGAAGGATGGGTCATGAGCTTTCAGCCTGGACGCATGGGGGTGGCTGAAGGAATGGCCCTGGTTTTTGTTACCACCTTTACTAGCATTTTTTTGACAAGTTGGCCCTTAGCCATTGACTCTGCAACTACCGCTACCTGGATGCTTTCCCTGATCAACGGTCTGATCGGAATCGGGGTTTTATACTCCCAGGCCTACGTTTTACAAAATACCTCCGGCGATTTGTATGCGGCCTGCCAGGAGCTAGTAGGAGTCGTTGTCACGCGGCTTATCGCCGTCTATTATATCGGCATTTATCTGCTTGATGCCTGCCTCTTATTACGCCAATTCGCTGAAAGTACCTTGCTAACCGCGCTGCCGGAACTCTCCTTTGAGATAGCTGTCGGATGGTATGTTTTTTTAATAGTCCTCATTCTCTTTATCGGAATTGAAGCCATAGCCAGGGCCAGTTACCTGTTTTTACCGATGGCCGTCCTGATTGTCTTTATCGTTGTAGCACTCTTAACGCCGCAATACCAATTTATGTATCTGGCACCCTGGAACGGGCCCGGCTTTCCTAATGTGGTTATGGCAGGCATTCACTCCGTCGGCCTAAATATGGGTATTCTGATCCCCTTTATTCTCGCTCGCAGTTTCCAAAATTCGCGGACCATAAAAAACTCGGTCCTGTATGGGTTTGGGCTTAGCTCTTTCATTAAATCCCTTACTCTTGCCGCCTATATTGCCGCTTTCGGGACCGGGGCCGCCCGGGAAAAAGTATTTCCCTTCTACGAGATGGCGCGTCTAGTCTATATCAACCGTTATATTCAGCGAATTGAATCCTTGATCATTTTCCTCTGGGCCATGATGGGTATTCTGAACGTTGCCATAGAAATTTATATAGGCCTTTACCTATTGGGCCGGTTGTTTAATTTACCTACGCTTAGGCCCTTAATTATTCCGACTGCCCTCATCCTTGCCGAACTAGCCATGTTTCCTGGCGAAATTGGCAGTGTTATCGCTTTCCATCACAAAGTCCATTGGTCATTCTATAATATCGGCATTTATATCATTCCAGGGATCCTGTTTGCGGCTGCCCTTTTGCGGGCAAGGAGGCGACAATCATGCTAAGCCGATTCATAGCAGCAGCAGTACTCGCCGCCCTTTGTCTCTCTCTCGTTGGCTGCTATGGTTCAAAAGAGTCTGACAGTGTCGCCTATGTTCAGATTATCGGCGTCGACGTTGCCGCTGGCGGCAAAAGAAAAATCACCACCCAGATTGCCGTTCCCCTCAGCACCAGTAAAGGCGGAGGTCCCCCTGGCACGGAAGAAAAAGCAGGCACTTCAAAACGCTGGGTATTCAATACGATGCTAGTGTCTGCTCCTGCCGAAGAAGCAAATTTATTACGATCCACCATGTCCCGCAGTCCCAGAGAATCGCATGTCAGTGTGGTGATTTTTTCCGAAGAAATAGCTCGCCAAGGACTCGGTCCCGACGCAACCCAGTACATTCGTAACCGCGATTATCGCGAAACGCTGTTTATGCTTGTTGTCACAGGAACTGCCGAAGATTACATGAAGCATAATAATCCTGCTCTGGAATCTTCTATTTCCAAATACTATGAGCTTTTTTTTGAAAAAGCTAGTGAAACCGGCACTTATCTTCCCTCTACCCTTCACGAATTTTATACAAGACTCAAAACACCCGGCGCATCACCCTATGCAGCCTATACCGGCATAAATCCCATGACCGGTATCGCCAACCCCGTCGACCATAAACAACCTGAACAAAAAGCTGACGCTTACCTGCCAGGCGGAATTCCCCGTACCGGCACGGAAAACCCTGCCGAATTTTCTGGCCTGGTCGTCTTTCGGGCGGATAAGATGGTCGGTGTTTTAAATAGCTACGAAACCAGAGCGGTCGCAATCCTGCAAAACAAATTGCCCCTCGGTTACATCGCTGTCGTTGATCCACTCAAGCCGGAAAAAGACATGATCAACCTCGCTATTCGCTGTGAGTACACCAAGATAACCGCCGACTTAGATGGCGGCATGCCAATATTCAACGCCGAAGTTAAAATTGATGGGGACATATATGGCATTTCTTCCGACATTAACTATGAAGCTCCCGGCAACCGCGAAATTTTAGAACAACAGATTGCCGACTTCCTTAAAGGGCAGATAACAGCCATGCTTAAACACACGCAAGAGCTAGGCACCGACCCTGTCGGTTTTGGCCTGTATCTGCGTCCGAAGTTGAACTCTACCAAGCCGCTGACATTAACATCAACGTCATTGTTAAAATTCGCCGCTCAGGTCTAATTTGGCGAACCGTTCCGCTTCTTAAGGAATAGAAGGAGACTCGTTATGATAGTGATATTTGCAGTAGCCGGTATTGTGTCCGGCTTCCACGTCTATACCTACGGACGCTGGCTTAAACAGCAGGGCAATATCCCCGCTGCCTATTTTTCCTTTCTATTAGCGACAGCTACCGCAGTACTTCCAATTTACCATTATTATACTAAATAATTCCCAAAACTTTGCCCTCCTGCTATAAATAGAAGAGATCATCTCGATGAGATGATCTCTTCTATTTATAATGACCTATTATTAGCCATTTGCTTTCTGGAATTTAATCATAAAGTCTTTAAGCGCCTGACAGGCTTCTATCGGTACGGCGTTATAGGCCGAGGCACGGCAGCCGCCTACAGAACGATGACCATTCAAGCCAACAAAGCCTGCGGCTTTCGCTTCCGCCAGGAATTTCTTCTCCAGTTCTTCACTGCCCAAACGGAATGTGATGTTCATGAGAGAACGGCTGTCGGGCTGGGCGTGCCCTTTGTAGAAGCCTCCACTGGCATCAATGGTATCATATATGAGTGCAGCCTTTTCTAAGTTGCGTTTGTAGATTACATCAACGCCGCCTTGCTCTTTCACCCATTCCAGAACCAGCCCCATCATGTAGAACGCAAAGGTCGGGGGAGTGTTAAACATAGAGCCATTCTTTACATGGGTATCATAGCTAAGCATCGTCAGCACTTTTTTATTGGCTTTCTCTAATAAATCTTTGCGGACAATTACTACGGTTACCCCGGATGGCCCCAGATTTTTCTGCGCACCGGCATAAATAAGGCTAAACTTATTTACATCTATCGGCCGGGAAAGTATGTCGCTCGACATATCGGCAATCAAAGGAACATTACCGGTATCAGGATATTCCTGCCACTCCGTGCCAAAGATCGTATTATTTGTTGTAATGTGCAAATACGCATCACTCTGGTCATATTTGAGGTCGGACAACGCCGGTATGTAGGTATAATTGGTATCTTTGGCACTGGCA
Source organism: Bacillota bacterium (assembly GCA_017889725.1). Taxonomy (GTDB): domain Bacteria; phylum Bacillota; class Negativicutes; order Sporomusales; family CTSoil-080; genus CTSoil-081. Next base: position 23,745 of record JAGGAE010000008.1, on the reverse strand, counting down.
GCTTCATAGGCCTCGCCAACCATTTTAGCTTCTTTGAAAGCCTTTTCAGACCAGGACCCGGTTAAACAATACGAAGCCTTCTTGCCGGGAAGAAGGAAATTAATCGGCACCATGGCAAATTGAAGGCTGGCACCGCCTTGCAATAAAAGCACTTCATAGTTTTCCGAAATCCCCATAAGTTCTTTGAGAAGAGCTACAGTCTGGTTATATACCGCGTCAAAATCTTTACTCCGGTGACTAATTTCCATCACCGACATTCCCAGACCTTTGAAATCAACTAACTCAGCCTGGGCTTTTTCCAATACAGGTAGCGGCAGTGCCGAAGGCCCGGCATTAAAATTGTAAGCACGCTTACTAGCCAACATAAATCCCTCCAGTAGAATCGGTTTATTAGGATTGCAAAGTTCCGATTGTAAAGTATTGTACACCAAAACATAACCACTAGTCAATTACTAGTGGACTTTTGTCTCATGAATAAACACCATTCTTTTTAAAGTTACTATTTATACATCTATTCGACATACAATATTTCAGAGTATTAATAAAGTATTAATAAAATATTAAAAATCTATTGCAGTCGCTTTAAATTTACTTTAAAATTTAAACATATTGCCAATGATTTTAATAAAGGAGCGAGCTCTTTGTCAGATATAAAAATAGCCCAAACTATCTTCCAGCTTATTCCTTCCATTGACGCTAAATTTATGCGGCCTATGGAACAACATTATGCGGGTGATATCACACCGGTTCAAATCGGGGTACTGCTAAACATTAGAGAAAGAGTCGTATTGACTATGACCGCATTGGCCAAAGAAATGCTTATTTCTAAACAGCAACTGACACCCGTAGTAAAAGATTTAGTTTCCCGCGGCTTAGTAAAAAAGGAACAGGACTGTAAAGACCGCCGCCTTAGTCTCCTTAGTCTTACCCCATTAGGACTTGCATGGCATGAAGATTTTACTAAACTGACTCTGGAAATTCTTAACGATACCCTGGATACGTTAGATGAACCTGACTTAGCTTGTTTGAATAATGCTTTTATGGAAATACATCGCATCATTCAGAAATTATAGTCCTATTGTATGTCCTATATGGAAATATCTATGAAATAAATGAACGCCGCACACCCGATACGGGTTGCGGCGTTTATTTATTAAAGAAGTTCTCTCTGTTTATTTAAGAGACGAGATTTTAGACTTTCATTTGTAAAATACACAACGACCGAACCACGACGGTTCCTGTCCTCCGGTTTAGCGTACCAGGGAGATTCTCCCCGTAAAACAATACTTACCTGCTCTACCCGAAGGCCGTTTTTTACTACCGTCCAATTAGACTCTTTAAGCCAACGGTCTTTTTGGGATTTATTAGGCTTACCATACTTATCCGTCAGCATCTTCTTGGTTTTATCATATTTATCCTGAAGTACTAACGGATCAAAGGTACGACTGCTAGAAAATAGCATCGAACCAAAGTACAAGGAGTCATTCAAGAATTCGGTACGAACTTCAACAGGTTCTCCGGAAAAAAGTCCGGTAAAAGTTACATAGTCAATTCCCTGATCTTTCTTCTCATACCCGTTATTTTCCATTTTGTAGATGACTTGCTGCATGCCGTCGCCCCAGGTAGCGCCTAAAAAACCACTAGGCAAGGGTGCCGGAGCAGCCTCTGCCGGTGCTTGTACTATAAACAGCAGGCATGCGAAGAGTAGCAGTATGAGATTTTTTTTCTTCATAAGTTTCCCCCATTTATTGTGCGCATGCTGCCCCGCCAGTTACTAAAACGTAGTAGTCAGGCCAATCCCCATACCGTTTCTAGTACCATGGTCACTAAACGTGCGGTATTCAAAATTCAGCAACGCCGTATCGGTAATTTTATAATATACGCCAAGATCCAGTTCATGGAAGTTGCTGCCGCCCAACAATTCGCCGTACCCGGTCCACTGTTCATTGAGTGGTGCAAGTTGTGCAACGCCAACAAAAATTTTGGACTCAGAACTGAAGGTTCTGTTGCCAAGAAGCAGTCGAGTTTGCCCTTTTTCGTCAAGACCAAACTGAGCATAAAAATCATTCATAGCACTGGAGTTATCCCAATCCACGTGCTGAAAGCCAATGGAAAAGGTCGGAGTAAGCTGGGTAGTGAGACCTAAATCGGTGCTACGGTCACCCCCATGAACGGCGAGACTCAAAGCGGACTGTTGCGGTTGTAAATCAGTTACCGGAATGGCAAAAGCAGTACCCATTTGCAGTGCAATTGCTAACATCATTACTACTAATACTTTTTTCATGTTAAACGACCTCCAAAATTTATTATTGGTAATTTGAGAAGCAGTGAAGTTACAGCTTCAAAATATGGCTCAGATCGAACCTATGTTGATGAAAATTAGCTTAACTCACCCCTTTCTCCATATCCTTCACGTATTTCAGTATAAAGTAAAAGCTTGTCCTCATAAGAAAAATCCCAGACTAGCCAAGCTAAATGCTCGGCTATCTTATCGTACTATAACCTGGTCAATTCTGCCGTCAATAAATGTATCCGTAGCCGCCAGAACTTTTTCTTCAATAGAACCAGGGGAAATTTCTCTCCAAGGGCTCTGCTCCGTATTGTTTGACACCATTCTTCCAGCGTCGTCAAAAGAAGATACTTCAAGAATTTGATATCTAAAGCCATTCGGATCAAATTGTTCATGAAATAGCATAAACGCGAAATTCTTATTTTCTTTTGTTTTAGCTTTCCGATCACTTTTTTTCTTAGTTACTTTACCTTTTTCTAATACATTACTTTTTTCTTTCCCATTATCCACAAAAACTTTTTTTATCCAAACGTCGCGAAATTTACTTTTAGAAAAATATTGCATCCGATTGGTATCAATATAAAAATCCGAAACATCGTCCGACTGAATCAAAACAAAACCTTGCTGAGCACCAACCGGAGCCGGAACAGCTGCCCCTAGCACCACAAAGGCAGCAAGAACCAGGCTAAGTTTCTTCAGTTTTTGTACCATACTATCAGCCTCGGTATTCATTTGATTTGCCCAATTTATTTACTGCGGGCGAAATCGTGGGAACTGCGTTCTCATAGCGGCGGGCTGCTTCGGCGACCATTTCCGGATCAATGCTGGTAGGCACTGCTAATATACGATTCACACGTGTGACAATATTCTCTTTGGCTACCATCGGTGCTCCATTTTCTCGCCCTGGCTGCACATTTACAGGATGTTGTTTTTTTATTTGAGCTTTTGCAATCGGTGAATCAATTTTTAAATTATATTTGGTCAGATCAGTTCCCAGAATATGGCCGGCTGCTGTCGTATCCGCATTGTGCAAAGCCTTAGCAAAATCCGCTTTGGCTTGCTTGGGTAATTTTTTGTACATACGCATAATTGCATCCCGATCACACTTAGGAAGCTGTGCGTTTAGCTGACGAACTTCTTTAGAATATCCTGAAAAAATCATACCCCATCCTCCTACTTTTATCAATTCCGTTTGGTATTTATTCCTGCCCCATTGCTAGTACATAAGTATCTAAAACATCCCGCTGTTCAGGGTTAAGCTTACTATACAAGGTTCTAAGCGCGGGAATCCCCTGCATGCGTTTCAATCTCTTTTCCCAGGGATATGTCGTATCGGTCACGGTTATCCAAACCTGCTGCTTACACACTAATAACGAACGTATCGTTTGTTTCTGCTGATAGCTGTCCATGTTAAGACCTGCTAAGACAGCGACCAAATTCGAAGCCTGGGTTTTTCGTTGTTCTAAGCTATCCAAAAAAGCAGTCTGCTGCTCTGGATTCAAGCACTGACTTATTTCTTCGTTCGTGCTGTTTCGTATATCATCCAGCCTTTTTAACACCCTCAGGTAATTGATTAAGTTTAATTCGGGATTTGCAGCAGGCGTTGCCGAAGCTCCAGGAGCCGGTTTTCCCGCCGGCTTTTTAGTATCTTGCGCCGCTCTATCTGGACCAGCCATTTTTTGCTGGTCCAACATGAAAATTGCTTCACCGGCAACTTTTTGCACGTCTTTGTTTTTACTTGCAATTATCGCGTCAATTTGTTGGCGCTGTGTATCTGAAACATCCAGTGACAGCCACAAAGTTTCCTGATATATATCCGCAACATTATACATAGATGCCCCATTGTACCCAGCACAATTCCCTGCAGACATAGCTATAAAAAGACAAGAGATTACAAACAACGCCGCATAAATGACCTTCATTTTCTAAACTCTCCTTCGAGTTCGAATTGCCATGGTTGCCTATAGCATTCTCTTAATATAAATCGCCATCATTTCTTTGTTTATCATTTGAAAAATACGGTTTTATTGTAAAGCTTTCAGCGTTTTTGTATTCTTATTACAAGTCTTATTGCATCATAATTGAGATACCATCATCAGTAGAAGGCCCTTGTTTCAGCACACATAAGTCAATGATAAGTTCCAGTTTCATCAAGCTATTCACTTTTACTTTTAATTGTACTTTGCGCACCGTTTCCATTTTGTTAAACCAACGTTCTAAACCTTGAAACAGTACTTTTTCGATCCCGACTTTTAAACGTTCCGCTTGAATATTGATATCCATTTCTCCGCTATAGGTATTTTTTATTTTCTGCCCGCGTTTAATTGTAAGATATCCTACCATGCCCCCTTTAATTTCAGCTATAAGAAAGAATTTAGCCTCCTCTAATTTTTCCAAGAGATTCTTTTCTATACCCAACGTTGCCGGCACAGCCGAATGTACATTAAGGGTTTCACCATTTAACAGGAGATAGGTTTCCAACTTATCACATCCAAACCTTATATTTTTGTAATATATTTACCCCTTTACATCACTTATCTACTATAACCTATCATTAACTCTTGACTAATTTTCTCTTAGTCTTGATTTTCCTTCTGTTAACCATAAACAAGTACGTTAAATCCCATTTTACTGTAAGGAAACACTGTTATTTGCTGTTTTACCGTGTCGTCTATCTAACCCGTAATACACCAGAACCGTCGAAACGGCAATCAGGGAGGAAACTATGTACATCGAGCTAAAGCTCGTCCAGGCCACGATAATGCCTAAGACGGATGGGCCCAGCCCCATGCCAAAGTCACCAAGAAAGAAGAAGGTTGCTGTTGCCACTCCTTTACGATCTTCCGGCACCACACCTACGGCAATGGCTTGCAGACTAGAAAATAACGCTCCGAAACTCAAACCAACAGCCGCCCCGACGATAAGCAATACAACGGCAGAGTTAGCTTGACTTAACAACAATAAACTTAACGCGAATAATACAACGGAAGGATAAACGACTATAGGCGGTCCGTACTTATCTAAAAGTCTGCCGGCAAAAGGTCTCGACAAAACCACCATACACGCATAGAACACATAAAAATAACGCGCCCATTCACCAATACCTAACAGTTTGGCATATAATGCGACAAAAGTTACAACACCACTAAAGGAAAATGCAATAAACAGGCACGGCAAGCCCCCCAGAGCCGCACGAGGCTCAAGATATTGCCTCCAATCTCCCGCCGCCTTCCGGTGGGAGTTCTCCTTCTTATGGGGACTTAGAGAAATGGCACCGCCAGCAACAACCGCCAAAAAAGCAAGAATAGCAGTTGCTGTAAACAATACGGTAAAATTGGTTCTAGCTATAATACTCAACCCTAGAAACGGACCCAACGCTACTGCTAAACTCATGCAAGTCGCAAAATAGCCTATGCCTTCCCCTCTGCGGGATTCAGGGACAAGCTCCGCCGCCAAGGTAGCGGTAACAGTGTTGGCAACCCCAAACGCCAAACCTTGCAAAAAGCGAACAGCAATAACCGGAATAAGGCTGTTTGTACCCAAAAATAACAAAGTTACTAAGAAATAGCTGCCTAATGAAAGCAGCAGTGTCTTTTTTCGATCATACTCATCCACCCATTTTCCTGAAAGGGGCCGAACTAGGAGAGCACTAGCCATAAATGCAGAAACCGCTAATCCTGCTTCCCATTCCGTATATCCCAAATTCCCAAGAACAAAGGCCGGCATTGTCGAAAGAATAACATAAAAGGTCATAAACTGAAAAAAATTGCTAAAACAGATCAAAATAAAGTTTCTCGTCCATAACGGTTGTTTTGACATCTAAGTACTCCAATGATAACTAAAATTTGTAGGATATTTAAATCTTTTAACTGTTTATAGTATATATATCTCTATTTCTAATGTCGAGTATAATATATAAAACCTTTTTTGCCTCTTAACAGGTAAAGCAGGAACCTCCTATAAACTCTCGAAGAATAGAATTATTCGGAATGCTCCCCTCATTTTCAAGTGAGACGAAATATTGTAAAAAGCCAAGCAATCTTATTGCTTCCGCATACTCGTCCTGGTGGGGTAATACAGCTTTAAGAGCTTGCTCTGCCTTTTTCTTCATAACCGCCAGTTCATAGATCAATGCCGAGTTAAACATCACATCGGCATTATCTTGATAAGGAAATATGTTTCTTTCCTCACCTCTCCTGACATTTGGCCACAAACGAAGCGTTTTTGCCGCATCATACCCTCGGAAAGACGCGTCCCGGACGATTCTTCGAATCAGGCGGGCCTCACTGCTAGGAACCCGGTTGTGAAAGTCTAACGAAATCTGAGTAAGCGGACATACATAGATATGGAACTTATTATAGGCGGGAATGGCTTCTGTTAATCGATCATTCAACGCGTGGATTCCTTCAATAATAATAGGCTGATCTTCCGTTAAACGCAATAATTGTCCGCTTGCCTCCCGGCATCCAGTCAAAAAATTGAACCTTGGCAATTCTACTTCTTCGCCATCCAGCAAAGCAGCCAATTGGGTATTAAAGAGTTCCAGGTCTACCGCCTCTAAAGCTTCAAAATCATAGTTCCCGGCTGCATCCACCGGTGTTTTATCCCGGTTGACGAAATAGTCATCGATAGATATGGCTCTCGGTTTTAGCCCGCTTACACGTAATTGTACACTTAGCCGTTGCGCTAAAGTAGTCTTCCCTGACGAAGAAGGTCCGGCAATTAATATAACACGGTAACGGTCGGCGCCTTTCGCAATAAGATCAGCAGTTTCCGCCAGTTTTTTCTCGTGCAGCGCTTCGGCAACCCGTATAATATCCGCTCCGCGCCCGGCAGCCATATGCTGGTTAAGATCAGATACATACGCGCAATCCAAAATATCGCCCCAACGCTCGGCTTCATCATACACTTGATACAGTTTGGCTTGCTCTTTCCACGGGCCGATCACCTTAGGTTTAATCGTTTTTGGATAACGCAGTACAAAACCAGCTGCATATGGCTTTATTTCAAATACATCCAGGTATCCGGCATATGGTACCAAATGCCCATAGTAATACCCGGATACTCCTCCAATTTTATAAGAAGTAACCTTTTCCAAGGCGAGCTGACACAAAATAGCCGCTTTTTCCGCCTGGCCCTCTGTTTCAAACAATTGTATTGCCTGTTCACGCGGAATGAGTTGCCGGATAATAGGCGCATTTTCCGAAACCAAAAGCCGCATTTCTTTTTCCAGCGCCTTGAAATCAGCTACGCTTGGTTTTCCCAGGTCCAAGGTCATTTCCCCGTACAATCCGTCCGACAGGGAGTGTTCAACACGAACACGACACCGCGGGAAAATTTTTTCAGCCGCCGCTACCAGCAGCATAGTCAAACTTCGACCATACACCCGGTTTCCTACCGAAGAGGAAATATCATAAAACTGTACTGTTTTAGCGTGACCTACCAAAGTCTGCAGGTCACGGTACTGACCGTCAACGGTAGCCGCCAGAACCGGCATATCGACACTTCTCGTACAGGCTATCTCAAGCAAAGTTTGTTTTTGCGTTTCTCGCTCTTCCTGTGTACCGTCGGGCCAAAAAAACGACGTCAAACCTCCACTTCCCCCTTTGCTCCGGCGTACTAAAAAGCATGAACGTTTTAAATCTCACTATAAAACATAAATATTATGTCACTATATGTCTTATTCAGTAATAACTACGTTTCTCCTGCTTAAACACAATTTTAATTATTGGTAACCCCCTCCTTGATGTTATCTTTCTAAAAACGGAATTAACAGCCCCCAACCCTATACGCTCTCTAGAGCCGACAAGCTCACTAATTCTTTCTCCATATTTATCACACGCCATTGTGTCAACTTACGGAATGAATTGACATAATATATTACATAAGGAGGTGCACCTTATGTATGAAAGAAACTTAAGACAATATCCTGCTCCCTATTATTATCCGGTCCCCTATCCGTACCCCTATCCATATCCTACCACCTATCCACATTATCATTATCATCATTGTTCCGGCTTTGGCTGCTGGTTTAGGCCCCGCTATAATTACTGGTACTAACATCTTCCTCCGCCGTAAAGGATAGGCCCCTGACAGCTTAAACTGCCAGGGGCCTATCCTTTAAATCCACTTTACCCGGATATGGCTTCTTCCAACGCTTTTGCCAACTGATCGGCGCACGAAGTTCCGTTTCGACAAACATTTCCTTTTAATTTGTTAATTACACTTTGAACAGGCATGCCTTCCACCAACGTAGCCACTGCCTTAAGATTACCGGGACATCCGCCAACAAACTGCAAATTGCGGACGATCCCGTCCACAATATCGAAATGTATTTCTGTGGAACAAACGCCTTGTGTTTTATAATTCATATTCTTCCGCTCCCTGAAAATACTATTTATATTAATACTTAACTTATGCACATGGTACAACTACACTGATTTATATCGCCAAAAGATCAACCCAAAATTATAAGTTCAATTCCCATCCCCGCCAGTAATAATGTCACTACTTTTGAAAACATCTCCTTTGGCATCATTTCAATGATTTTCTTACCCGCCCAAGTTCCTGCAATCATAGCAGCGCCGACATAAAGGCCTAGTTTAATTGCTTCTAATCCTAAACCAAGATAGTTTTGGTAAACGACTGTTTTCACAATGTGCATAGCCACAGCCGTCACCGCTTCACTTGCTATGTAAGCTATTGGTGATAGAGGGAGTGATACGAATAGTGCGGCTCCAATAGGTCCTGCGCTACCTACCAATCCCGATAGGAAACCCACGAATGCCCCTCCAAGTACCATTACTCGATCACTACCCTCAAATTTAATGATTTGGTAATGTTTTAATATAACAAAGGCTATTACCGTAAAACCAATCAGTTTAGTTACTATTTCCTTTGGGATAGAGACAAACGAAAAAGCCCCGATAATACTCATGGGGATCGCCCCTATTAAAAACAGCCTAACAGGTTTCCATTCAATTTCTTTGTAACCGAAATATACTCTTGAAAGATTACCAATTAGTTGAGCAATAGTAAGTACAGGTACAGCCATCGCAGTTCCAACCATTTTCGTTAGCAACGGAAGCAACAATAACGCCCCTCCAAATCCAGCCGCGCCAGAAATCGCCGCCGCAATAAAACCTCCAGCAAATAAGATAATGAGCATCATAATTTTTCCCTCTCTACTAAATTGCTTTCAGATAAGCGGTTATTTGATGTTGCAAGAAGTTGACAGCACAAATAGATATATCTTTCTCTTCATGCTATTCTCCTTACCTCGCTCTATTATACGGAAATACTCAATACTTGTTAAGCTACTTAGTTGTTACACCGTTAAAACGTCCATCCATTCTTGTAGTCGTAAGGAAAAAATTAAAAGAGCTGAGGGTAAGCAAAGCTGCCCCAGCTCTTATTGACATCACTGTAAAATTCAATAATTAATGTTTTGTTTTAGCATACTGATATGCCGCTAACACGCATTGATCATACGCACTCCCTGGAATAAGACCATGCCAGTCCTTATCCGCATCAGGAACTATCTTTATAGTGGAACCGTCGCTTTTAAATTTTCCGTAAGTTACAACAATGCATCTGTCAAAGGACGGCGTTACGTACGTCTTTTCAATGGAGTAGTTGCCATTTACTTGTGTAACCTTTACTACGGTTTCCAACCGCCCGTTCGGATTAAGTGTTGTAAACTCTGGCGCATAAGCATAAATCACACCGGATAGGTCATTCGGAGTTTCCGTCCAACTAACATCATTGTCATAAATACCGTTGGCCCACGACACGGCAGTAAGCATAACAAGCATTACCATAGTAAGCAACATTACTTTTTTCATGTAGAACCTCCCAGCGATTTTCAAATTAACTACGTTAGACGAACACCTAAAATCATTATGTTATCATTTATATTATTTTGTCATTATATGCGATAATCCTGCTGCTAAAGTAAAATAATTTCGCGAGTTCTGTCAGCTTTCGGAGATAAATTCAAATCTTGGCCGAATTTTCCCTTCTACGCATATTGTTTCATTAAACATACTAAAAGGTCTTATCCAAAGGCTTTCGTCGCCGTAAAGCTGTTTATATACGACAAAAGGTTCTTCTGTTTCACTATGCCGGGCAATCCCTAAGACTTGGTAGCGATTCCCCTTATAATGACGATATGTCCCCAATTTCATCTTCTTTTCCTCCCTCTCTCCGGTTACTAATAGGCACTAGGGGACTGCCATCTTTATCAGGGAAAGTAGCCCGGCAACTCGGATATTTGGTACAACCCCAAAAAGCGCCGTTTTTCCCGTGGATAAGCTGTAAAGCCCCTTTGTGGCAGCGGGGACACTGGTGTTTCGGGGTTTGCGGCCGGCCATCATCATCATCATAGGCGGCTTTGCAGGCCGGATAGCGGGAACACCCCCAAAATCGCCCATTACGTCCGTTACGGAGGCTAAGAACACCCTGTTCACATTGCGGACAAATATGTTCCCCTTGCGGCGTGATTCGAACTTCGAGCGCCTTGGCACAGATGAGGGTAGTAACTTGCGCCTGGGCAGTTAAAAAATCTTCTAAACTACTGCCGCCACTAGCCATTTCTCCAAGTATGTGTTCCCAATGGGCTGTAGCATCCGGATAAGTAATTTCATCAGGCAAGGCATCAATTAAGGTATACGCCGATTCGGTAGGGATGAGATATTTTTTCTTTTTTTCCTCCCGCAAAAACGCTCGCTGCACTAATTCCTTAATGATTGTGGCCCGGGTAGCTTCCGTGCCTATCCCGCTTACTTCTTTAAGTTGTTTTTTCAGATCCGGGTTCTTCACATATTTGTGAATTTCTTTCATCGCTGCAAGAAGGGTGGCCGCCGTAAACCGGACCGGAGCCCTGGTGGATTTTTTTTCAGTTTGCCCTTGAACTAAAGTAAGGCTGTCTCCAGCTTCCATCGCAGGCAGATTTCCTTCATCCTCTTCCTTCTTCTCATCGGGGTCGGCACTATATAGCGCCTTCCAACCCATTTGGCGAATGATGCGCCCGCTGGCAGTAAAGGTTTCCTTGACTCGATCAATTTCCACCTTAGTCTGGCTATAAACATGCACCGGGTAAAATTGCGCCAAATAGGCCTGGGCAATAAGATAATATATGTTTTGTTCGGCCTGATTCAAGGTCAGAAGATTACATTTTTCCACTGTGGGAATTATAGCATGGTGGGCTGTAATCTTCTTATCATTCCAGGCCCTGCTTTGTATTCCGGCATCAGCCTCTTTCGCCCATGCGGCGATTTCTTCTTGCCGCAGTTCTCCTAAGTTGCTCAGAATAATTTCCGCATCGGCATGCTGCGATTCCGGCAAAAAATCACAGTCGGACCGAGGATAGCTTGTCAGCTTTTTTTCATAAAGCCGCTGCGCTGTATCCAGTACGGTTTGGGGATCATACCCATACTTTTTCCCTGCCAAAACCTGCAAGGACGACAGGGAAAGCGGTAAGCGGTTCGCTTCCCTTTTCTCCGTAGTCTCGCATTGTAAAATGTGGGCATCGAGAGGCGGAGCATTTATTTTACTTAGAAGTTCAGCCGCTATTTTTTTGTCTGCCAGCCTTCCATCGGCATCTAAGCCGGGCTGCTCTTCTTTGGGCTTCCAGTAAGCGGTAAATCGACCTTCTTTGTGCTCAAATTCGGCTTTCAATGTAAAATAGTCGTCAGGCTTAAAGGCTTGAATTTCTCGTTCGCGGCGCACAACTAACGCAAGCGTCGGCGTCTTAACCCGGCCTACAGGGAAAATTGTTTGATGTCCCGCCCGTTTCGCAGCAAGCGTATAGGCTCGTGACAGGTTCATACCAATCAGCCAGTCGGCGCGGGCTCTGGCTAACGCCGATTGCTTCAGGTTATAGAAATTGCTATTCTCGCGCAGGTCGGCTATCGCTTTTTTTATACTTTGAGCGTCCAACGCGTTTAGCAGGATACGTTTAACCGGTTTCCGGTTTTCCAGATACTCAAGAACTTCGTCTATAAGAAGCTGCCCCTCTCGGTCAGGGTCACCGGCATGAACAATTTCTGTGGCTTCTTCCATAAGCTGTTTTATAATAGCAAATTGCTTTTTGGCGGATTCTACAATACATAGTTTCCAGTCCTTCGGGATGATCGGCAAGTCTTCGGCCCGCCACCGTATGTATTGGGAATCGTATTCCCCAGGCTCTGCCTGCCGGAGAATGTGGCCAAATGCCCAGGTCACGATTCCGCCGCCGGTTATAATATAGCCATCTTTACGGCTGGCGGGACCTGTTAAATGTTTAGCTAATTCTGCCCCCATACTGGGTTTTTCTGCTATGAATAGTCGCACTTGGCACCTCTTGAAATTTAAATTTATGACCTATTGAGTATGTCTTCCAGACGCACGGCAAAATTCCTGTCATCTTGCCCTGTTCGTTTTTTCGGGCCTTTGGTTCTCCCGCCGCTACGCCGGAATTTAGCTTTGATTTCGCGCTCTTCCAAGAGAAAGTCTATGTCCTCTGAATTAAATTCCCGACCGAAAGGACTGATGCATTTCGCATTCTTTCCCAAAACAAGGGCCGCAAGTCCCCAATCCTGAGTAACGACAATATCTCCGGGGTGGGTCAGGTTTATGACTTTAAGGTCAGCCTCCTGATCTCCGCTTCCTACTACCGTATGATGTTCGGACTGTATATTGTGATTAAAGCTGGCAACCGTCCAGACCTCTGCTTCGTACCTTGCTCCCAAACGAAAGCAAATTTCTAGCACTTGCTTAGGGCACGCATCAGCATCAATTACTATTTTCATCGCTTCTCCTTTTACTAATGTTTAGATCACCTTGCTGTCAGAAGGAAAATTAGGTATAATTTTTGGGGTATGAAAACGTTTATTTTCAGCTTCTTAAGAAGTAATCGGAGGATATATGGAAGATATAATAAATCAAGCCAGTAAACGGCGCACATTCGCCATTATTTCCCACCCTGACGCCGGTAAAACAACACTTACGGAGAAATTACTACTATACGGCGGTGCCATCCATCTAGCCGGATCCGTAAAGGCTCGAAAAACTGCCAAACATGCTACTTCCGACTGGATGGAAATTGAAAAGCAGCGCGGCATCTCGGTAACATCAAGTGTGCTGCAATTTGATTATCAGGGAATCCGGGTAAATATTCTCGATACTCCCGGTCACCAGGATTTCAGCGAAGATACTTACCGTACGCTGATGGCAGCGGATAGTGCCGTAATGCTTATTGACGTGGCAAAAGGAGTCGAGGAACAAACAAAAAAACTATTTCGGGTTTGTAAAGAACGGGGCATTCCTATCTTTACCTTTGTAAACAAACTTGACCGTTTTGGCCGCAGCCCGTTCGATCTTATGGAAGAACTGGAAAAAGTCCTGGGCATTCGAGCTTTCCCGATGAACTGGCCAATCGGCATTGATGGAAATTATAAAGGGGTATATAATCGTAAACTCGCCCAGATCGAATTGTTTGATAAAGACGGCTCTCATGGACAATACGCCCTTAAGTCAACGGCCGGAAGTGTAAACGACCCTGCGTTCCGTGAGATTCTAGGAGACAATGTCTATCAAGCACTGACCGACGATATCGAACTCTTGGATATGGCCGGAGATCAGTTTGACTTTGAAAAAGTAACCCAAGGGGAACTAACACCTATGTTTTTCGGGAGTGCTATGACTAATTTTGGAGTTCAGCCGTTTCTGGAAGAATTCCTGCGCTTGGCACCTACACCAACTCCCCGGCAAACTTCCGAAGGGGTAGCCGGTGCTGAGAGCGACTTTTTCTCGGCCTTCGTGTTTAAGATCCAAGCCAACATGAACCCTGCACATCGGGACCGCATCGCTTTCATCCGGATTTGTTCGGGCAAATTCGAACGCGGGATGTCCGTACTGCACGTGCAATCAGGTAAACAAATTAAACTTAGCCAGCCACAGCAATTTTTGGCCCAAGACCGAACCATTGTAGATGACGCCTATCCGGGTGACATTATCGGTCTATTTGACCCAGGCGTTTTCGGTATTGGTGATACGCTGTGCCAAACCGGCCAGTCTCTTAAGTTTCAAGATTTCCCGGTCTTCCCGCCTGAACAATTTGCCCGCGTACAGGCAAAAGATACTATGAAACGCAAGCAGTTTCTCAAAGGGATGACCCAGCTTACCCAGGAAGGAGCTGTCCAGGTATTTCGCCAACCGGGTGTTATTGAATCTTTTGTCATCGGCGTAGTTGGCAGTCTTCAATTCGAGGTACTGGAGTACCGGCTCAAACAGGAATACGGCACAGATATTCTCATGCATCAACTGCCTTACGGGGTCGCCCGCTGGATAGCAAGCAACAATGTTAACCCTCAAGACTTGAAGAGTATTGATAATGGCATGCTGTTGGAAGATACCAAAGGCCGTCCACTCATTCTTATTACAACGGAATGGCAATTGGGCTGGGTCAGAGAACGTAACCCCGGCGTCGAGTTTCTGGCGACTCCGCCCGACATGCCTCACGAATAACAATAAACAGGGACTTCCTTTAGGAAGTCCTTTTCCTATTATTGAACATTGATTTGCTCAGCCAGTTCATATAGATAAGTCCAGCGTTCCAAAAGTTGGTCAAGGGTTTCTTTAAGACGTGCTTCCTCTTCCGTCAGCTTTTGCAAAAGCTCAAAATTGCTGCCGGCAGTGTTGATCCCCTGCTGAACGGCAGTCAGTTGATTTTCCGTCTCGGCAATTTTATTATCAATTTCCTCGTACTCCCGCTGTTCTTTAAATGTGAATTTACGGGGCCGGGCAACTTCCGCATATACCATTCTAGGCGAAGAATCAGACCGTTTGGGTTTATCAGTTTCTGCTTCCGCAGGTCTTTTTGCATTATAATCGGAATAGCCTCCTGGATATTGAGTAATACCTCCGTTTCCTTCAAACGCAAATATTTTCTCCACCGTCCGGTCCAGGAAATACCGGTCATGGGATACAATAATGACTGCTCCAGAAAAAGATTCAAGAAAGTCTTCTAAGATAGTAAGTGTAGTGATATCCAGGTCATTGGTAGGTTCATCCAATAGTAGTACATTGGGTGAGCCCATAAGAATCCTGAGCAAATACAGTCGCCGCTTTTCCCCTCCCGACAATTTACTAATGGGACTCCATTGTAACGCCGGACTAAACAAGAACTGCTCCAATAGCTGCGAAGCACTAATTTCCCGGCCATCCGCGGTGGTAATAAAATTCGCTTCTTCCTTAATATAGTCAATGACCCGTAAATTCCCATCCATTTCTTTATTTTCCTGGGAGAAATAGCCCAGCTTAACGGTTTGTCCGATGTCGACCAGCCCGGAATCCGGAGATATCTGTCCGGCAATGATATTAAGCAGCGTGGATTTCCCGCTGCCGTTCGGTCCGATAATACCTACGCGGTCTTCTCTTAAAATAATATAACTGAAATCTTTAACTGCCCGATAGTCCCCAAATGACTTACTAACATTAGTCAATTCAATTATTTTCCGTCCCAGGCGGCTGGACCCGGCCTGTATTTCCAGTTTCTCTCCCTTTTCTTTCGGAGTCTGGGCATTAAGTTCTTCAAACCGGTCAATTCTGGCCTTTTGCTTGGTGCTGCGCGCCTGAGCGCCCCGTCTTATCCAGGCAAGTTCATTGCGTAACAGGTTTTTCCTCTTACTCTCCATGCTTTCTTCTATTTCTTCCCGTTCCAGTTTAAGCTCCAGGAATTGGCTATAGTTTCCAGCATAACTGTACAGTGAGCCTGTATCCAGCTCAATCATGCGGGAAGCAACTCTGTCCAAGAAATAACGATCATGGGTAATCATTAATAACGCGCCTTTGCGTTTAGACAAATATTCTTCCAGCCACATTACCATATCATTATCGATATGATTTGTCGGTTCGTCCAAAATCAGTACGTCTGCCGGTGAAATGAGCGCACCCGCCAGTGAAATTCGTTTCCTTTGACCTCCAGAAAGACTGCCTACCCGGGCTGTAAAATCAGTAATCCCCAATTTCGTAAGGATAATTTTAGCTTCGCTTTCCATCTGCCAAACATTATATTCGTCCATCTTCTGACTAATAGTAATTAACCGAGTTTGCCACGTTTCTTCCTCTGGCCGTAGCTCGATCTGATGTAATGTATATTCATATTCGGTTAGCAGGCGCATCTCTGGGGAGTTTCCTTTAAAGATCTGCTCCAAAACAGTGGCCGCTGCATCAAATTCCGGATTCTGTGGTAAATATTCGACCCGAACACTGCTTCCTTTAACAATCCGCCCATTGTCAGGCTGTTCCATACCCGCAATCACTTTTAGTAAAGTTGACTTTCCGGTTCCGTTAACACCAATAAGACCAACTTTATCTCCTTCGTCCAACCCAAAGGTTACTCTCGAAAATAGCACCCGTTCCCCATAGCTCTTACTTATATTCTCAACAGATAATAAATTCATTTTGCCTTCCTTCTCTCTTGCTACTGTCTCAAATTTTAACGGTTTAACTGCTATTAGGCAATAGAAAAATCAAACCATCCGGCTCTTCTCTCTCCGGATGGTTTGATTTTTTATGCTTGATTACTGCAATTGAGAACAGAACGCAATTTATGCTTGACCATATTCTTGACAGCTTCTCTGGCCGGCTTTAAGTACTGACGAGGGTCAAAATCTGAAGGATTTTTGGCAAAATGCTCCCTAATGCTGGCAGTCATGGCTAATCTGAGATCGGTATCGATATTAATTTTGCATACCCCCATTGTCCCTGCCTGTTTAAGCATTTCTTCCGGAACACCTTTCGCATCACTCAGTTTTCCGCCATATTCATTGCACTTTGCGACAAATTCAGGCAGGACAGTGGACGCACCATGCAAAACAAGGGGAAATTCCGGCAATAGGCCTGCAATTTTCTTCAGCCTTTCAAAATCAAGTTGCGCTTCCCCTTTAAATTTGTAAGCGCCATGGCTGGTACCAATGGCTATGGCTAAAGAATCCACTTTTGTTCGTTTTACAAACTCAACTGCCTGATCCGGGTCGGTGTAGGTGGCGTCTTTTGCATTAACCTTTACAGCATCCTCGACACCCGCCAACCGTCCCAGTTCACCTTCGACGCTTACCCCGTGGGCGTGCGCATATTCTACGACCTTAGCGGTCAGAGCAATATTTTCCTCAAACGGAAATTTCGATCCGTCGATCATAACAGAGGTAAATCCTCCGTCAACACAGGCTTTGCAGATTTCAAAATCTTCCCCATGATCGAGATGTAAACAAATAGACAGCCCGGTATCTTCCATCGCAGCTTCAATCAGTTTTATAAGATAAATATGTTTTGCATATTTTCTGGCCCCTGCGGATACCTGCAAAATCAGCGGCGCTTGCTCTTCTTTTGCCGCATCTACTATTCCCTGGATAATTTCCATATTATTTACATTAAATGCACCAACGGCGTACTTACCGTACGCTTTCTTAAACATTTCGCCTGAAGACACTAACGGCATGTTGCATCCTCCTCTTATCGTTTCCCGACTGATATTTACTATGAACTGCTTTACATTACCCGGTTATAGTTTTTGTCCTTATAGTCCGTATCACTATCTTTTAAGGCCAAAACGGAGAGAAGTTCCGCCAAATCCGGCGAAACCGCCGGGCGCGGAGTTAAAACTTCATAAGGTACAGCCGCAATTTCATCCCGGTTCATAGCTACCATTGCATTCGCTTTACCCAATAACAACGTCTCAATCGCTAACGCGCCCATCCTGCTGGCGGTAACACTGTCATATGCGCTTGGTGCCCCGCCTCTGGGTGTATGCCCCAAAACAGTAATCCGGGAAGTGAACGAAGTACGGGCTGCGATTTGTTCTGCAAAAGCATTACAATCTACAACACCTTCGCTGGCTAGGATAATACTGTACAGTTTTCCCTTGGCACTACTATGCAAAAGCCCCTGGCAAAGTTCCTCCACATCTATCCTTTTCCCTGGCAAAAGAACCGCCTCTGCCCCGGCGGCCAGCCCCGCCATAAAAGTTAAGTGCCCGGCGCAGCCATCATATACTTCAACAATTGCCAACCGGTCACAGCTGCTTACCGTATCCCGGAGTTTATTGATTGCCTGGAGTACAGTATTTAGTGCCGTATCAAAACCGATGGTGTAATCGCTTCCCGGCATGTCATTATTTATTGTCGCAGGAATAACAAGAGTGGGAATTCCCGCCGCTGACAATCGTTCTGCGTTACATAACGTCTTTTTCCCGCCGATTGCCACAACCACATCTATACGCTCTTGCTTAATGTTGCCTACAGCCTGAGAAAAACCCGCTAAAGTATCAAAGCCTTCGCTTTCACCAAGTTTCAATACGGAACCGCCTTCTTTTATAATTCCTGCAACCGTGCGGGAATCCACTGTTGAAAAGTCCCCTTTACATAGGCCCTCATATCCGGAAGCCACACCGATAATCTCAAAGTTGTGGTAGAGTCCTTTGCGGGTTAACGCCCGAATTACGGTATTCATGCCCGGAGCACCACCACCGCTTGTCAGTACCGCAATTCGTTTAACCTTCACCTTCTTTTCCCTCCTTTACACTTTTTCATTTTTCACAATCACTGCCATAGCACTTCGACACACGCGGTGCCCTGAGTCTAGCTGGAGATTGAAGGCCCGACCCCAAAAGCGGCCTCACATAATACTTAAATTCGTCGGTAACATAATTTCCTTCCCGGTTAATAAATTCATCAGCCATAAGCTTGGTTTTTCCGGCTACTTCACTAAGGTCGGTAAGCCTGTAATCCACCGAGTAATACCCCGTACGGTGAATCGTAATAGACCCGTTTACATCATGCCAAATCGCCATTTGGACAGCACGCTCTCCTACTTCTCTGGCCTCATGCTGATCCACATCCGATACACAGCCTAAAAATGACCGCTGCAAATATCCAAAAGTGTCACTTCTCACCCTCGAAATACCCAAACGCTCTTTGACATTTGTACTAAGCAGTTCGCCTAATGCCCCGGTTCCTGATAGTGATACATTGCCATGTGCATCCACCTCAACGTCTTTACGCAAAGAAACGGTAATCGGCTTGCCACTCTCATCCTGCACCCCTTCGGACACCGCAATGATGCACATACCATACTGATCATAGACCTTTTTTACATCACTAAGAAACTGTTCCATTCGGAACACTCGTTCCGGCAAATAAATAAGGTGGGGACCGTCATCGGGAAACTTCTTGGCAATCGCCGCCGCCCCAGTCAAAAAACCCGCATGACGCCCCATAACTACCCCGATATACACACCTGGCAGGGCTCGAACATCCAAGCTAATCCCCATAAAAGACTGGGCAATAAATCTTGCCGCTGAACCAAATCCAGGAGTGTGATCATTAATCATTAAATCATTATCAATGGTCTTGGGAACATGAACCGACCGAAGATCATAATTCGCTTTCTTTGCTTCTTCATTGACAATACGCACTGTATCTGCCGAATCATTGCCCCCAATGTAAAAAAAATACCGTATGTCATGTGCCTTTAGCACCTTAAATATCTCGTGACAATATTTGCTGTCCGGTTTAGATCTTGTAGACAATAGTGCTGAAGACGGTGTAAGCGCCACTTGTTCTAAATTATGTGTTGTCTCTTGGGTAAGGTCGAGGAAATTCTCATTTACTATGCCGTCTACCCCTTTGGACGCGCCATATACTTTCGAAACTTGAGGAAACTTTCTTGCTTCCAGAACAATTCCGGCCAGCGATTGGTTAATTACCGCCGTCGGGCCTCCCCCTTGTGCAACCAGCACCTTTCCTTCCAATGACATCTTCTATTCCTTCCCTTCAAAACCGTCTATTCGCTTGCACTTTGGAACCTAGCCGTAAGGAAACTTTTCTCAGTCAACGCTATTATTTCCCGGGAAACACTAATGTATTCCAACAACATTGTCCCAAGCGTATTAGTACTGCGGAATAACTTTTTGCTCCAGGTATTTACTTAAGGCATTGTGGAAATAATTCTATCTGTTAGCATAGCTATCTTGTCGAATAATATCATGACATAAGGGGGTCTTTCATATACCTGTACTAACTGTGCAAACCGAAAGTATTCAATTTGAATTTGATGACCGTGTCACAAGTGCGGTATTGACCATTACGGATACCAGCACCAAAACATCCATAATACTTAATTCAGAGGTAATTAATAAAGCCGAAAAAATAGACAGAATTACTGCCGAATCTATCCTCAAAGAATTTAGTCGAAAACTTGGACACGACTGGAAATAGAATAAAGCCGTTCCGACAATTTTTTTTGTCGAAACGGCTTTATTCTTTGTCAACTTCTCTTCTTTCCTACCGCTTTTGTATTGCTGTCGCTCCGGCATGCGTGGCTCTATCTCCTAAATAATTTTTTTTACCGATTGAATTGATTTTTTCCAGTTCTCTGGTTATTATGGTATTAGCACTCCCTTCTGTCGAGTGCTAATACCTTCCCCCCCTTTACGTGAGGGATGGGAAATTACGGGAGGCGTTTTCATGACTCAGCCACTTAAAGAAAACCGTGAATTTCAAGCGGAAACTAAACAATTACTGGACCTTATGGTTCACTCTATTTACACCAACCGAGAAATTTTTCTCAGAGAACTGATCTCTAATGCCTCGGATGCCTTAGACAAGCTTCGCTTCGAAGCACTAACTAACCAAACTTTATTAGAAGGCAATTCAAATTATGAAATATTTCTTATTCCCGATGAGGCCACACATACCCTAACCATCTCGGATAATGGCCTTGGCATGACCTATGAAGAAGTCATAGAAAATATCGGTACTATTGCCAAATCAGGTACCAAATCCTTCCTAGCAAAAATGGAAGAAGCCGCAGCCAGCGCCGACCATGAACTAATCGGTCAATTCGGTGTTGGATTCTATTCCGCTTTTATGGTAGCAAAAAAAGTTTGTCTCATCACACGCAAAGCCGGACAAAAAGACGGAGTTCGTTGGGAGTCTACCGGAGACGGCACTTACACTATTGAAACCTGCGAAAAAGAGACGCGTGGCACAACGATAATTCTTACGCTGCAAGAGGAACCTACTTCAGACGATCACCCAAGTGAAACCTTTGCTAACCAGTACACTCTCGAAAAGCTGGTAAAGAAATACTCAGACTACATCCGCTATCCCATTAAAATGAATTTTATGAAGGAAGCCAAGCCGTTGGATGCTGACGGAAAAGAAATCGCGGACGCTCCGGCAACCCAAACCACAGAAGTACGTACGCTAAATTCCATGGCACCGCTTTGGACCAAGAACAAGAGCCAAATTACTCAGGAAGAGTATTATCAGCTATATAAAAACCTGTTCCACGATTGGGAAGATCCACTTGAAGTCATTCACTCAAAAGTAGAAGGGCAAGTAGAGTACACCGCCCTGCTGTATATTCCCACGCATGCCCCTTTCGACTTTTATCAACGCCAATCCACTTCCGGCGTTCAACTCTATTCCAAAAATGTCTTTATTATGGACAACTGCGAAGAGCTTTTGCCGGAATATCTCCGGTTTGTCCGCGGTCTTGTAGACTCACCGGATTTTTCTCTTAACATCTCCCGGGAGCTCTTACAACAAAGCTCTCAACTTAAACTGGTCGGCAGAAATCTGGAAAAAACCGTACTAAAAACATTAGAAAACCTGCTTACAAAAGATTATCCAAAATATATTAAACTATGGCAGGAGTACGGAAAAGCCCTTAAAACCGGAGTGTACTCCGACTTCCATAACCGGGAAAAGTTACAAGAACTTTTACTGTTCCCATCCTCAAACAGCAGTGAAGAGCTTACCTCTTTTAAAGATTATGTGGCCCGCATGCCGGAAAACCAAACCGATATCTATTACGCGGCAGGCAAAGACCGCACCCAAGTGGAACGTCTTCCGCAGATGGAACTGTTAAAAGAAAAAGGGGTAGAGGTTCTCTACTTACTTGATCGGGTGGATGAATTCGCTATAGAAGCGTTAGGCAGCTACAAGGATAAAAAGTTTCAATCCATTAGCCGTGGAGATTTAAACCTGGAGGATTCCTCAGACCAGACGAAAAAGGAATCCTCTGAGCTTAACAAAGAAAACCAATCTCTTCTTTCCGCCGTAAAACAGGAGTTAACTGGAAAAATCGCTGATGTAAAAATTAGCAGCCGCCTTAAATCAAGTCCGGTTTGCCTCGTCAGCGGTGACAATGGCATTAGTCTTTCCATGGAACAGATTTTAGCAGAAATGGACAATCCGCTTTATAAAGCCAGTCGGATATTGGAACTTAATGCTGGTCATAAGGTATTTAATGTGCTCAAAGCCCTGTATGAAAACCAGCCCTCGTCAGAGGAATTTAAAGACTATTGTCAGCTTTTGTATGGGCAGGCATTACTCATGGAAGGTCTTCTTCCGGAAGACCCCATTGCCTTTGCTAATAAAATAGCCACGCTCATGACCGACGCTAATAAATAATATAACTAGAAGCAGAAAGCCAGCAGCCCTAATCGGGCATTGCTGGCTTTCTGTTTTTAAACTGACTTACCATTCACTTAAAGATTTTTTCGGAAATACCTCTGCCCCGTTTAGAATAACTGACCTTTTGTTTTTCCCTCCGCATCCTTTATTCCATACCCGGACCTGATTACGTCCTCTTTTTTTAGCTTGATACAACGCCCGATCCGCACAGGCAATTAATTGCTCTGGCCCCGTCGCTTTGCCGGGTATCAATGTTGCAATTCCTATACTAATCGTTACGTACTCACTTACTCCCGATGCCTTATGGGGCATTTTAAGGGTATCCACACTTCTTAATGCGTTTTCTCCCACTGTCACCGCACCTTGTTGGTGAGTCCCCGGTAATATGATAGCAAACTCCTCTCCCCCATAACGGGCTACCACATCGCCAGGGCGCAAAGCAGCATTTTTAAGCCCCCCCGCTATGGCTCTTAAACAGTCATCCCCGGCTAAATGACCATAGTTGTCATTGTAGTCTTTAAAAAAATCAATATCTATCATCAATAAAGATATCGGCGTGTTTTCACGCTGCCCACGCTTCCATTCTCGCTCAAGAACTTCATCTAAATAACGCCGGTTCGAAATCCCCGTTAATCCGTCCAGCAGAGAAATACGGCGCAGTTCCTCATTCCGAAGGAGTAATTGTTGATTGATCGCCTCCAGTTCTGTGGACTGCGCCTCCAGTTCCTGTTCTCTCTCCAGCAGTGCGTCTCTACTAACAAGAAGTTCCTTTTCCGCATGTAATCGTTCCAAAATTTCCTCTTCCAGCGCAGCATTACTTTCTTCTAACTCTCTTGTCCTTTCCGTTACCATCTCTTCCAATCTGGCATTTATGTCCTCTATTTCTCCGACTTTTGCCGCTAAACTGATTTCCTTTTCTTTAAGCTGCCTAACAGTATTCTCAATACAACTACTCATAGCTACAAAAGCCTCAAATAGTATCCGTAGTTCCCG
>JAGGAE010000063.1 GCA_017889725.1 Bacillota bacterium | reverse complement strand
GAGCACCACGCTGGCCCGGTCAATAAAGGCTTTAATTTGAGCGGTTACTCCTGCCGAGTACACCGGCGAGCCAAGGATAATGCCGTCGGCGTCAATAAGCTTGGATAAACACTCGTTAAAATAATCGTCGGTTATAATACATTGGTTATTTTTCATGGACATACAACCCCAGCAAGAGGTACAGCCTTTTATAGGTTGCGATGATAACTGAATGAGTTCCGTTTCAATGTTTTGCTGCTTTAGCTCATGAAATACTGTTTGGATTATGATTGCCGTGTTTCCGTTGGGCCGAGGACTTCCATTGATACCAATTACTTTCATAATACTTTACTCCTTATATCTTTGCTATTTAATTGTTTACTCAATGAATAATATAATATTAAAGATATTTTCTAAGAATCCTTTTTAAAGTTGCTTATGGTCAGTGTTTATATTTTAACAAAACATAAACAAACAACAGCAAACAAAAACAAAATAAATTACGAAAGTATATTGACACGAGTTTGTTTTAATAGTAAGATTTTAGACAAAAGGAAATATTTTCTTGTTACAAAGGATGTAACTAAGCGATGAATCTTACATCGGTTAGTGATTTTTTATGTTGGAGGATAAAATGAGGAAGCAATGTCTTGGATTACTGATTTTTCTTATTATTCTAAATCTTTTAGTTGGATGCGGCAAACAAGAAGATACTAACAGAGTTGCGGATGGCAACCGCACCATAACCGATATGGCTGGTCGAACGGTGGTATTACCACAGCAGGTGGATAAGGTGTATCCGGTATCTCCGGTAGAAGCGGTTATGATTTATACCATCGACCCCAGTTTACTGGCTGGATGGAGTTACCATATGCAATCCGACGAAATTAAGTATATTTTGCCTGCGTACCGTAACTTACCGGTAATAAGCTGGATTGACCGGGGTTCAACGGGGAATGTCGAGGAAATTATCAAAGTAAAGCCTGATGTAATCTTGTTGATGACTGATATAAGTGATGTAAATATAAAGTTCGCCGATGACTTGACGCATTTAACCAAAATACCAGTAGTTATGCTTGATAAGGAATTAACCAAAACGGAACAGGCTTATCTGATTGCGGGGAAAGCGCTAGGACGGGAGGAACAAACGGCAAAACTGGCAGCGTATTGCCGGGAGTCTTTGGATACAATGGCAGAGCGAAAGAAACTGTTAGCCGGACGTAACCCTGTAAACGTTTATTATGCTGAAGGCCGGGGCGGGCTGGAAACAGAACCACGCGGCTCTTGGCATGCAGAGTTGATTGATTTTGCAGGCGGAATTAATGTTGCAGACCCGGGGTTGGCTAGCAGTGGAAAAATCGGACGCAGTCCGGTTTCAATGGAACAGATAATGGCATGGAATCCAGAGGTCATACTAATAGGATACTTTCGGGACGGGGAGAGCAGCAGCTATCCTCAAATATTAGAGAATAAAGAGTGGCATGATATCCAGGCAGTCCGGGAACGGCGGGTATATGAGATTCCGACGGCACCCTTTAATTGGTTTGACCGCCCACCGGCGGTTAGCCGGTTGCTGGGTATGAAATGGGTGGCGAATCTATTGTATCCTGACGTTTATCCCTTTGATTTTCGCGCTGAAGTAAAAAGGTTTTACTCCTTGTTTTATCATTATGATCTTTCTGAGGCAGAAGTTGACGAACTGGAAAACCGTGCAGTGCGGCGATAAAAATTTATAGAGGAAAGAAGGGATAGTATGAAATGCAATTACTGTGAGTGGCATTGTGAACTGGAAAACGAAACCTATGGTGTTTGCCGTATGTATAAGGAAGACGGCGGCGTAATAAAAGAACGGTTCCCTAATAAATGGTGTACCTATTCTATTTCACGAGCAGAGTCGTTGCCTTTTTATCATGCATATCCCGGCAGCCGATGCATGACTATTGGAACAGCCGGCTGTAATATGGATTGCCGTTATTGCTCCAATGCCTTTGCTGCCAAGGAAGACCCTCTTAAGCTTCAAAGCACTATGTATGAGTTTTCACCGGAAGAACTTGTGAAAATGGCGATTAAACGAGGCTGTCATACAATTGTGTTTAATGTGAACGAACCTACCGTATCTCTGCCTTCGCTGCTTTCTGTGTCACGCGCAGCCAAGAAGGCTGGGGTGCCGATGGGCTGCCTTACAAATGCCTATACGACCGAGGAAGCAACAGAATTATTGGCGGACATTTTTTCTTTTATTAATATAAGCCTGAAAGGCTTGGACAGTAATTTTTGCCGTGAGTATTTAGGGATTCCTGGCAGTAAGCCTGTAATAAGGAATATTGAGAGGTTAGCCCGCAAGGTTCATATAGAGGTGACGACACCAGTAATTCAGTCAGTTAATGACAAAGAACTAGACAAAATAGCGGATTTCCTCGTAAGTGTTAATAAAAACATTCCTTGGCATGTATTTCGATTGTTGCCTGAGCACAAGATGAAAGATGCGATTTATCCCAACATTGAGGCTATCAATGCTTCCTTAGAAAAAAGTCGCCGGATATTACCGTATATATATTTTCATAACTTTGTCGGTTCCGACTGGGTTAATACTATGTGTCCTCAGTGCAGTTCGGTGGTGATTGAACGGTTTAGTCTGGGGTGCGGCGGCGATAAACTGAGTAACTTTTACTGCCGGGATAACACCTGTTCTGTCTGCGGCTGTATTATTCCCATACATGGTGAACACGTCGCCTGGAATTCGAAAGGAGGAGCGGTATGAGTCTGGCAATTATTGACGCGAGAGAATGGCAAAATGTTTTTGATCTTCGAACGGGCTTGAAGAGGATGGATGATTCGCCTACTGTCCGCTTAGTAAAAGAGGTTCTGGACAAGCACCCCTTTCCGGGCGATCTAGATGAACGTGCAAACCACTGGGTTACTGATACCGCCCTCGATGTACTGGAACGCTATAATCCTAACTTCGTATTTCTAACCTATGCACACCAATACTATGCTATGCGCTTCAACCAGCCTAACAAAGCGGAGCAACAGCGGTTGATAGCAGAAGCGTTTAAGGAGGTGGAGCGGTTTGAAAAAGAATCGGGGTTTACGCCGGTGGTGATTGGAACAGGGGATATGATTGAGGTAAAAGAGTATATTGATTTAAGCGGCCTGGACGGCTTGGCGGTTACCAGCCATTGGCTGACAAGATATGCAGGTCTGTATAGCATGACTAAGGGAGATTTGCGATGTTTGAAAGAACATGGCGGGATAGAGCGGCTGGTGACGAGAGAAGAATTCATTGAACTCTTTAGTGGAGAACCTGTCATTGCAGAACGGCTACCGGAATTACTGGCGGTAGCTAAAGAAGGGTATTGCTTTCGCTCGACGCTTTTGCGCCGCCCATTAATGATCCCGGCACATAATTATTGCATTCCAGTTTCAGGCCCTTTAAACGGGGTAACAGCTATTACGGACATTGTAGGCAAAGTCGAGGAAGCCTTGTGGAATAAAAAAATAGCCTTAATTCTTATGGAAGGGGTTGGTTGTAATGATTTTCTTCGGCCCTATACAACATGCAGCAATGGCAAAGAATGGTACACTTATGAAAATGGGGAGGCGCAGTATCTGACTATAACTACCGGACGACATCAAGTTTTTGCCTATCCGGCGGGCACCCGTTCGTATCTGGAGGATGATGAAAATAAAGAATACCCATTTTCGGGGTATTTGACATCAATTCCGGAAGGTACTATTGGTGATCGGTTTGGTGGACGAAGTGTTGCCGTGGGTAACCGGAGCATGTTTATGCATATCTTGACAGGGACAGATATTGCATTTGAGTGCTTTGCCAGAAATTTGTCCAATCAGGGATGCCTGGGTGTAATTCATCGTTAAAAAAGGGAGGTTGTTAGGTTGAACTATGCAACGGAGAACGATTGGCGGCGGGTGGTAGAATTTCATGGACACGTTTGCCCTGGCCTTGCGAATGGCTATCGTTTAGCGAAGGCGGCACTACAAGCATTGGGGTACGAATCCCCGGAAGACGGCGACTTAGTAACTATAGCGGAAACCGACCGATGTACGATAGATCCGTTCCAAATCGTGCTTGGCTGCACCATTGGTAAGGGAAAATTGTACATGAATACTACCGGCAAACAGGCTTTTACGGTAGGCTGCCGTAAAAGCGGCAAAGCGGTACGCGTAGTGCAGTTGCCTTATGACTACTCTGCCGAAAATGAGGCTTTGACGAAAAAGGTAATGATCGGTAAGGCAACAGATGCAGAACATAAACGATATAAAAGAGAACGCGAACAGCGAATACAGGAAATTCTCCAGGCTCCTACGGAAGCACTGTTAAAGGTTGAACCTGTTTCGGTTTGTTTGCCGGAAAAATTGTTCATTTACAGTTCGCCCTGCTGTCAATATTGCGGGGAGCAGGTGATGGAGCCTTGGGCTAGGCTCCATGGTGGGAAAATTTCTTGCATTGCATGTGCGGAAAATGCTAAACCGTAACAGGAGGATCGCTATGAACTGTTTTCAACAGCCGCTTTATTTACCGCTTACCGTTGATCCCTCTAATTTATCTGATTTATCTATGCATCGTGTGTTCCATGAGAGCGTGAGCTTAGCTGTAGATCTTCGTATATTTGAACACTTGAAAACTCCGCAGACCGTCGAAAAATTGGCAAATCGACTGGGGTTAAATGAAAAGATTACTCGGTATTGGCTAAAAGCTCTTGTTCACGTCGGCTGTCTTACAGAGGCTAATAGCCTGTTTTGCAACACTGAGCTTGCCAATATGTATCTTGTTGCTGACAGCTATTTGTATTTGGGACATGAGTTTAAGGTTCAGGTCGGTGATGAGTTCGCCCGACAACTGGCGGCTAAACTGACCGGAAGTATGGCGGATAAACCGCCTGAGCCAACTTGGAGTCAAGAGCGTCTCCGGCAAATTGGTGTGTTTGGTCTTATGGGTTCGATCCAGAGTACAGTAAAATCATGCGCCCTTGCGGGAAGCGGGCGGCTGCTGGATTTAGGCGGCGGACATGGTTTCTATAGTATTGCTTTTGCTCAAAAGTATCCTAACCTAAAAGTAATGTTATTCGATTTACCCCATGTTGTTGAGTTGGCCAAAGGGTTTGTCCGGGACTTTTCGGTAGAGCGGCAAGTAGACTTTAGGGGTGGCAACTTCCTTACCGATGATATTGGCAGCGATTATGATTCCGTACTCTGTTCCAATATTCTACATAGTACTAAACGGGAAACAGTACTAAAAAAAGTATATAACGCGTTACTTCCTGGTGGAAAAATTATCGTCAAGTGCCGCATAGCCGACGCTTCGGATACGCTGGAAAATGCGTTTACAAATTTATTCTGGCAAGTACGGGGCGGAGGGGAGCTGTTCACTTCGGCAGATTGGCGCAGATTTTTAACCGAACATGGCTTCCGGGAGGTGGAAGTAAAGGGAATGTATGGTATTTATGCGACTATGGTTGCCCTTAAGTGAGTAATGGCTGAATTATATCAATATGTGTTTTCTTTCATCGGAGGGAATCTTATATGGTAAACCGACAAAGGAATGTAAAAGTGCTGGCCATGTTGTTAGTGCTGATTCTGGCGTTTTTTATTTCATTTCTCATTGGTCGTTACCCGGTTTCGCCGGATACGGTGATAGCCATTCTTTTATCGAAAATTGTTTCGCTGCCGCAAAGCTGGACTGACACTATGGAAACAGTGGTAATAGAGATACGTTTGCCGCGAATTGCAGCTGCTTTATTGGTTGGCGGCGCGTTGTCCGTTTCAGGTGCGGCGTATCAAAATCTATTCCGGAATCCTTTAGTATCGCCATCTATTCTGGGGGCTTCCTGGGGAGCTGGTTTTGGGGCTGTGTTGGGCATGATACTGCACCTTCCCTGGATATGGGTGGAGGTATCCGCTTTTGTATTTGGTTTGACCGCTGTAGGTTGTGCCATGTTAATTAGTTCGTATTTTGGCAATAATTCGACAATTTCGTTAGTGCTTGCCGGAATTGTAGTGTCGGCATTTTTCCAAGCTTTAGTGTCGGTACTTAAATATTTGGCTGATCCGATGAACACGCTGCCGGAAATCAGTTTTTGGCTGATGGGAGGTTTATCAAAGGTCAAGGGACAAGATGTTCTTTGGAGTTTGGGACCTGTACTTTTATCTTTTGGTGTATTGTACGTAATGCGCTGGAAGATCAATGTGCTCAGTATAGGGGAAGAAGAGGCGCATACGCTGGGGATAAATGTTACCAGAACCCGGTTGGTGGTTTTGGTCTGTGCGACTTTATTGGCAGCGGCAGCTACCAGTATTGGCGGTATTATTCAATGGGTGGGGCTGTTGATCCCTCATATTGCGCGTATGTTATTTGGTGCAAACTTCCTCGCTGTATTTTCGGCTTCGCTGCTTTTAGGTGGAACTTTCATGATTATTATGGACAATTTAAGCCGCAGCGTAGCTTCTCTGGAAATACAGGTGGGCATTCTTACGTCGCTGATAGGTGCACCATTTTTTGTTTTTCTCCTGGCGCGGGCTCAAAAGGGCTGGCTGTAGAA
>JAGGAE010000062.1 GCA_017889725.1 Bacillota bacterium | reverse complement strand
GTGGGAATTGTTGCAGCGGCTAATTTGGTTTCTGTGAAATATTATGGAGAATTCGAGTTTTGGTTTGCGATTATAAAAGTCGTTACAATAGTGGCTATGCTGGTAATCGGTATAGGTGTAATCTTTTTGGGAATTGGCAATGGCGGACAAGCCATGGGTATAGGTAACCTCTTTAATAACGGCGGCTTTTTTACGGGAGGCTGGGAAGGATTCTTATTTGCCCTGTGTCTGGTAACCGCAGCTTATCAAGGGGTAGAACTTGTTGGCATTACTGCAGGTGAAGCGGAAGATCCTAAAAATACTTTGCGCAAAGCAATCAAGAATATCATCTGGCGTATCTTGATCTTTTATGTTGGTGCTATCTTCGTAATTATAGCCATTTACCCTTGGGATCAAATCGGTACCATTGGAAGTCCGTTCGTTATGACTTTCGCTAAAGTAGGCATTGCTTCGGCAGCGGGTATTATCAATTTCGTAGTGCTCACTGCTGCTATGTCTGGTTGCAACAGCGGTATATATAGTGCAGGAAGAATGCTCTATACATTAGCTGAAAATGGACAGGCACCAAAATTCTTAGGTCGGGTTTCTGCAAGCGGTGTTCCTAGCAATAGTATTAAAGTCACCATTGGCTGTCTGCTGTTGGGCGTATTTTTTAACTATGTCTATCCTAACTCCAAATTATTTGTGTATATTTACAGCGCCAGTATTCTGCCGGGCATGGCTCCTTGGATTGTGTTATGCCTCAGCCAGCTGAAGTTTAGAAAGAAATGGCAAAAAGAAATGGGTTCACATCCATTTAAATCAGTGCTGTTCCCCATTAGTAACTATATTACCCTGGCATTTTTAGCCTTTGTATTAATCGGAATGTGGTTTAATAATGATACGCAGGGCGGATTGATTGCCGGCGCAGTATTCTGTGCAATTGTTACGGTATGTTATTATGCTCTCGGGATTAATAACAAACAGGTAGCAGAAGAGTCTTCTACCCTTAAAGACGGAGAATGTGCTAAATAAATTGGGAATGGTAGATGAAATTGTCTTAACAAGGTTTGGGAGGAAGTTATGAAAGGCGTATTTGATATCATTGGTCCCATCATGATTGGGCCTTCAAGCTCCCATACTGCAGGGGCGACCAGGCTGGGCAAAATAGCCCGGGCAATTTTAGGGGAAGAACCGTCTCAGGTTATGGTAAGGCTGCATGGTTCTTTTGCTAAAACCGGTCGCGGGCATGGAACAGATAAAGCCATCGCCGCGGGCTTACTTGGTTTTTCTTCCGATGATGAACGCATACCTGCCGCGCTGACGCTTGCGTCAGCGGCGGGTATGAAAATCGAATTTACTAGGCGCGACTTTGCAAATGTTCATCCCAACACTGCCGTTATTGAAATGGTTGGAAAATCGGGCCGGAAAGCTTCCGTAATGGGATCTTCTATCGGCGGAGGCAGTATTGTTGTCACGCAAATAAATGGCTATCAAGTGGAGCTTACGGGCGAATACGCCACCTTAATTACCATTCATGAAGATCGACCGGGAGTAGTGGCGCTTGTAACGCAAGTTTTGGCGCAGGAAAAAATAAATGTAGCTTTTATGCGGGTTTCGCGCCAGGAGCGTGGTGCCGAAGCGCTGATGATTTTAGAATCGGATGAGCCGATTTCACATCAAGCCTATGATATTGTAGCTAACATACCCGCGGTCAAGGTAGCTATGTTAGTATTACCTTGCTAGGAGGCAGTAATATGGAGCGTTTTTCTACATTTATGGATTTGGTGGGGTTAGCTAATAACGGGCAGTGCTTGTTATCTGAAGTAATAATAAATTATGAAGTACAAAAAAGCAGAACAAATCGAGAATCAGTTTGGCAGCAAATGGATCAGTGTCTGACTGTAATGATTAAAGCGGTAGAAAAAGGGAAGGACAGTCAGGAAAAATCGGTTAGCGGAATGGTTGGCGGCGATGCCAAACAGTTTGGCGACTACGCAAAAGCAAAAGGTCTTTTGGGCAGTGTTACGCAAAAAGCTATTCAGTATGCTTTGGCTGTCAGTGAAGTTAACGCCCTTATGGGGCGGATTGTTGCAAGTCCCACAGCAGGTTCCTGCGGAATTTTGCCGGGGGCGCTGCTGGCTGCCAGCGAGGCGCTTAGCGTACCGCGTGAGAAAATTGTTGCAGGGTTATTTACGGCGGCGGGCGTAGGGCTGATTATTAATGAACATGCTTCTCTTGCCGGCGCAGCGGGCGGATGCCAGGCGGAATGCGGGGCGGCGTCTGCTATGGCCGCGGCCGCTGTTGTGGAAATGGCTGGCGGGACGCCGGATCAGGCAGGACAGGCTATGGCGTTAGCTTTAAAAAATATGCTTGGCCTTGTGTGTGATCCTGTGGCCGGTTTAGTTGAAGTGCCTTGTGTGAAACGCAATGCCTTTGGAGCTGTTCAGGCTTTGGTTGCGGCTGAACTTGCGCTTGCGGGCATTAAAAGTGTAATTCCTCCGGATGAAGTTATCGCGGCCTCGTATGAAATTGGTTGTCTTATGCCGCCAAGCTTGCGTGAAACTTCCGATGCAGGCCTGGCAAAAACACCAACAGGCCAGGAAATTGAAGCAAAACTCTTTGGGGAAAATAAATAATTTCATTGATACTGGGAGTTGTATAGTGCTCAATTGACAAGGACTATCCTACTATTTGCGGATGTATTGGGGGAGGATTTATGAGCAATTCGAAGAGAAAAATGAAAACAATGGACGGAAATACCGCAGCAGCACACATTTCTTATGCGTTTACGGATGTGGCAGCCATTTTCCCGATTACGCCGTCGTCTAATATGGCGGAAAGTGTTGATGAATGGGCGGCTCAGGGCAGAAAAAATATTTTTGGGCAGACGGTAGATGTTGTGGAAATGCAGTCGGAGGGCGGGGCAGCCGGAGCTG
The DNA here is from genome assembly GCA_017889725.1 of Bacillota bacterium. Taxonomy (GTDB): domain Bacteria; phylum Bacillota; class Negativicutes; order Sporomusales; family CTSoil-080; genus CTSoil-081. The sequence continues at coordinate 3,706 of JAGGAE010000062.1, read as the reverse complement.
TGCACGGTTCGCTGCAGGCGGGCGCGCTAACGACTACTTATACCGCCTCGCAAGGGCTTTTGTTAATGATTCCGAATATGTATAAAATTGCCGGAGAATTACTGCCGGGCGTATTTCATGTTAGTGCTCGGGTTGTTGGCGCTAATGCCATCAGCATTTTTGGTGATCATTCCGATGTTATGGCAGCGAGACAAACCGGTTTTGCTTTGCTGGCGGAAAGCAGTGTGCAGCAGGTTATGGATTTGGCTGCGGTGGCGCATTTATCAGCAATCAAGGGAAGAGTCCCCTTCCTCAACTTTTTTGATGGTTTCAGAACTTCCCATGAGATACAAAAAATAGAGATACTGGAATATGATGAACTGGCTGCCTTGGTAGATAACAATGCGCTAAATGAATTCAGAAGGAGCGGGTTAAATCCCGATCATCCGGTTTTGAGGGGAACGGTTCAGAATTCCGATATCCATTTCCAGCAGCGAGAAGTAGCGAATCGATATTACCAGGCTCTGCCGGAAATTGTTGAAGGCTATATGCAGGAAATCACTCGGCTTACAGGACGGGAATACCATCTTTTTAACTATTATGGGGCGAAAGATGCGGATAGAATGATTATTGCCATGGGCTCTATGTGTGAAGCGATTGAAGAAATGGTGGATCACTTGAATGCGCAAGGAGAAAAGGTTAGTCTTCTGACTGTTCACTTGTACAGACCGTTCTCAATCGAGCACTTTTTTAAATATATTCCTAAAACTGTGAAAAAGATCGCTGTATTAGACCGTACCAAAGAAATGGGATCTTTGCATGAACCTTTATATCTTGATGTAAAAGCGGCATTTTATACCAGCGACTGGCGACCCGTCATTGTTGGCGGCCGCTGTGGGGTTGGTGGCAAGGATGTAGTACCTGCACATATTCAGGCTGTCTTTGAAAACCTCAAGGCTGAGAATCCTAAAGACAACTTTACAGTCGGCATTTTGGATGATGTTACATATACCTCTTTACCGTTTGGGAGTGACATTGACACTACCCCGGCAGAGACGAAGGCTTGCAAGTTCTGGGGCCTTGGCTCGGACGGAACGGTTGGAGCCAATAAGAGCGCTATCAAAATTATCGGGGATCATACCGATATGTATGCGCAGGCTTACTTTGCCTACGACTCTAAAAAGTCCGGCGGTGTGACTATTTCGCACCTGCGGTTTGGCAAGCAGCCAATAAAAGCACCTTATCTTATTAATAAAGCGGATTTTATTGCTTGTCATAATCAGTCGTATGTAGATAAGTACAATGTTTTAGAAGGCTTAAAGAAGGGCGGCAGTTTCCTTTTAAACTGTACCTGGAATGCTAAGGAACTGAATGGAAATCTGCCTGCCGCAATGAAACGCTATATCTATGAAAATCAAATCAATTTTTATACGATTGATGCAGTAGGTATCGCGCAGAAAATAGGTCTGGGCGGTAGAATTAATATGATAATGCAAGCTGCTTTCTTTAAAATCGCTAATATTATTCCGGTGGAGGATGCCGCAAATTATCTCAAAGAGGCTGTTGTAAAATCGTACGGTAAAAAAGGTGAAAAAGTTGTAGCGATGAATCAGGCGGCTATTGACACAGGGGTAAATTCCTGTGTGAAGGTCCGTGTTCCGGATGACTGGGGAAGAGCCCAAGATGAAATGGAAAAGGGAAACAAAGTTCCGGCATTTATTAAAAATATTTTGAACCCGGTCAACCGTCAAGAGGGAGATAAACTGCCGGTAAGCGCCTTTGTTGGTATGGAGGACGGCACTTTCCCCTTGGGCACGACAGCTTATGAAAAACGCGGCATCGCCATTAATGTGCCCGAATGGCAAATGGACAAATGCATTCAGTGCAACCAGTGTGCATATGTTTGCCCGCATGCCGCTATCAGGCCTGTGCTGGTTAATGAAGAAGAACTGAAAAAGGCTCCGGCAGGTTTTAAGGCAAAAGCGGCTGTTGGCGCTAAAGAATTAAGCTTTACCTTGGCTGTGTCTCCGTTTGATTGTACCGGCTGTGGTAACTGCGAGGAGGTTTGTCCCGCCAAGGAAAAGGCTCTGATAATGAAACCGATTGACACACAAGTAAGCCAAGCTGCGCTTTGGGATTATGCGTTGATTTTGTCTCACAAAGAAAACCCCATGAACAAGGAAACGGTTAAGGGAAGTCAGTTTGAACAGCCGCTCTTGGAGTTTTCCGGTGCCTGTGCGGGCTGCGGCGAAAGCCCATATGCTAAGCTGGTAACTCAATTATTTGGAGATAGAATGATGGTAGCGAATGCTACCGGCTGTTCTTCCGTTTGGGCAGGCAGCGCTCCATCCGTTCCTTATACCAAAAATCATCGTGGACATGGCCCGGCCTGGGGAAACTCTTTATTTGAAGATAATGCTGAATATGGCCTTGGCATGCTGGCAGGCGTAAAACAAGTAAGAAATAAACTGGCGATGGATATTGAAAAAGCCGCTAAACATAATCTGGGCGAAGAATTTAAGCAGGCCGCTGAAGAATGGCTGGCTAATAAAGAACTGGCTCAAGGCACCCGCTCTAGGGCGGATAAACTGATTGACGCGTTGGAGAAGATTAAAGGAAATGATCTTTTGCTGAATGAAATTTATCAAAATAAGGATTTCTTGGTACAACGATCCCAGTGGATTTTCGGGGGTGACGGATGGGCTTACGACATCGGATTTGGCGGGTTAGACCATGTACTTGCTTCCGGCGAAGATCTTAATGTTTTGGTCTTTGATACTGAAGTATATTCTAATACGGGCGGACAGTCATCCAAAGCTACTCCGACAGCGGCTGTTGCCAAATTCGCCTCTAGCGGCAAACGTATCAAGAAGAAAGATCTGGGTATGATTGCTATGAGCTATGGCTATGTGTATGTAGCGCAAATTGCTATGGGTGCCGACAAAAACCAGACCTTAAAAGCCATTTTAGAGGCGGAGGCTTATTCGGGACCGTCCTTGATTATTGCGTATGCTCCCTGTATTAATCATGGTCTTAAGTCCGGCATGGGTTGCAGCCAACTGGAAGCCAAACGGGCTGTCGAAAGCGGGTATTGGGGACTATATAGATATCACCCGGAAAGAAAAAAGGCCGGTGAAAATCCTTTCATAATGGATTCGAAAGAACCGACGGCTGATTTTAAGGAATTCCTTATGGGAGAAGTGCGTTATTCAGCCTTGAAAAAACAATTTCCTGATATAGCGGATGATCTGTTTGAAAAAACGGAACAAGATGCGCGTGAAAGACTGGAAAGATATAAGCTGTTGGCTAAAATGTCATAGGCGTAGTATGCAGTAAATAGATTTGCTCCCCTTCGGGTAGATAGTGAAAAACTGTTATCCGAAAGGGGAACATTTTTGTGAGGTTCCATTTTTAGGTTGGCTGGGTAATTATGGCCTTGGATAATAAAAAAGTCAAAATAATTCGAAAAGTTATAAGACACAAATAATACATATAAGTCTTTAATTTTAGAATAGACTTTTAAATTTACAATGTGGTTTTCTTCTGGTAACATGATGCTAATATGAAACAAAGGAGTACTAATGATGCTTAAGAAGATGGCGAGTTATATTTTAGATAATATTAATGCCTTAAATCCACTGTTGTACACATTTTATTTATCCCCGGTGGAGGATAGGAATACGGCTAAAGAGCAAAAATCTTTGCGAAAAGCAGCCTAAGTTAGATT
>JAGGAE010000105.1 GCA_017889725.1 Bacillota bacterium | reverse complement strand
TGTTGTACTCTGCGGTAGGCATCAGTGATTTGAAACATTTGCCCTAAATGCATGGTTCCCAGAAAGTATTGGGGTGCAGCGACCGCGATAGCAAAGACAACAGAAATATGAGAATAGCCGGTGGTCAGCCACATAAGCCTTTTCCGCAAGGCGGCAATATCCAGGTAGTTATGCCAAATCTGCCGGAACCGGTCAAAGAAAATTTCCTTTTCATGGTGTTCGCCGGAATACATGGCGATACTTTCGGCATTTTCGCGCAGCCGCATAAGGCTAAATCTAAAATTAGCTTCATTACGCTGCTGGTCAATGTCCAGCGCTGCCAGCGGTTGACCGCATTTAAGGATATAAAGGCTACCGGCTGCGGCATAAAAAAAAGCCGCCCATACCAAATAACCGGGGATAGGGAGTATGTATTGACCGATAGGTAGCAATAATATCCCTGATAAGTTCCATAGTATGAAAACGAAGGAAAAGATGGTGACAATATCCTGAACTAGGTCTAAGGATAGACGCAGGGTGAGAAAGACGAATAACTCGATATCTTCACTGATTCGTTGGTCAGGATTATCCGTTTTCTCCCCATTGATAAGTTGGAGGCGGTAATATGTTTTAGCACTCAGCCAAAAGGAAAGATATTGTTCTGTCAGCCAGCGGCGCCAACGGATGTGTAACTGCATTCTTAGGTAAAGTTGATAGCCGCTTAGAACCACGAAGCCGAGGGTTAGTAAGCCAAAGTCTATGATGGCGTGAATAAACCCTGACCTATCATAGTTTTGAATGACTTGGTAAAAGGTACTTTGCCAGGTATTTAGTAAAACCGAGATGTAGACAATGCCTAAGTTTAAGCAAATTACTCCAGCCAAAAGGAGCCACGCCGGTATTTTCTCTCTGGACCACCAATAGGTCAAGGAAAGCTGAAGGGCATTAGCCGCTATTTTTTTTTGTGCCGTTTTCATTCCAACGTTAGCACCCCCTATTTTATATTCCGCGTTTAACCGGGGAATACATACGACTTTATTTACCGGCTGGAGCTTATCTGATTAGTATATGTTTGAAGCAAGGGGGAAAAGGTTAATACTGTTAATAAAAATATAACGTGAATGGATAGTTGAAGAATTTTAAGGATGTTGAAAAAGAGGGACTGAAGAAAAGAAATGAGAGGGCTTGTAAAAAAAAATGAAGTTATTTAACCGATCTTGAAAGACTGGGGCGGCAGTAGTATTAAAATATTCTTCTTATTCTGTTATGGCGTAATTACAGTCGGAATAAAATGAGTAGGGGGTATCATAGGCATGTATTATATTTGCTACTTTAGGGCTGAAATCATACTACAAGGGAGGCGATGCGTTTGATGAAAGAAATATCCAGCATTAGCAGTTACGATCAGTATTTATTTCATGAAGGCCGGCATTTTCGAAGTTATGAAATTATGGGTGCGCACCCCGGAGTCATGGAAGGTAGAAAAGGAGTACGGTTCACCGTTTGGGCGCCTAAAGCCAAGGAAGTCCGTATTATTGGCGAGTTTAACGAGTGGCAGGGTGACGACCATGTAATGTCGAGACTGACGGATGCGGGAATTTGGGAATTGTTTATCGAGGATATTGGCCCGGGAGAGATGTATAAGTTTGAAATCGTTGCCTCTAATGGAAGTGTAAAGCACAAGGCTGATCCGTATGCATTTTGGGCCGAAGTTCGCCCTGGCTCAGCGTCCAGTGTATTTGGTCTGGGCAACTACCAGTGGCAGGATTCGGCATGGCAAAACGATGAACGGCCGACGGGAAAACTCGATCAGCCTATGCTGATTTACGAAGTTCATCTAGGTTCCTGGCGTTTAAAGGAAGGAGGAGAGCTATTTACATATCGGGACTTGGCGAAAGAATTAGTGGAGTATTTAGTAGAGATGAATTATACCCACGTTGAGATTATGCCGGTGGCCGAGCATCCGTTCGACGGATCCTGGGGTTATCAGGCTATTGGCTTTTATGCGCCTACCAGTAGATATGGGAATCCGGATGATTTTAAGTATTTTGTGGATTGCAATTTTGATTTTTGCCGACCGGAGGTGTGGAGTTATTTAATTGGGAATGCAATATATTGGTTCGAGGTTTTTCATATCGACGCTATTCGGGTAGATGCGGTGGCAAACCTTTTATATCGCGACTATGGCAAAGAAGAGGGCCAGTGGATGGCCAATAAATATGGAGGCAAGGAAGATTTAGAAGCGGTAGAGTTTATAAAAAAACTCAATGAGGTGATTCATCATGATTATCCACGGGCTTTGGTATTTGCCGAGGAGTCTACTACCTGGGCGTACTTAACAATGCCTGTATATCTGGGTGGCTTAGGTTTTGATTATAAGTGGAATATGGGATGGATGAATGATACGCTCAAGTACGCGTCTTTAGAGCCGATACATCGTAAGTGGAATCATCAGCTATTAACGTTTTCTTTGTTATACGCCTTCTCGGAGAATTTCCTCTTACCTTTATCTCATGATGAAGTTGTGCACGGCAAAAGGTCGCTGCTTGACAAAATGCCAGGGGATTATTGGCAGAAGTTTGCTAACCTTAGGGCTTTTTACGGGTACTTTATGGGCCATCCGGGGAAAAAGCTCTTGTTTATGGGCGGAGAATTCGGCCAGTTTATTGAATGGAATGAGGCTGACAGTTTAGACTGGCATCTCTTGGAATACGAGATGCATAACAAGCTGCACCAATATGTAAAAGTGCTTAACCACTATTACCGGGAGGATGAAGCCTTTTGGTCTTTAGATACTAACTGGAAGGGTTTCGAGTGGATTGACTGCAATGATTGCGATCAAAGTATTGTTTCGTTTTTACGGAAAGCGTCTGATGGGGAAATGACTGTGGTTTTGTCCAATTTTACTCCTGTTGTAAGGCATAACTATAGGTTAGGCGTGCCCAAGGCGGGTGAGTATCAGGAAGTGTTCAACAGCGATGCGACCGAGTTTGGCGGTTCGGGCATTGTTAATGGTAGTCTTGTGGCGGAACAAATAGCCTGGCATACTCAGCCGTGCTCTCTTGTTCTTACGGTACCGCCGCTCGCCACAATTTACTTAAAGCTAGACCAAGAATTGCTGAGTGAGGTAGGTGAAGAATGTGCGCCGAAAAGAGTGTCTGGCTATGATTCTGGCCGGCGGTCAGGGAAGTAGGCTGGGAGTGCTGACGAAATCCTTGGCGAAACCAGCTGTTCCCTTTGGCGGAAAATATAGATTAATTGATTTTACTCTAAGTAATTGCTATAATTCGGGCTTTGATACAGTCGGCGTTTTAACGCAATACCAGCCTCTCGAATTACATAGTTATATTGGAATTGGCAGTCCTTGGGATCTTGACCGGAACAATGGAGGGGTGTTCATTCTTCCTCCTTTTGTACAACAAAAGGGGGGGGAATGGTATAAGGGGACCGCTAATGCGATTTGTCAGAATGCCAGTTTTATTGAGCAATTTCGTCCGACTTATTTACTTGTGCTTTCCGGTGATCATATTTATAAGATGGATTATTCGTATATGCTGGACTTTCATAAGCAAACGGAAGCGGATGTAACCATCGCGGTTATCGAGGTTCCCTGGAAGGAAGCCTACCGTTTCGGGATTATGAATACTGATAAAAGCGGCCGTATTATTGAATTTGACGAAAAACCCGCTCATCCTAAAAACAACTTAGCTTCTATGGGAGTATATATATTTAACTGGGAAGTTCTGCGAAACTACTTGGCTTTAGATGATTGTGATGCGAGCTCCCTGCATGATTTCGGTAAAAACGTAATACCGCTTATGCTAAAGAGCGGAAAAAAATTAATGGCATACGCATTTAATGGATATTGGAAAGATGTCGGTACG
>JAGGAE010000061.1 GCA_017889725.1 Bacillota bacterium | reverse complement strand
GCAATGGCGTCCATTTCCAGTCCCACCGCATGTAAGCCGTAACCTGATAACATATAAAAGCTAAACACAATTCCCGCAAGCGCCGAGCAACATCCGTTCAGAGTATAAACAAGCACTTTTGTTCTTCCCACCGGTAGTCCCATGAGTAAGGCCGACTGTTCATTGCCGCCGATGGCATAAGCCGTACGGCCAAAGCGGGTATAGCCCAGAATATAAAAGGCCAATGCCAAAACCACTACCGCGATAACCACGCTGAAGGAAATAAACGTGTGAAACGGCAGCGGGATTCTGTACGTAGCCATCCATTGATAAAACGGGTCCGTAATCAACACGGTATCTATACTAATCACATAACATAAGCCCCTAGCCAAAAACATACCGGCAAGAGTGACAATAAAGGGTTGCATTTTGAAATAATGAATAAAAACCCCCTGAACTAAGCCAAATAAACACCCTATTGCCAACATCAATGGTATTACCAGAGCAGGGCTCCACTGCCGCACTTCCAGCAAATTGGCCGAAAACATGCAGACCAGAGCAATTACCGCACCAATAGAAATATCGATACCGCCAATAATGAGAACAAAGGTCATACCTACTGACGTGACAATGAGAAATGCATTATCGATAAACATATTCAAGAACACTTGTAAGGAGAAAAAGCCCTTATACCACACCGCTCCTGCAAGAAACAACGAAAAGAATAACGCTATTGTAATAGTTAGATTCATATACTTATAGTTTAACTGTGGTACTTTCACTTACACTCCCCCTTTTCTGTCCCCACCGCGCAAAAATAATAGTACGGAAACTAGTTGACTGCATTAAACATATACAAATAACGACGATGGCTTTTACAACTAAAGTAATTTCAGGCGGCACACCGGTAGCATAAATACTGGTAGTAATGCTTTGAATAACCAGTGCCCCAATTACACTGCCCAAAAGAGAAAATTTTCCCCCATCCAAGGAATTGCCGCCCAGGGCAACCGCCAAGATGGCGTCCAGCTCCATAAACAGCCCGGCGTTATTGCCGTCGGCTGAACTTACATTAGAACAAATAATAAGGCCGGCAACGCCGGCACAGAAACCGGAAAAAGCATACGCCAAAAAGATATACTTACTGACATGGATACCGGAAAAGCGGCTGGCAACCGAATTAATACCAATGGCCTCAATAAATAAACCCAGTGCCGTCTTATTTAGCAGATAGAGAATAACGGCAAAAACCAGAAGCACAATAAACAGCGTAAACGGCACCCCTGCCAAATAGCCCGCCCCGATAAATTTAAAAGGGGTATAGTAGATGGTAATAATCTGCCCCTGAGTAATAAGCTGAGCAATCCCCCTCCCGGCCACCAACAATATCAATGTAGCCACAATGGGTTGGATTCCCACACGGGCCACCAACAAACCGTTCCACATACCTAAAAGTGTCGTAACCGCCAGCGCGGCTACTATGGCTACCGGCATCGGTACAAGAGTAACCAGTTTCTGCGTCCCGTCAACATATTCCAGGTTACCGCCGATCAGGGAAGCGGCCACCGCGCCGGAAATGGCGATTACCGACCCAACGGATATATCAATTCCCTTAGTAGCCACCACTAAGGTCATCCCTATAGCCAGCAACATCAACGGGGCTGCACGGTTTACTATATCAATGAGAACCCCATAAAAATGCCCGTCTTTAATCTCAACAACAAAGAAGTCCTTAGTGTAAAAGAAATTAAAAAGCAGAACAACTGCCAGCGCGGCCAAAGGCCAAAAAAGCCGGGAGTTGGTAACTATTCGCCACAACTTTATCCAAATTTCCATATCGCTACACCCCTGCTATCGTCTGCATTACAACTTTTTCTTCGATTTCTTCGCCTGCGAGCTCCGCGATCTTAACTCGGTCCCGCAAAACAGCCAAACGATCACAACAACGGATAGATTCATCTAATTCAGAAGAAATAAATATTACCGACATTCCCTCTTCCGCCAGTTGCAAAATGAGCTTCTGAATTTCCGCTTTTGTACCAACGTCAATACCTCGAGTCGGTTCATCCAAGATAAGCAACTTGGGCTGAGTAATCAGCCATCGGGCCAATATGACTTTTTGCTGGTTACCGCCGCTTAAATTCTTTACCAGTTGTTCTTTGCCTGACGTTTTAATACTTAACAAGGCAATGTACTTATCCGCAATTTCTTCCTGCCTCTTTCGCGCAATGTATTTCCTCCACCCAAGCTTAGCCTGCAGGGCAAGAATGATATTTTCCCGTACCGAAAGGTTATCAATAATGCCTTCGGTTTTCCGGTTTTCCGGGCAAAAAGCCAGCCCTTGCTTGATGGCATTTGCCGGAGAAAGTATTTTTAACCTTTTCCCTTCAATCCGAATTTCTCCACTATCCGATTTATCGAGTCCAAAAATCATCCGGGCCGTTTCAGTTCTACCCGAGCCTAATAAGCCTACCAGGCCGAGAATCTCCCCTTTTTGGACGGTTAAATCAAAGGGTGCAATAGCACCTCGGCTCCCCAGCCCCCGCACTTGTAAGAAGACACATTCTTGCTCGTTAACTTCGGCGATTTGTGTTTTTGTTTTGATACCGGCGTTAAATTCTTCAAACGTTCTCCCCAACATCTTGGCAATCAACTGTACCCTGGGTAACTCTGCCGTTTTGTACACACCCACTAAGGACCCGTTGCGTAAAATGGTTATGCGGTCGGAAACAGCATATACCTGTTCAATAAAATGGGTGACAAAAAGTATTCCCATTCCGTGCTCTTTAAGCTTTCTTATGACAGAAAACAAATGTTCAACCTCTTTGGCATCTAAACTTGATGTGGGTTCGTCCAAAATGAGTACCTTTGCCGAAATATCCAGCGCTCTGGCTATAGCGACCATTTGCTGTATTGCCACCGAGTACCGTTCAAGCGGTTGCGTAACATCAATATCAAGATTCATTTTGATCAAAAGTGCCGTCGCGCGACGATTAATCTCTTTCCAGTCAATACGACCAATTTTTCGCGGTTCCCGGCCAATAAAAATGTTCTCCGCCACCGACAAGTTGGGGCAAAGGTTGACTTCCTGATACACAGTACTTATCCCTAATTGCTGGGCGTGCTGCGGAGAACGCGGTTGAATGTGCCGTTTTTCCAAAAATATTTCGCCGCCATCAAGAGTTTCCACCCCCGTCAATACTTTTATTAGCGTCGACTTACCGGCCCCATTTTCCCCCATCAAACAATGAATTTCTCCGGCTTTTAACTCAAAATCCACTCCGGTAAGAGCCTTTACCCCCGGAAAATACTTGCATATCCCTTTAGCGATTAGCATCGTTTCAGCCACGGTCTTCTGCCACCTCCGCCACTATATACTATTAGAAATCATAAAGTCCACCCCGAGGGGGCTATCCTTCCAGATAACCCCTTTGCTTCTACCTCAATAGAACTCTGGAGTGGACTTATGGATTATAGTGTTGTGTTACTTACTTCCGTATCGCCTTCTAAAAGAGGCCTCCTAGTATTTACGGTTCGGCAATTCTTTCGCTGCTACATCCGCAGGGAATACACCTTCTTTCGTAACGATGCGCTTATTTAGCGTTTTACCGGCTTTTAAATCCTTAATCGCTTCCATAAGTTGTGCTCCTAAGAGCGGACTGCATTCAACAGTGCAGTTGAGTTTTCCGGCAATCATCGCCTCAAACGCGCCTTTGACCCCGTCAATGGAAACGATAATAATGTCTTTACCCGGTTTAAGCCCGGCTTCTTCAATAGCCTGTATGGCACCAATGGCCATATCATCATTATGCGCAAACAGAACGTCTATCTTTTGCCCTTCCGCTTTCGCCGATTTTAAGAAAGACTCCATAACTTCTTTGCCTTTGGCCCGTGTGAAATCACCCGTCTGGGATTTAATAACTTTATAGTTAGAATGACCTTTAAGGATTTCTTCAAAGCCGTTCTTACGGTCAATTGCCGGTGCAGAACCTACGGTACCCTGGAGCTCGACAATATTGACAGGCTCATTGTCCTTCTTCATAAAGCCAACCAGCCAATTCGCGGCCCGTCTTCCTTCTTCGACAAAGTCAGAACCCATAAAAGTAACATAATAATCTTCGGCATTGCCACTGCTCATTTTGATCGCCCGGTCCGTTAATATGACGGGAATTCCAGCAGCCTTTGCCTCTTGCAACACAGCATCCCAACCGGTTTCTACAACAGGTGAGAAAGCTATAACATCCACTTTTTGTTGAATGAACGACCGAATGGCTTTGATTTGGTTTTCTTGTTTCTGCTGTGCGTCAGAGAACTTTAAGTCAATACCCGCCTCTTTGGCCGAAGCCTTTATGGACTCGGAATTGGCTGTCCTCCATTCGCTTTCAGCCCCAATTTGAGAAAAACCTAATACAATTTTGTCTCCGGGTTTAGCCGCGCCTTGTTCGCTTCCGCCGCACCCGGCTACCAGGATTAGCATGGCTGCCGACACAAGGGCCACAGCAATTCTGATTCCTTTAAACATTCCTTCGCCCCTCCCTAATACGTAATGGTCACACTTTTATTATAGGCGGAGCATTTGTTTTAGTATTTCGAATAATCAGCCATTTCTTATAAAATTCTGACTCTTCTTTTACGTTTAATAGGTTCGATAAGGATATTCTCTATGGGCTGTTTCTTGGGGAAATACCCCTTCGGCTGCAATAATCCGCACAGGCAGTTTCCGTCCTGCCATTAGCCCGGAAATCGCCTGCATGAGTTGCGGCCCTAACAGAGGCGTGCATTCTACAGTACAGTTTAACTTTCCCGCCAACATAGCGGCAAAAGCAGCTTTCGTCCCATCCACCGACACAATCAAAATATCTTTACCCGGCCTGAGGCCAAACTCTTCAATAGCCTGAATGGCTCCCAACGCCATATCATCATTATGAGCATATACGACCTGAATTCCATTTCCGTAAATGCGTAGGGCTTCTTGCATAACTTCTTTACCTTCGGCTTGCGTGAAATCACCCGGCGCAGAATAGATGATTTTATATTGGCTGTATGCGGAAATAATCTCAGCAAAACCTTGCTGGCGATCTATCGCCGGTGCCGAGCCAACGGTTCCGGCCAGTTCTACAATAGTAACCGGCTGTCCATTCCGGCTGTTTTCGAGCAGCCAGCGCGCAGCGCGGCGGCCCTCCTCCCGGAAATCACTGCCGATAAAGCTTTCATAAAGAGAATCATCATCCGGCTGTATAGCCCGGTCTAAGATAATTACAGGGATACCGGACAGTTTGGCCTCTTCCAGCACCTCTGTCCAGCCATTCTCCACTACCGGGGAAAAAGCTATTACATCCACCTTTTGCGTAATGAAATAACGTATGGCCTGTATTTGCTTTTCCTGTTCCTGATTGGCTTCCATAAAGAGGAGTTCGATATCGGCGGCTCTAGCGGCCTCTTTGATAGACTTGGAATTGGCTTTACGCCAATCACTCTCCGCCCCCAGCTGAGAAAAACCCAGACATATTTTACGATTAGACTTTTGCTGCTCTTTCCCAGTCTCTGGTTTCAAACAGTCAAAAACATTGCCTCTTGTAATCTTCTTACTTCGCAAAATAACCTTTTTGGGAATGCCCCGCTCATGATTTAATATATCTACCGCGTATTGTACCGCTTCTTTTCCACCGGTATCACACGTAAACGTTCCTTGCAGCACCCCTGCCTGTACCAGTTCCAGTCCGCCGCCCGCCCCCGTAAATCCGTCCACCCCGATAATCTCAAAGTTCCTGCCGCACGCGGCGGCTGCTTTATAAGCACCTAATGCCATATAGTCGCTATGGGCAAATACAACATCCACTTTTGACTGCCTGTCCAATAATTTAACCATTTCGTCTTCCGCTTTGTCTCTCTGCCAATCGGCAACAATAATATCCGTAACTTTTATGCCAGGGTATTGCCTAAGAATATCCCAAAACCCCTCACTTCTGTCCCTCACGGAAGGCAAGCCTTTGGGGCCCTGAATTTCCACCACATTCCCCCCCTTACTCTCCAAAAGCTCGGCGGTATATTTTCCAACCTCTCTGCCGATCGCCCGGTTGTCAGGCCCAATATACAGAGTATAATCGTACCCTTGCACGCCGCGATCCAGTACAATAACAGGAATATGTTTGTAAGCTTCGGCAACAATCGGGGTCAATTCCGCCGAGTCATTCGGAGATATAATGAGAAGATCAACGCCTTGCTGCAACAACTGCTCGACATCTTTAATCTGCTTCTGGCTGCTTTGCGCCGCATCAGTAAAAATGATACGGATATTCTTATGCTTTGCTGCTTCCTCGATAATCTCCCGGTTCATAACCACTCGCCAAGGTTCGATCAGGTTGGCCTGCGATACGCCTATGAGAAACTCAACCTGATCGTTAGCCGCCTGTTGGCTTTCTTTATAAAAATAACCCCAAGCCGCCGCAAACAAAACAAACAATAGCAAAACAAGCCCCGCGAATTGTAACCGTCCGCGCATACCAGTCAACTCCAGTTCTCACGTTTACGGTATTCTGCCGGAGAAAACCCCACCACTTTTTTAAACGCCGTACTAAAGTAATGCTGATTACTATACCCCACCTGTTCAGCTATTTCGTACATTTTTACAGTTGAGCTGCTCATTAGCTGAATGGCTTTCCGCACACGCACCTGCGTTAAATACTCAATGAACGAAACACCAATTTCCTGTTTCAACAATCGACTTAGGTAGGTCGGACTCATGTGGATTTCCTCTGCTAGATTTGAAAGCGACAATTCTTCTTTGTAATAATACTTTTCAATATACTTCTGGCAAAG
>JAGGAE010000007.1 GCA_017889725.1 Bacillota bacterium | reverse complement strand
AGGTAAGCCGGATATTTTAAAGCTGGGCATCGTTCACCCCCTGCCTAAAAAAATTATAACCGAGTTTCTCCGAAGCCATCGTGAAGTAAAAATACTGGAAGAACTCGACGACTTTGTGGAACAGCAGGTTAAAGCGTTAGCCTACGACCTGAGCATTCCTGTAAAAATAATTGGTAAAGTGAGTAGTAAAAATAATTGGTAAAGTGAGTATAGATGACTGGTTGGGGGAATATACACCGGACAAGGTGACCGCGATTCTCATGAAAACCTGGCCGGATTTATTACCTTCCGTCCATCGTCTTAGCAAGGCGGCGTCGCCATGGTCATCACGTCCGGCTCAGCTTTGTCCCGGCTGCGGGCACCGTTCGGCAGTGGGACGGCAGCTGGCTTATCTTTATTCAATACCAGCCGGAAAGTGGTTGCCTTCCTAGGCGATTCCACATTCTATCATGCGGGTTTGCCAGGGATTATTAACGCTGTATATAACCAGCATAATTTTACGTTGATTATTCTGGATAATGGTACAACGGCAATGACCGGACATCAGAATACTCCGGGAAATGGACTAAATGCAAATGGACCGACTGTAAAAATGCCTATAAGGCAAGTTCTGGAAGGGTTAGGAATTAAAAATATTCAGGAAGTTGATGCTTATGCACAGGGAAAATTACGGGAGGCGGTTACCGCAGCTGTAGCAGAACCTACGTTTAGTGTAATTATTGCGAAGCATCCTTGTATGTTGAAAACGATGCGAGAATTGCGCAGTACGGGGAAAACTCTTCCTCCGGAGGTAACCATTAATAAGGACTGTTCCCTGCATCATGATTGTGTCGAAGCCTTCGCCTGTCCGACTTTTCAGCGAGATGCGGATGGTACTGTGTGGGTAAGTAAGGATTTATGTATTGGCGATGGCTCCTGCAAACAGACCTGTCCCGCAAAGGCTATTGTTTCCGGCACGAACAGTGGGAAGGAGGCTAAATGATGGAAGCTAAGCAAGATATTTATCTAATTGGAGTAGGCGGACAGGGGATTGGTTTATTAAGCGAAGTGCTATTACGTGCTGCCGACCATGCCGGTTTTCCGGTACGCGGTGTGGATACCCTATGATACCGAATGGCAGCCGCTTATGGTCAGGCTGGGGCGAGAGCCGAGGCTTGAAACGCCGGTGATTGAGCAAGAATGTTTACTGCGAGGAATAAAGGAAGTCAGGGTTGGTCCGGCGGTGCTCCGTGATAACCGTATGCAGAACATGGTTTTGTTAGCGGCAATTGCTAGTAACAAGCTCATTCCCGGTGTTGAAGTTAATCACTATGAACAGGCTCTTGAAGATCTGCTGCGGGCTGAATCGCTTGAAAAGAATGTAGCCCTTTTTCGAGAAAAGCTTGGCTTAGTATAACTAAAAACAGCAGTGCTGCCAAAAAGACTGGTGGCACCGCTGTTTTTTTGTAATGGTAGAAGAAATTATGTTATATAGTTAGTACAAAAAAATGAATTAGTTGACGATAGAACGTATGTTTGTTAAGCTGTTCATAGAATTGTCTTAAGTTATAGTAGGAAACAGTAGAATTAAGATGAACAGAGGAGGAATTTAGAGTGAGTATAATGAGAGTAAATGGAATAGATTTGAATGTTGAAATACAAGGGGACGGGCCCACTTTGATACTGATTCATGGTCTTGGCATGGACAATACCCAGTGGAAAGATGAAATTCACAGACTCAACCAATTTAATAAAACGGTTGCTATAGATTGCCGAGGACATGGAAAGTCAGATAAACCGCATAGCTATACTTTAGAGGATCATGTACAAGATATTATATCGTTAATGGATATTTTGAATTTTGAGGTTGTGAATCTTTACGGAGTATCAATGGGAAGTTATATTGCGCAAGGGGTAGCAATTGGTCAGCCACATAGAATAAAAAAACTTATTCTAACTGTTCCTAAGTCAAATGGATTAACTTCATCGACCCAAAGATTGATTTCAAAGCATGCCGAAGAATTAAAAGGGTTAAACGAGAAAGAAGTTATAGAAGCCCTCGCTAAATATATAGTCTATAATCCAGAAGTAAGGGCCAATTTAGTGGACAATTTAAAGAATACATTGACTCCTGAACAAATGGATGTAGCTAATAAAGCATTGAGTGGGTTTGATTATCGTAGTGAACTGGAGCAAATAACAGCTGAAACGTTAGTTATTAGTGGAAAGCATGATGGGCTAAATCCACCAGCCGAAGGAAAAGTTTGCTCGTCGTTAATTCCCAAGGCGGTTTTTATTGAAATGCAATACTCAGGACATCTGCCGATGCTTGAAGAGTCGAAAAGATATAATAGAATAATTGATAACTTCCTGCAGGCTAATTAATGTCCGGTTGATGACACACAAGGTTCTGAGTAATTTGAGAATGTGGCCCTTTTTCGAGAAAAGCTTGCTGTAGGCTGATAAAAAACAGCAGTGGCATCAAAGAGACTGGCGGAACTGCTGTTTTTTTGATATGATACGGATAGGGTTGACCTATTTCAGGGAGGGATGAATTTGGTTGTAGCACCTACAGCACCTGTTAAACCCACACCGCCAACTCCACCCAGCCTGTCACGAAATGGTGCCTCTGGTTCTTCGGATACGTCGGCAGCAACTACAACGCCCACCCCTGCAGCTTCTGCCACTAAAACGGAAAGTAGCACTCTTGGAAAAGCAGAGCATTCGGGCGAAAAAGAAGCTTTGCAAAAACCAGCTGCAAGTAATGCGATGACAGAGCAGACCTCGAAAAAAAACGAGACATCTTTAGCAGATTCTGGAGGAGAAGAATCTGGCACGCAGACAGCTGTTCCGCCTAAGATTCTACACCAAAACAATCAAAATTCTTCTGCAACAGGATATTTCACTTTTTTAGTGGTCGTATTGGTTGTTGCGGTGGCCTTTTTTTTCTGGCGAATGCTGAAACGCAATTCCGTAAGTACTACTAAAAGAACTTCTGACCTTCAGAAAGCGAAAACCATTAAGAATGAGGATGTGGTTAACACTCCTGTGCCCTCGTCGCCTGTTAAAGGCAATAACTTTGATTTTCGTGTCTAGGGGATCTAATGGGTATAATAGAGAAGAAATAGGGAGTATTAGTTGTCTATTTTTTCTCTGCCTCCCTAGGCAAAGATATATATGTTTAAAATATAAAACATCCGGCTTACTATGCCGGATGTTTTTATGTTTTACTTCGTTCGGGAGAGAAAGCGGAGCACTCTGGCTCCGGTACTGCGAACCCGTCGAAGGGGCGCAATACTTATTTTGATTTTTGGTCGTATATCGCTTTCTGAAATAAAATCTCCACGCCTGATATTAGTAATTTTCGTACGTTCAGGTTTAAGGAAATTTTTAAGTAAGGCAACTGCTTTGTCAGCGCGGGAAGGGTCGCCGCAGGTGAAAATATCAATAGCGGCATAGCTGAGCTCTGGATATGTGTGGATGTTCATGTGACTTTCTTCTAATATCGCCACAGCAATAACTCTTTGAGAATCAAATTGATGGTAAGTAAAGTTTAACAAAGTCAGATTGGATTCTTTAAGTGCGGTAAGCATGGCAGTACGAATAAATTCTATATTGTTTAAGGCGTTAGACTTGCAACCATACATATCAACTGTTAAGTGTTTACCGGATATTTTTATCATTTTTATCGCCCCTTAACGGTATCAAATTTGATAGAACACCAAAATTAGAAAAAATATTCGTTCAACGAGAATAATTCGTAGGTTCATACATTTACGCTTAACATAGTAACATTTTACAGGACATCATTATAATCCGCTTGAGCGAACTTGTAAAGGCAAATTTTTTTTGATTACGCCAACCGGGCTTGGTTTATCTAAAAAGGGAAGTATAGTAGTAGGAGAAAAGCGGCTTTACATATAGCTTGACAAATAATGAAAAAATAATGCAGATAGGAGAGGGGTGAAGCATGAATACCTTTCATCATGGGTTTTGGCTATATTACTTTACCCAGCGGCATCCAAAAGTAATACAGATCGTACTGGGATCTATGGCTCCGGATTATATCTATTTTCTGCTGGTAGCAGTGCTTATGACAAAAGGGCTATTAGGCTGGAGCGATTTGCCGGCACTGACTCCGGCTATGTTTATGTCGTACTTGCCGCAGTATCCCTGGGCCGTGTATATAGATTTGATGGGCCATTCTGCTGTGGTATGGGGCGCGATGGGGATTGTTAGCTTGTTTCGACCATTTCAATTTTGCCGACCCTTTATGCTGGGCTGGGGAACACACATCTTTATAGATGGGTTAACACATGCTGCGCATGCCAATTTTTTCTTATACCCTCTATCGATGGTGGCCGTACACAGCCCGGTATCTTTCTGGGATCCGAAGTATTTTGCCCATGAATTCCGTTTAGTAAACGGAACGTTGATAACGCTGGCAGTTTGCCAAATGGGATATAGCTGGTGGAAAGGGAGAAAGAAAGAATAAACATATCTAAAGGAATGTGGGTATCCCAAAAAGGCTGTACATATTGCGAGGCATTTGGTTGTATGAGCGAATATTAAAATAAATGAATTATCGCCCCCTTAGTGCATTAGCAAGGGGGCGATAATTATAAAAGGGATGGTTAGTTTTCAAACTAGTTTATTGGGTAAATGGTTTGTGATGTGGTTTTACCAGGGATAAGCCACACTATCGTCATAACTAGTAGAAGTATTACAGATAGCCAATATGCCGCATACGTTTCTATGTAAGTGTTGAGCAGATAAGCTAAGAATGGACCTATGGCAGCGCCGATATCGACGGCAATAGAGTAAGCTGTAAGCACCAAGAATTTTGAGGATACTGATGCTGCATCGGAAGCGATAGCGTCAGTAATTGTGGTTAATGCTGTTGCTGTGAGCTGTATGCTTATGATAATTAGTAGCCAAGGAGCAAGAGGAATATTTAATGGAATTAATACAAATAAAATACTTGCAAATAGTAACGATGCAATGAGAATCATTCGACGGCTATACGTACCATCGGATTTTTTCCCAACTAATGGCGCTAACCATGGCTCCCACCCCCAGCGTATTGCTTGTAGGATACCGGCGAGCGATGCAGCGCCAAGCGTAATTCCAGAGATAGTAATTATTGCGGAGTTATGTATTTGTACCAAATAGCTCAGGGTTGCTGCGAATATGCCTTGGTATATCAAGGAAACCAGCATTCCGGTCATTAATGTCCAAAAAATAGTATGATTTTTCCACAGCATGGATTTACTCATGTTGTTTTTTTCGATGCTAGTGCGGTTGACATCTGAGATTGAAATCCAGATAAATGCTATTGGTATAGATAATAGTGTTATTGTGCCAAAGATTAAAGCGGTAATCGGTAGGCCATAATAATCCGCGATAAATCCTCCTGCAAGCATACCCACTAAACTCCCCAACCGATAAAGCCCGTTAAAAAGCCCCATGCAATGTCCGCGATTCGATTCCGTAGAGCAATCGAAAATGACAAAGTACGATCCCATCCTTAAAAAAGTCCATGCTAAGCCCCAGATGCACCGAATAAGGAGCAAAGGGAAAAAGCCTTTTACAAATCCGTAGGATAAGGTTGTCACCAATGTCAAAAGAGAAGCAAAGAGGACTCCTTGTCGGGTATTGATCTTTTTGTATAGACAGCCTACAATGGGATTTAAGGGTAATCTGACCAAACGATTTATGGATAAGAGGACCCCAACTTCCCATAGGGAATTAAGTCCGGCCTCTTTCCAATGAGTGGGAAGAGCAATGTATAACATGGAATCTCCAATAAGACATGCGGCTGTAAGTAATGCTAAACCTATTATGTTTTTTTCCCCGGAATCAACAGTATGAATCATTTCGTTCTCCTTTTCTTATTAGGCGGTAATAAGAAATTTGGTAAACTGGTTATTGATGTAAAGTTTATAATATGAAAAAATAAAAGTAAAACGCAAATATCTAATATAAAATATCTATAAATTCGATATTGCAGGTGATATATATGGATTTTTTGGGCATAGAAGCTTTTTTAGCAATAGTAAAAACCCAAAGCTTAACAAGGGCTGCCGAATTGCTTCATTTGTCGCAGTCGACAGTGAGTTATAGGCTAAAAGGTTTGGAAAGAGGCATCGGTGCTACGCTTATTGAACGTGGAAAAGGTGTAGCTACAATTAACTTAACTCCACTTGGAAATAGTTTTTTGCCATTAGCAGAACGATGGAGTATGTTGAATAGAGAATTAGCGGTTTTGCAAGCAAGTGGTCCACGAATTAGTTTATCAATAGGAGTGGCGGATAGTTTAAACATCTACGTATTGCCACCTCTTTATCAAGCCATTATTCAGCAATGTCCTGCTGTTCGTCTGGAGATCCGAACTCAGCATACTATCGAATCCTACGAGAGTGTTGAACGCCGGGAAATTGATGTGGCGTTTGTAAAAATGGAGAGAGTTGTGCCTAATATACTAGTGGAGCCTTTTTATGTAGATGAAATGGTGTTGGTTCGTCTTACGGGGGAGAGGATGGAATCAGCAAACATTATCTCTCCTCCGGAATTAGATTATCGGTATGAACTTTTTTTTAATTGGGGTCCGTCCTACCAAATGTGGCATGACCGGTGGTGGGATAATTACAGTATTTCTCGGTTGCAAGTGGATGCTGCTGCGCTTATTTTTTCTCTTATGTGGGATGTGCGGCAATGGGCCATAGTACCAAGATCCATTGCAAATTCGTTTGCAAAGCCGGAGAAATTCATAATCCAGCAAATATCCGATCCACCTCCGCCCAGAGTATGTTATAAATTAATGCATAAGCATAAGGACCCGATTAAGGTACCATTTTTAGACGAGGTTAATCATTTGGTCAAAAAGCTTTATATTAAGCAACAGGCATGAGTAAATAGTTGTGAAAAAAAAGTTTTTGTTTTGAATAAAAGCTTATCCTAGAACGACATGGAAAAAATAGAAATATAGGCTGCTTTGGTCACCTGTGATGCCATTAAGCGGATATGTTGAAAGGGATAAATAGTGTTATTGAAAAGCAGGGTGGCTACTACGTAGTTTTAAAACGAGGGGGTAATGGCAAGGCGGATTTGCCGATCGCTGGGATTTTATTTGATAAGTCCATAAGCAAATTGAGGGCAGATATGGGTGGGGTAATCCGTGTTATGCGTCGATTTACCAAGCTTAGCGTAACATTCGCCAAGGTAGGGATAGGTCATACCGAAAAGGGGTTATAGGAGATTCTTCTATGGCCCCTTATATTTTTTTCTATCATTAAAATAATAATACAACAAGGTTGCTATAAGTGTTGCAACCCTGTTTGGTTGGTACGGCAGGAAACGGTAATAGTCAAACAATGGCCCATAATTTCCCATGAGGCTGCGGGGCCAGTAACGGTAAGGAATTTTTTAAAAAATTTTCCTAAAAGGTATTGCTAAATGTCAAAAGGTCAAATATAATTAAACTAAAGGTCAATAAAGGTCAAACAACAAACTATAATAGATGCAGGTGGTGCTATGTCAAATTTAGCGGATATCATTGAGAATTATATCTTAGGCAAATTGACCGGCGAGCAGCGCGAGGTTACTATTCTTAGGCGAAATGAACTCGCGGAGGAATTGAATTGCGCGCCCTCGCAAATTAGTTATGTCTTAAGTACCCGGTTTACCGCTAATAGAGGATTTATTGTTGAATCAAGGCGCGGGGCAGGCGGTTTCGTCCGTATTTTCCGTGCACCCGGTCAACAAATTGTATATATGGATGCGGCCCGGGTGGTTTCGGAAAATCCTCGGACGGAAAGTGTAGAAGCGGTGATTACGCATTTAGAGAATCACGAGCTACTAACGAATCGCGAAGCGGAACTTATGCGACAATTTTTCCGTCTGACGGAGGGGCACTGGAGCATGCAGGACAGAACTATCATTTTACGTAACCTGCTTTTACGGTTAGCAGAGTTGTAAGGAGGAGGGGATCAGTATGTTATGCGATGATTGTAAGGAAAGGCCGGTTAGTGTTCATATCACCAAAATCATCAATAATCAAAAAACAGAAAAGCATTTGTGTGAAGAATGCGCGCAAAAATACGGAGAAATTAAGTTTGCAACCGATAATAAATTTTCTGTTCAGGACTTTTTAAAGGGGATGTTTAATTATAGCGTTCCCAACGTTCCACAGTATCAGGAAACGGCTTGTCCCAGTTGTGGGATGACCTACAGCGATTTTAGCCGGAGCGGTAAAGTCGGCTGTGGCGAGTGCTACGTCGCTTATGGGGAACGGCTGGAACCGTTGCTTCGCCGCATTCATGGAACCAACAGTCATACAGGGAAGGTGCCGAAACGTTCCGGTGGCAATCTGTCGCTGAAGCGAAAAATAAAACAACTAAAACTAGAACTGGACCGTTATGTTAATAGTGAAGAATACGAGAAAGCGGCTAAAGTTCGGGATGAAATAAAGGATATGGAAAAACGGCTGCAAGCCTGAAAGGAGAGAAAGCAAAAATGTTATTAGATACACTATTAGATCAGCCGGTTACACCAGGTATGGCTGGCGGTGGACCGGAAGGCGACATCGTGTTGTCGAGCCGGGTTCGTTTAGCTCGCAACTTGGAAGGAATCCCCTTTCCCAACCGGGCAAATAAGGAGAAACTGGCTCAGGTGGGTGAGCTTGTTCGTAAATCAGTCAATGATTTAAGCACTGCCGACAATCATATCTATATGTTCGTGGAAATGGATAAGTTGGCACCGCTGGAACGAAGCATTTTGGTGGAAAAGCATATTGTAAGTCCGAATTTTGCCGAAGAACCCGTTGATCGTGCCTTGATAGTACGTGATGACGCTGCCGTAAGTATCATGGTGAATGAAGAAGACCATTTGCGGCTGCAGTGCATGGAGCCGGGACTTAATCTACAGGAGGCAATCAACACGGCAAATCGTGTGGACGATATATTGGAAGCAAAACAAAATTTTGCTTTTGCGGAACAGTGCGGCTATCTTACCGCTTGTCCGACCAATGTCGGAACAGGTCTTAGGGCTTCCGTGATGGTTCATCTCCCGGCACTGGCGTTAAGCAGGCAGATTAACCGGATTATTGCGGCTGCGACTCAATTGGGGCTGGCTGTCCGGGGCTTGTATGGTGAGGGCAGTGAGGCTATCGGAAACATCTTTCAAATATCGAATCAGTTAACATTAGGATATAGTGAGCAGGAGATTATTGACAACCTGCAAAGCATCGCGAAACAAGTGGTAGACCAGGAGCGTACCGCTCGTAAAATGCTTGTAGAGAATTCAAAAGACGCGGTGGCGGACCGGGTATGGCGCGCTTATGGAGTGCTTCGGTATGCTCGCAGCGTCACAGGTAAAGAGGCAATGACTTTGCTTAGCGAAGTACGATTGGGTATTGATATAGGCATTATCGGCGGTGTTCCGGCAACTGTATTCAACGAATTAATCGTAACGACCCGGCCAAATTTTTTGCAAAAGTTGGCCGGACGGGACGTGCCACCTAATGACCGGGATTGTCTGAGAGCGCAGCTTATTCGAGAAAAAATAAAGGAGGGTAATGAAAATGCTTAATAAATTTACTGAACGTGCGAAGAAAGTGCTACTGTTGGCCCAGCAGGAAGCGGTGAGATTAGGGCACGGTTATATAGGTACTGAACATCTTTTACTGGGGTTGGTGCATGAAGGCGAAGGTGTTGCGGCCAAAGCTCTGGCTACTTTGGACATAAGACTGGATATGGTTCGAAGCCAAGTAGAAAAGGTGATTGGCAGGGGTAACGGACAGGGAAATGAACTTCCCTACACTCCGAGAGCCAAAATGGTTATAGAGCTGTCTGTAGAAGAAGCCGGACGTTTGGGCCACAATTATATTGGTACGGAACATCTGTTGTTAGGGCTGATTCGTGAGGGCGAAGGTGTTGCAGCCCAAGTGCTGGCAAGTCTAGGGGCGGATATTAATGTCGTCCGTCAGCGGGTGATTGAGCTTCTAGGGGGATTTGCGATGTCGGGGCAGGCCCCGCAGCCTAAGAACGGTCCCGGTGCAGCTGCAAGCGCCGGTCAGGTTAACACTCCGGCTCTGAATGAATTTGGCCGCGACATAAATAAGTTGGCAGAAGAGAATAAAATTGACCCAGTCATTGGCAGAGAAAAAGAGATTGAGCGTGTTATACAGATACTTAGCCGGAGAACCAAAAATAACCCGGTATTGATTGGTGAACCGGGGGTTGGGAAAACAGCTATTGCCGAAGGTTTGGCGCAGCGAATTGTCACCGGCAATGTACCGGAGATTTTACGGGGGAAACGTGTAGTTTCTTTAAACATGGCCTCGATGGTGGCCGGGTCGAAATATCGAGGCGAATTTGAAGAACGGTTGAAAAAAGTAATGGATGAAATCCGTCAAGCCGGAAATGTCATATTGTTCATTGATGAACTTCATACGTTAATTGGTGCCGGAGCTGCAGAAGGGGCTATTGATGCAGCAAATATACTGAAACCGGCACTAGCCCGCGGCGAACTGCAGGCTATAGGTGCTACTACGTTAGATGAATATAAAAAGCATATCGAAAAGGATGCGGCTCTGGAACGTCGGTTCCAGCCCATTCAAGTGGGCGAACCTAATGTAGAAGATGCGATTAATATTCTAAAGGGACTCAGAGATCGGTATGAAGCTTTCCATCGGGCTAAAATCAGTGATGATGCTATTGAAGCTGCTGTTAAATTATCTCACAGGTATATAACTGATCGTTTTCTGCCCGATAAAGCCATTGATTTAATGGACGAGGCAGCCTCAAGAGCACGGTTAAATGCTTTTTCAACACCTCCAGATGTAAAAGAATTGGAAGGGCAATTGGCCAAAGTCCGGACAGAAAAGGAAGGGGCTATTGCGGCGCAGGAGTATGAGCGAGCTGCCAGTCTAAGGGATCAGGAACAGAACCTGCGGGATGAACTGGAAGGCAAGCAGAAGGATTGGAAGCAAAGCAGTAATGCAAGTATTACTGTGGGGGCGGAAGACATTGCCCAAGTTGTGGCAAATTGGACGGGAATTCCGGTTAAAAAACTAGCGGAAGGAGAGGCCGAACGCCTGTTAAAACTCGAAGAAGTGCTGCACAAGCGGGTTATTGGGCAGCATGCTGCGGTAGACGCGGTAGCGCGGGCCGTGCGCCGGGCTCGCTCTGGACTTAAAGATCCCAAACGTCCCATTGGTTCCTTCATATTCCTTGGGCCTACGGGGGTTGGCAAAACTGAATTGGCGAGAGCATTAGCCGAAGCTATGTTTGGCGATGAGAGTGCTATGATTCGGCTGGACATGTCGGAATATATGGAGAAACATACGGTATCACGCCTGGTCGGAGCACCTCCGGGGTATGTTGGTTATGAAGAAGGCGGCCAGTTAACCGATGCTGTTCGACGTAAACCTTTTTCCGTTATACTATTTGACGAAATTGAAAAAGCGCATTTTGATGTATTTAATATGTTGCTGCAAATTCTGGAAGATGGCCGGCTGACAGACAGCCAAGGACGTGCAGTAGATTTCAAAAACACTGTGATTATCATGACATCGAATGCCGGTGCCAAGCATATGAAAAAAGACGCGGCGGCGCTTGGATTTTTGGCTGGTTCGGAGGCGTCCTCTACGAACAATAAAAACCGTGTCATGGAAGAAGTGCGCAAGACCTTCCGGCCGGAGTTCTTAAACCGGGTGGATGAGATTATTGTCTTTGACGTCCTGAGTGAAGAAGAGCTGACGAAGGTAGTAGATATCATGTTGCAAACGGTATCCCGGCGGTTGGATGAAAATCAGTTAAGCCTGGAAGTGTCACAAGCCGCTAAGACCCGTCTTTTAAAAGACGGTAGTGATTTTGAATATGGGGCGCGCCCTCTCCGCCGGGCTATTCAAAAATTGGTGGAAGACGCAATTGCTGAAATGTTGCTGAAAAACGAAGTAAAAGCCGGAGATATCATCACGGTAGACGCCGGGGGAGATGGTGAACTGGTTTTCGCGAAAAAATAGACCAAGCAGGAATAGTGCTTTTATTTCTCGAACAAGGTACGATAGAATTTTGTCGTACCTTGTTTTTGTTTAGGGGGAATAGAAAGGAATGGCAAAACGAAAGGTAACCGCTTTTTTTTGTCAGGAATGCGGTTTTGAAACGCCTAAATGGGTAGGACGGTGCAGCGGCTGCGGTGCTTGGAACACCATGGTCGAAGAACCGGTGAGTAAGGAAAGCACCGTAAGGGCCGGACTTGATTTAGGTCTGTCGAGTGGGGAAGCCCCCTTGCCGATAGGGGAAGTGAATAGTGATGAGGTGCCGCGTTTTAGTACCGGCTCATCGGAACTTGACCGGGTGCTGGGACAAGGGCTTATTCCAGGATCGCTAACCCTTGTTGTTGGTGATCCGGGGATAGGTAAATCCAGTTTAACCATCAAAGTATGTGCCAATGTAGCCCAAACCCAGGGGAAGGTATTGTATGTAACCGGCGAAGAAAGCGCAAAACAGATAAAAATGAGGGCGGAACGCTTAGGGGCGCTATCGGAGCAGTTGTTTGTCTTAAGTGAGACCAACCTGGAAATTATTGAACAGCATGTACTCAAGCTCGAACCTGTTTTGGTGGTTATCGATTCCATTCAGACGATTTTTCGACCGGATATTCAGAGTGCGCCCGGCAGCATTAGCCAGGTGAGGGAGAGTGCCGTTCAATTGCTGCGTATAGCAAAAACTCACTCGATTACAACCTTGATTGTAGGGCATGTTTTAAAGGATGGTACACTGGCCGGCCCCCGGACGTTAGAACATATCGTAGATACCGTGCTGTATTTTGAGGGGGATTCCAGTGCTCAGTACAGGGTCCTTAGGGCGGTGAAAAACCGGTTTGGCAGTACGAATGAAATAGGGCTGTTTGAAATGCGCAGTGCCGGGCTGGTGGATATTCCGGATGCGTCCCGGATTTTTCTAGCGGAACGCCCCACCGAAGTGCCTGGCAGCGTGGTAACTCCTACTCTGGAGGGAACAAGACCGCTCTTGGTAGAAATTCAGGCGCTGGTAAGCGCTTCGCCCTTTGTTCCGCCGCGCCGTACTTCGGATAGTGTGGATGTAAAAAGGATGCAATTGTTATTGGCGGTATTGGAAAAAAGAGTGGGACTCATGCTGGGAAACTGCGATGTGTATGTTAAGGTTGCCGGGGGAATTAAAGTAGATGAGCCGGCGGCGGATTTGGCGATTATTCTTGCTTTAGCCTCTAGCTATCGTAATGTTAATGCTACTGCAAGCGCTGTTAGTTTTGGCGAAGTTGGGCTTGCCGGTGAAGTAAGGGCGGTATCTCAGGCGGAAATGAGGATTCGGGAAGCCGAACGGATGGGTTTTAAACGTATTATTCTTCCCAAGGGAAACTTGCGAGGACTGACGATACCCACCTCTTTGAAACTTATCGGCGTGGACTCGGTAGTAGATGCTTTGGCAGCGGCTTTAGAATAAATAGTGAGCGGAGTAAAGGTACCGGACTTACCGTAGGATTCCTCTTTATTGCATAGTAATGGCGGGGGATGAAGTTATGAAAAAGGTATATACTGTTTTTGAAACCGACTGGGGGTTTGTAGCGGCGATATGGACTGAACGGGGGTTATGGCAAAATGGGTTTCCCCGACGGGATAAAGAACAGGCTTTAGCGGATATTACTATAGTAGAAGGAATACAAAAGGCGCGAGAAGAGCTGTTTGTTGATCCAGTAACCAACGAAATAAGACGGTATTTTGACGGAGGTAAAGTACAGTTTGACTTGCCGATTGACTGGACAGGCTATACTCAGTTTCAAGCAGCCGTATTAGCGCATACATACCGTATTCCTTATGGCGAAGTAACGACCTATGGCCAGTTGGCGGCGGCAGTAGGTTCGCCCGGAGCGGCGCGGGCAGTAGGGGGGGCTCTTCATATTAATAGAACTCCTATTGTAATACCCTGCCACCGGGTACTAGGAAAAGGCGGTAGCCTTACTGGATTTGGCGGAGGGATTGAGGTAAAACGAGCGTTGCTTGAGTGGGAAGAAAAAGAACCGGAGAGGAATAAATAGAGAATAGAAGATTGCGGTTGCTTAACTGTGAGAGTATAATACAATTGTTGATACCGTGTAAGGAGGATGGAAGTAGTGTCAGGGTTCCTTTTGCGCATTATCATTAATGCCATGGTATTATTCCTAGTGGCTATAAAAATGCCTGGTATATTTATTGATACGTTAGGGAGTACGCTCCTGGGAGCGGCAATCATTGGACTGGTCAATGCTGCCATCCGAACCGTATTCTCCTTTTTGTCAGCTCCCTTAGATATTGTTCCTCTTGGGGGATGCACTTTTATCACCAATTTGCTGGCTCCGTTCATGTTAATAAAAACAATACCCGGCTGCCAGATTTCCAGTTTTTTGTTTCCTGCTCTCGGTGTGATGGTAATGACGGTGTGCAGCATAACGCTATCCAAAATGATTCATGATCGATGAGGTCGAACGGGCAATAGCAGCACCTCCCGGGAGGTGCTTTTGTTTTAACGTTATACACGGAGGTTTCTTTCATGGCAATTAAACTTATAGCTTTGGACCTGGATGATACATTACTGGATAAGAGCAAAACTATATCGGCAAGGAATCGCCGGGCAATTGAACGGGCTATAGAAGCGGGAGTTACTGTTACTGTGTCGACGGGGAGAATGTATCAGTCGGCCTTACCTTATGTCCTTGAATTGGGGTTGGATGTACCGATTATCACGTACAATGGGGCACTGATAAAATGGGGTAAATCCGGAGAAACGCTGTTTGATTTACCGGTAGATAGGGCGACGACGCGGGAAATGCTGGCGTTGTTTAAGGAACATGACTGGTATTTACAGGCTTATATTGATGATCAACTTTATGTTGCCCAGGCTAATGAGTATTCCGACTATTATAAACGTATGACAGGGATTGCTGCTATAGCTTTGGGTGATGCTTTCTATACTCTTGAAGGCACGCCCTCGAAAATGATGGCCATAGCCGATTCGGTTCTGCTTACCCGGATTCGCGAAAAAGTGAACGAAGTGTTCGGGCCGCGAGTCAATTTAGCGGTATCCGGGCCCCGGTATTTAGAAATAGTAAATCCGATGGTTAGTAAAGGGCGAGCGTTGGCACTTCTGGCAAAGCATCTGGGAATTACCCGGGAACAAGTCATGGCGGTGGGGGATTCGCAAAATGATTTGCCCATGCTCCAGTATGCGGGCTGGGGCGTAGCCATGGCTAATGCCATGCCGGAAGTTCAAGCGGCGGCGGACGCCGTTACTTCAGCTAACGATGTGGATGGCGTAGCTGAAGCTATTGAAAAATATGTATTGGGGAATATATCGAAGTGATTTGCGGAGTAAAATACAAATAAGTAAGCTGACAAAACTGCTTGTCAGCTTGCTTATTTTCTGGGAATTAGATTGGCATTTTGATTTTTTAGCCAAACTGGCCTATAATTGGTATAGGAATAAGGGGGAAGTTCTTATGCAGTTTGTCGCTGATTTACATATTCATACAATTTCTAGCGGACACGCCTACAGTACGGTGCTTGAAATTGCCCAAGCGGCAGCTGAGAAAGAACTGTTGATGATTGCCCTGACCGATCATGGACCGGCTATGCCGGGGGCACCGCATCACTATCACTTTTCTAATTTAGTAGCATTGCCGGGTTTTATTTATGGGGTCAGGGTGCTAAAGGGGATAGAGGCGAATATTCTTGACAGTAGGGGGACTCTTGATTTAAGTGAACGCATATTAGCAAAACTGGATATTGTGCTTGCCGGGCTTCATTCGGTTTGTGTTCCGAGCGGAACGGCGGAAGAAAATACGGATATGATGATTGCGGCAATGAAGAACCCTTGGGTAGACGTTATTGTTCATCCGGGAAATCCGGAATTTATCATAGATGACAGGAAGGTAGTTCAAGCGGCGGCGGAATATGATGTAGCTCTGGAAATCAACAACAGCTCACTGACTGTCTCGCGCAGCGGCAGTTTACCACGGTGCTATCACCTTCTCAATTTAGCTAAAGAATACGGATGTAAGATTGTTTTAGGAACAGACAGTCACTTTGCTTTTTCCGTAGGTGATTTTACGGCTGCAGAAAAGTTAATCAGCCAAACGGGTCTCCTGCCCCAGCAACTGCTTAACACATCGGTAACAAAAATCGAGGAACATTTACGAAGACGCAATAACAGGAGGTGATCGAGTGGAAAGTTTTCATTTAGTAATTATTACAGGTATGTCCGGTGCGGGAAAGACGCAAGTAAGTAGGGTGCTGGAAGATTTAGGCTACTTTTGTGTGGATAATTTACCGCCCATGCTGATTCCAAAATTTGCTGAACTTTGTGCTCAATCAGCCGGTAAGGTGAATAAAATTGCGCTGGTTGTTGATATTCGGGGAGGCGAATTTTTTGATACCTTGGTTACCGTTCTGGAAGATTTGGAATGTCAGGCGATAAGCTATGAAATCCTATTTCTGGAAGCTTCGGATGAAACGCTGATTCGGCGTTATAAAGAAACTCGCCGCCGTCATCCCATGGCTCCTACAGGGCGCGTAAGTGAGGGTATTACCCGGGAACGGGAACGTCTCGAACTCATACGGGGGCGTTCGTCGCACATTATTGACACTTCGGATCTTGCCGCTTCTCAATTGAAAGAGAAAATAGTCACCTTGTTTACGGATGAACGGGACAGGGACCGTATGACAATTACGGTGGTGTCGTTCGGGTTTAAATATGGCATTCCACTTGACGCTGATATGGTGTTCGATGTTCGATTTTTGCCTAACCCTTTTTACGTTGATTCGCTTAGACGCAAAAGCGGCCGGACGGCGGAAGTCGGCGAATACATTGTAAAATGGCCGATTACCAAGCAGTTTATGGAAAAACTAGGCGGGTTGATTGACTTCTTAGTACCCAATTATATTAAGGAAGGGAAAAGTCAGTTAATTATTGCGATTGGCTGTACGGGGGGGCTCCATCGTTCGGTTTTTGTGGCTGAGAAAATTGCGGAAGGATTGCGCGGCAAGGGATTTAAGGCGGACGTCGAACATAGGGATATCAAACATAATCAGGTAGAAGAGTGAATGGCTTTTGGATGTTAACGTTTAAGGGGTGTAAGAATGCATTATCTTAAGTGGCTATACCCCGGAATGAAGCTGAAGCGCTGGTTATTGTTATTCTCGGTTGGTGTGATCGCGGTTAGCTTTGGGTTGGCGATTATTTTCAACTACAAATATATTGGTTTGGTGGAAGAGAGTATATTTCGGTTGATGTACCGGGCTACCGGAAAGTATTATTATGCGGTCACCACTATCGCTGGAATAGCTATATCGGCGTTGGGTCTTGCTGTGATGACGTTTGCCACCAGCAGAATTATTCATTCCGTAATCAGTGTACTCGTGCCTTCCGGCTCTGAACGGCTGGTAGAGATCATCTTCCAAAAACGAAAGTTAAACCGGGGTCCTGCGGTGGTTGTAGTTGGTGGAGGGACAGGCTTGTCTGTGCTCTTACGGGGTATAAAAAATGTAACTAGCAATGCTACAGCGATTGTGACGGTAGCAGATGACGGCGGGTCTTCCGGACGTATTCGGGAGGATTTGGGTATTATTCCGCCGGGTGATTTACGTAACTGTTTAGTGGCGTTAGCGGATACCGAGCCTTTGATGGAAAAACTGTTCCAGCATCGTTTTGGCGGTGCAGGGGCTTTATCCGGTCATAGTTTTGGCAACTTGTATATTGCTGCTATGGCTGAAGTCCTTGGTGACGTTGAACTGGCTCTAAAAGAATCAAGTAAGGTTTTAGCAGTGCGCGGCCGAGTCCTGCCTTCCTCTACGGAAGCCATCATGCTTGTAGCGGAAATGGAGGATGGCAGTATTATTGAGGGAGAGTCTCATATTTCGGAAGCCGGCAAGGCCATCAAACGAGTAGCTATCCGGCCGGAAGCCGTTTTACCGGTTAATAGTGCTTTGGAAGCCATTCGTGATGCTGACGTTTGCATTTTGGGGCCGGGCAGTTTATATACCAGTGTTTTGCCTAATTTACTGGTACCTGGTGTAGCAGATGCTCTCCGTCAGACACAAGCAGTAAAAATATATATCTGCAATGTCATGACTCAGCCGGGGGAAACGGATGGATATGCGGCTTCGCAACATGTGAAAGCCATTATTGACCATGTTGGCAGCGGGGTTATTGACTATGTACTTTTAAATACGCAAGATATTGCGCCGCAACTACTGGATGTGTATGCCCGTCAAGGTGCTTTTCCTGTAAAGGCTGATATTGAAGCGGTTGAAGCATTGGGGGTTAAAGTATCCAAGGCTAACCTTATCAGTGAAACAAATTTGGTTCGACATGACCCTCTGAAATTATCCCGGGCTATCATGGCTATGGTTTATAAATTAAAGGTATGTTCAGACCGCATGCGGCTTTTGGATTACTATCTTATCGCGGAACATATTAAGGAACCAAAAGACTAGAGATAGTTTAATAACGGGCAAAGTGAGTGAAAGTATATTGTCATTTTCTACAGATGTAAAGAATGAACTTGCCCGGATAACAGACGGGCAAAACTGCTGTAACCTATCTGAACTGGCGGCGCTCATGCGCATGGGTGGCACTATGCTGATAGGTGGAAATAATAATTTGGGAATTTCTTTTACTACGGAAAATGCGGCTGTGGCGCGTAAAGCGCTTATGCTGATAAAGCGTCTCTTTGAACTTAAAACGGAAGTTGTTGTTACCAGAGGACGGCGGCTTAAAAAAGCCAACTCCTATCTAATTCGGGTGGTGCCTTCTCTCGCTACCGCTGGCTTATTTACAACCTTGGGCATTATGCCGGGGGTTGCCGCTAGTAGTCAATATACCGGGTTATTACGCCGAGCATGCTGCCGAAGAGCGTATCTTCGAGGAGCTTTTCTTGGCGGCGGGTCAGTTAACAAACCCGAGGGAGAGTATCACCTGGAACTGGTAACCGGAAATCAGGAGTTTGCTAAAATCTTGATCCGTTTACTGAAATCCTTCAAGCTGCCGGTTAAAATTACAGATCGTAAGCAGGAGTATGTTGTGTATTTGAAGGACGGGGAGGCCATTACCTCTTTTTTGCGGATCATTGGTGCCACGAACGCCTTGTTTACCTTTGAAAACGTCCGGGTTGTAAAAGATATGCGCAATCAAGTAAATCGTCTGGTTAACTGTGAGACCGCCAACTTGCAGAAGACAGTTAACGCCGCTGTACGGCAAGTAGAAAGAATAAAGCATATTGCCGGTACCATTGGCTTGTCGGGATTGCCGGAGACGCTGCGGGAAGCGGCCGAAATTAGATTGGCGTATCCCGAAGCTACGTTAAATGAGCTGGTTTTCCTTATGGATGGTAAGGTTGGAAAATCAGGTATTAACCACCGATTACGAAAACTTGAGCAAATTGCCCAAAATTTGGAGGATTCTCGTCATGAGTAGGAGGGGTAACATAGCACTTGTTACTCTCGTACTTTTTATTTTGGCGGTTTGCTGGTTAGCGTTGCCGGCAAAAGGAGTACCTATACTTGCCTACCATTGTGTGAATGATAATGAAGATATTTACAGTGTCAGCCCGGAAGAATTTGACAGGCAAATGAAATATTTGACGGAACAAGGCTATACAGCCATTTCTTTACATGAGCTAACGCAGTCTTTTTTAGGTGGAGCAGAGCTTCCCGCTAAACCTATTGTCATTACTTTTGACGATGGATATCAGGACAACTATACTACGGCGCTTCCCATAATGAAAAAGTATGGAATGATCGGTACTGTATTTGTCATTACCGACAAAGTTGATCAGCCGGGATACCTTACTTGGGCAGAAATAAAAGACATGCAGGCACAGGAGTTTGAAATCGGGTCTCATACCGTAAGCCATGCGGTGCTTAGTGAACTGGAGAGCGAGCAGAAGGCGCAGGAAGTAACATTGTCCAAGCGAATTATTGAGGAGAAAACCGGTCGCTCGGTTGAGTTTCTGGCATATCCTTTTGGCAATTATGATATTTCTATGTTTGATATTTTGCGTCAGGCCGGTTATGCAGGGGCATGCACCGGAACAACCGGCCTTAATAAACCGGGGGCGAATGCCTACAGATTAAAAAGGATTGGTATTCCCCGGACGCGGTTTGGTCTTTTTGAGTTTCGCCTGCGGCTATGGCGGGCTGAAATCTACAGCAAATTTTAACTTGGATCGAGTAACTTAGGTGAGGAAAACTTAACTATTTTACATAACTTTATTGTGTTTGTTATAATAGGCTAGTAAAAGGAGGTACTACCTTGAATATAAAAAAAATGATAGCGGCAACCATGATCTTAGGAATGCTAGGAATGGCTACGGCAAGTGCAACTGGTATTTTGCCGACGGACGCATTAAAGTTGCCGGAATGGGACGTTATATCCAGCTCTTACGGGGGAAAGCTTCTGCTATCGGACAGCCCGGAAATGGTTTATGGTGATGGGATTATGTACCGGGACTCGGTAGTAGGCAATGCCCGTCTTTTCTTTCATCATGTCAATGCAACGCAAACCGATAAACGCATTGTAGCTATACTGGAAAACGAAGAAGACCGTCCTGCGGAAGTGATTGTTCACCGGTATGGGTTAGGGGGGCCTAACAAAGATTGGATTCAAGTGGGAAAAGATGCGGAAGTGGCCTATATGGATGGTGGCCCGCTATATATAATAAATATTCCTCCGCGCGGCAAGGCGCTTCTCTCTCAAAAATTGGGCGAGTCGGTTGTAAAACCGGACATGTTAGTCAATGGCATTTACGATTTTATGACTAATCGCATGGTTCGGGTTTCTACCATGATGATGCCGGTGGATGTCAAGCCCGAAGCCTTTGCTGGGCAGGCCAAAGTACTTGCCGCAGATGAATACCGTCTAAGAGGAACCTTTGACGGGTGTGAGCGGCTCTTAATAGGAGCAAAACTTTATGATGGCGATACCGATGGGGCGGTAGCCGTGACCTTGGCTGATAACAATATTGATAAGTATGTATCCGGTATTGATGCAACGGACGGAAGCAAAGTTTGTAACTATGGTAATTATGGAATCGTTTATCATATCTTTTTACCGACCACCGAAGGAAAACCGCTTTCCTATTCTATAAATCCCAGAGGCGGAACGTATGCCGGGGCGATAGGTTTAAAATATCGGCATGCTAATCTACCGTCTGTACAAACGCCGGATG
Source organism: Bacillota bacterium (assembly GCA_017889725.1). GTDB lineage: Bacteria > Bacillota > Negativicutes > Sporomusales > CTSoil-080 > CTSoil-081. The sequence continues at coordinate 47,742 of JAGGAE010000007.1, read as the reverse complement.
ACAAGCTATTTATGGGAACCGCCACGGAAGCGGAATATAGCGAAATCGGTAAATTTCCCGGTGGAGATTCTTTATGGCTGACATTCAGTCCTCCAGGAGCTTCCAACTTGCCGGTAAAATTGATTATTAGCCCTGAATAGCGAGAGTTGTTCGATATGCTAAACTATGGTATTATAAAAAGGTAAAACAGATAGTAGCAAGGAGGGACATAAATGGCGAAACATATTACAACAATCAATAAAGGAAATCTGCAAAATACGTTGCATACCGGCGGGTGTGGGGAATGTCAGGCTTCCTGCCAATCGGCGTGTAAAACATCTTGTACCGTAGGCAACCAAGTCTGCGCGAAGTAGGCCCAAAACAAAGTCCCTCGCCTTGGCGAAGGGACTTAATTTTTTGAAAAAGGTGAAGTATGAACATACATAGGTTTTTTATGAATGGTCTTTATTTTGTTCTGGATGTCAACAGCGGAGCAGTCCACGTGTTGGATGGTCTGGCGTATGAGGCAATGGCGGTATTTAATGGTGTAAATGATAAAGAAGTACAGGTTGCACTTGGTTCAAAATATGGCGAAGGCGAGATCGTGGAAGTATTGGCAGAACTTCATGAATTAAAAGACCAAGGGCTTCTATTTGCTCCGGAGGTAACTACTCCGGTAACTTTTAGAGAAAAGCCGTTGGTTAAATCGCTCTGCCTTCATGTCGCGCATGACTGTAACTTAAGGTGCGGCTATTGCTTTGCCGGAACTGGCGATTTCGGTCATGACCGGAGTCTGATGCCTAAACATGTGGCCGAACAGGCAATTGATTTCATCATTGCCAACAGTGGCGCTCGTAAGAATTGCGAAGTCGACTTTTTCGGCGGTGAACCCCTGCTCAATATGGAAACGGTACGTCATGCCGTTAGCTATATACGCAAAAGAGAAGCGGAAACAGGCAAAGTATTCAAATTGACCTTAACCACCAACGCAGCACTATTGAACAACTCCATTATTGAGTATCTTAATAGTGAGAATATCAGTGTTGTGCTTAGTCTGGATGGTCGGCGGGAAGTTCATGATGCTATGAGACCCTATGCGGACGGTTCGGGCAGCTTTGACGAAGTAGTGGCCGGAGCCAAGCAACTGGTAGATTCAAGGCAGGGGCAGAGTTATTATATGCGCGGCACATTTACTGCCCATAATCTGGACTTTGCAGCAGATGTGAAAGCCATGGTTGATTTAGGCTTTAAACAATTGTCGATAGAACCGGTTATTGCTAAAGAGGAAGAGTATGCGCTTAAAGAAGAGCATTTACCGGTGTTGTTTTCGGAATACGAAAATTTGGCCAAATACTACCTTGACCAGCGGGCAATAGGGCAGGGGTTTGAGTTCTTTCATTTCAATCTGGATCTTTCCAACGGCCCCTGTGTAGCAAAGCGGCTTAGTGGCTGTGGTGCCGGACATGAATATTTCGCAGTAACCCCGGACGGAGATTTGTATCCTTGTCATCAGTTTGTTGGACGGGATAACTACTTATTGGGAAATGTTTCTGAAGGTATAAAAAAATCAAAAATGACAGAAGTATTCCGGCAGGCACATGTTCTTAATAAAAGTGAGTGCCGGGAATGTTGGGCAAGGTTTTATTGCAGCGGCGGTTGTCATGCTAATGCGGATCTTTTTAATGCGACTATAGATAAACCGTATCTCTTAGGGTGCGAACTTCAAAAGAAACGTCTGGAGTGTGCACTTATGATCCAAGCGTGTTTAACGCTTCAAAAAGGGCAGGAATAACCTGCCTTCTTAACGAAATTAGTGTGAATATACTGAAATTTACGTTTGCCTAATGACTAAGGAGAATATGGATGAAGCGCATGAGAATCGGAGTTACAGGTATCGTGCAAGGGGTAGGGTTTCGTCCTTTCGTATATAATCTGGCTAGGCGTTTTGCGTTGGCGGGCTGGGTCCAAAATATCGGAAGCGGAGTAATAATAGAAATAGAGGGCGTTCCTTTCGCGGTTGAGTCTTTTGTACAGGCGCTTAAAACTGAGGTTCCGCCGGTAGCCGTTCTCGAGGAAATTTGGGCTGATCCCTGTGAACTCAAGGGGGAATCCGATTTTATTATCCGTAAAAGCGAAGCAAAAGCAGAACGGCAAGTTTTTGTTTCGCCGGATGTAGCAACTTGCGCCGACTGCCAGAGGGAGATTACCGACCCCAAAGACCGCAGGTATCGCTACCCGTTTACCAATTGTACCAACTGTGGTCCCAGGTATACCATTATTACAGGTACGCCATATGATCGTGAGCAAACCACTATGGCTGAGTTTACCATGTGCAGTACATGCCGAGAAGAGTATCAGGATCCGAGCAACCGGCGGTTTCATGCTCAGCCGAACGCTTGCCCGGAGTGCGGCCCGTCCTATCGTTTATTTAATGAACAAAAGGAAATCCAGTCAGGAGAGCCTATAGAGACTGCCCGCCAACTGATTGCCGCGACGTAAGCTTCGGGAAGATAAGCCTTTTGCCGTAATGGGCGGAAGCCTTGATATTCTCAAACGGCATTGTGTGGTTACTAAAGAGGAAGCCCAGCTTTTGACGGGTTCGGTTAAGCCGATTGTTCTTGTAAAAAAATCGGCGGAATACTCTTTAGCAGAGGCCGTCGCCCCGGGAAATCCGTATCTCGGCGTTATGCTGCCTTATGCCCCGGTTCACTATTTCCTTTTAAGACCAGAAGATATCTTGGTTATGACAAGCGGAAATATCAGTGATGAACCCATTGTTTATGAAGATGACGATGCATTTGACAGGCTGAGCACGATTGCAGATTATTTTTTGGTGCACAACCGGAGGATTTATTGTCGGGCTGACGATTCGGTTTGCCGCACTTTTCAGGAAAAGCCGTACTGGTTGCGGCGCGGGCGGGGCTTGGCCCCGGCACCTATTAAGTTAGCTACGTCAGGCCCTAAAATACTCGCCTGTGGTGGAGAGCTAAAAAATACTTTCTGTCTTACTGCTGATAATATGGCTTTTATCAGTGCTCATACCGGTGATTTGGAAAACCAAGCAACTTATAATAGTTATCGTGATTCGATACGTCATTACCAGGAAATGCTTAACATTACGCCGGAGTTAGTGGCCTGTGATCTTCATCCAGGCTATCTATCAACACAATACGCCCGGGAATTGGGATTGCCAGTTGTTGGCGTCCAGCATCATCATGCCCATATCGCCGCTGTATTGGCGGAGCACGGTATGGATGAAAAAGTTATTGGTGTTGCCTTTGACGGAACCGGCTATGGAACTGATGGCAATATATGGGGCGGGGAGTTTTTCCTCGCCGACTGTAGTGACTATATACGGCTGGCTCACTGTGCCTATTTGAAACTGCCGGGTGGTGCAAGAGCCATCCAGGAACCGTGGCGATTGGCGGCATGGCAGTTATACAGCCTGTACGGACCGGACTTTATTAACCGGGCTGTCCCGTTAACTTCCCGTCTACAGGAAGGTTGGCAGCTGGTGCTTCAGGCGGCGGAAAAGGGAATCAATACCCCTCTTTCGGCTGGAGCCGGGCGTTTATTTGATATAGCAGCGGCTATTTTAGGGATACGTACTCATATTCATTATGAAGGTCAAGCCGCCGTTGAACTCGAATTGGCAGCTGCCGGAATTCAAGGCAAGGCGCTTCCATACCAAATACAGGGAGGTACCCCTCTGGAACTTGATTTTTCACCTGCTTTCGAAGCCTTAGTCAACAGAATGGAAGCAGGGGCGGATTATAGATCACTGGCGGCCGACTTTCATGCCACTGTGGCCGCCGCCATGATTGAGACTGTCGGTAGGCTAGGAAGAATGACGGGTGTAAATAAAGTTGTATTGAGTGGCGGAGTATTTCAAAACGTGACATTATTAAGTCTGGTCGTCACCCAGCTCGAAAAAGATTTTATTGTACTTCTACCGAAAATGGTTCCTCCCAATGACGGCGGCCTCTCATTGGGGCAGATTGCAGTAGCCAGGAAAAGGAGTGAAGGACGATGTGTTTAGCGGTACCGGCACAAATTATAAAACTCCAGGATATGCTGGCTACTATCGAAATTAACGGTGTTACCCGGCAAGCCAGCATTATGCTGGTGCCCGAAGCGAAAGTGGGTGACTACGTACTGGTTCATGCCGGTTTTGCCATTCAGCTTGTCGATCAGGAAGAAGCGGAACGGACCATGGAGCTGTTAAAGGAGCTGGCGCAATATGAAGATCAGTAACGAAGAACAGAAGCGAAGCGCCGAATTTTTTGTCAAAGAAATCCGGCGGCTGACCAATCGGCCGCTCAGGCTAATGGAAGTATGCGGTACGCACACTGTGGCGATTTTTAAATCCGGCATCCGGCAGCTCCTGCCTTGTGAGGTTGAACTTATTAGCGGCCCGGGCTGTCCGGTGTGTGTAACCCCTAACGACTATTTAGACATGGCCATTGCCTACAGCCGTCAAAAGGACACTATTATTACAACCTTCGGCGATATGCTGAAAGTGCCGGGTTCAACTTCCAGTCTGGCTGCGGAAAAGGCGGAAGGAAGAGATATTCGTGTTGTATACTCGCCGCTGGAAAGCCTGGACATTGCTGCCGGTAACCTTGATAAAAAAGTAATCTTTTTAGCTGTCGGCTTTGAAACCACAGCTCCAACAGCTGCAGCAACCGTATTAGAAGCTGAGAGAAAAATGCTGAGAAACTTTTATGTGTTATCGGCGCATAAACGAGTGCCTCCGGCCCTTAATGCTTTATGTGCCGCCGATGATATTACTCTGGACGGACTTCTGCTGCCGGGGCATGTCAGTGCCATTATTGGAGAACAAGCATATGCTTTTTTAAGTGAACGGTTTTCCGTCCCGGCTGTTATTGCCGGGTTTGAAGCCCTTGACATACTACAGGCCGTATATTTTTTGGTTAAGCAAATCAGAGAAGGAAAAGCTGCTGTAGAAAACCAGTATCGGCGTATTGTAAAGCCGGAAGGAAATGTTGCCGCCAGGAATATACTCTCCCAAGTGTATGAGGAAGACGATGCCGTGTGGCGGGGAATCGGTCTTATAAACTTTTCAGGACTTAAGGTTAACGCCAAATACCGCCGGTTTGATGCTGAAGAAAGTATACCTGTCGAAGTAGAGCCCACGGTAGAACCGCGCGGTTGTCGCTGCGGCGAGGTATTAAGAGGTGTCGCCAAACCTTTTGAATGTTCCTTGTTCGGTGATATCTGCCGACCGGAGCAGCCAGTCGGTTCCTGCATGGTCTCTGTTGAGGGAGCGTGTGCTGCGTGGTATCGGTACGGCACGGGGAGGTGGCAGATATGAAAGAGGAAAAAATCCTTCTAGCGCATGGCAGCGGGGGAAAACTCAGCCAAAAGCTAATTGAAGAAGTCATGCGACCGGCGTTTTCCAATCCCGCTCTCGATGAAATGCATGATGGGGCCAAAGTGACAGTGAATGGGGCAAAATTGGCCTTTACAACAGACTCTCATGTAGTAAAGCCCTTATTTTTTGCAGGCGGGGACATTGGCAAACTGGCGGTATGCGGTACAGTAAATGATTTAGCCATGACGGGGGCGAAAGCCCTATATCTTTCCGCCGGGTTTATTATTGAAGAAGGGTTTCCCCAGTCGGATCTTTTGCGCGTTGTTGATTCTATGCGGCAGGCGGCATTTCAGGCAAACGTAACTATAGTGACAGGGGACACTAAAGTGGTGGAAAAGGGGGCGGCTGACGGCATTTATATTAATACGGCGGGCGTGGGAGCCTTGATAGAGGGAGTAAACATTTCGCCGCAAAGGGCCTGTTCCGGGCAAAATATTATCCTTACCGGCAGTCTTGGCGATCATGCCGTAACCATAATGGCCGAACGTCATGGGCTTACGCTACCGGTTAATATAACCAGTGATTGCGCCCCGCTAAATGGTATGATTGAGGAACTTTTGTACAATGTGCCGGAGATTGCCGTACTGCGTGATCCGACCCGCGGCGGACTTGCTACCGTACTCAATGAAGTAGCGTCCCAGGCGCAGGCAGGTATCATAATCAACGAAATGGACATACCGGTTAACCCTGAAGTAATGGCAGTATGTGACATGCTCGGATATGATCCCTTATATCTCGCAAATGAAGGTAAAGCCGTCATATTTGTCGAATCAGTCCATACAGATAAAGCACTGGCGATACTTAAACAGCATGTGTATGGCCGTAACGCCAAAGTAATAGGACAGGTAACTAAAGACCCCAAAGGCCAGGTTGGACTCCGGACTCTTGTTGGAGGAGTACGGCTTTTAGACATGCTGCCCGGGGACCAATTGCCTAGAATTTGTTAGCGAAAATAACTGCATTGACATATAGTGGAGTAAAAAGAGGAGGGGGATAAGAAATGCGGATGGACTATGGTTTGAAGTTGGAGATGAACCAAAAACTCATTATGACTCCGCAATTACAACAAGCCATAGCGATCTTGCAGCTTTCCTCAATGGAACTGGCTGAAATGGTCGAACAAGAATTGTTGGAAAATCCGGTATTGGAGATAGAAGAAAAAAACGATGCGAATACTTCAGATACCGCGGAAGATACAGGAGAAGATGCACCAAACGATCAGCTTCAGGAATACATGGATTGGGCGGAGTATTTTAATGAAGGAAGCGATGCGGGATATACCATGCGGACTGCGGAAGAAAAAATGCCGCTTTCGGCCTATGTATCGGTGGCTTCCACATTAGAAGAACATCTGGAATTCCAGATGCATCTTAGTGGCTTAACGGCTCAACAATGTACAACAGGGAAATATCTTATCGGCTGTATTGACGATAATGGTTACTTGTCCGGCACAGTCGCTGAAGCGGCAGCTAAGTTGGGGTTAAGTGAACAGCAAGTGGCAGAAGTCTTACAAGTCATCCAAACGTTTGACCCGCCGGGGGTGGGTGCCAGAAGCTTAAAGGAATGTCTGGAAATACAAGCTGAGCAGAAGGGCATTACCGATGACTTAGTGCTGTCTATAATTAGAGAACATTTAGATGAAGTAGGTACCGGCCATTTAAAAACGATTGCCGAAAAAACCGGCTACACTCCACTGCAGGTGCAAAAAGCGGTTGATGTAATCCGAACTCTTGAACCCAAACCGGGGCGTGCCTTTCATGGCGCTGACCAACCCACTTACATCGTTCCTGATGTAACCATCGAACGGGTCAATGGGGAATATGTTATTATAATTAATGACAACCAAGTACCGCATCTGACCATTAACCCGTTTTATCGGCACATTGCGCGGGATGTTGACCACGGAGCCAAGAAATTCGTGGAAGGGCGCATAAACGCCGCGGTATGGTTGATAAAAAGCATTGAACAGCGGCGGCGTACTTTATATAATGTAGTAAAAACCCTGATTTCTTTACAGCAGGCGTACTTTGATATGGGGCCGCATTACTTAAAGCCGCTGACTATGAAAGAAGTGGCCAATGAACTGGGCATTCACGAATCTACAGTCAGCCGGGCCATCGCCAATAAATATGCGGATACCCCACATGGCATAGTAGCCCTTCGAAACTTTTTTACTGCAGGCTTGCAAGGCGCGGATGGGCAGGCGCTGTCGGCTTCAACCGTCAAATGGCAAATCAAAGAAATGGTAGCAGGGGAAGACCCGCTTCGGCCTCTGAGTGATCAGTCTATCACAGAATATATGGAAAAGAAGGGGATAACCCTTTCCCGGAGAACCGTGGCCAAATACCGGGAGGAATTAGGAATTCCGGCATCAAGCAAACGGCGGAGATATTAGAATAAAATCTTTATAAAAAAATCAGGTATAAGCTTCCACAATGAAGCTTATACCTGATTTTTTCCATTAAGTCTTTCCGTTAAAAGGAGGAATATCTTATTTAGATGCCGATAACATCATAATCAGCATGTTCACGAGGTATCTCTCCCTGTAAAAAAGTTATTAAATTGAAGAAAGGATCTTCTAATCTGAAATTTTGACGACTATTGTTTCTCAAACTGAGTTTTATCAACGCTACAAGTAGGACAAACCCAATCTTCCGGCAAAGAATCAAAAGATGTTCCGGCAGGAATCCCATTTTCAGTATCGCCGGTCTCCTCGTCATACTCATAACCACAAATTACACAAATATATTTAGCCATAATTTCTCCGCTCCTTAGTTATTTGATTAACTTCTCTTGGACTATTTTACCATAAGTAATATTTAATTACTATTATTTTATATAGTTTTTTACAAAGTAATAGTAATTAAATATTACTGCAAAAGCTTTATGGTGTATTGAGATACAGCGAAGTTGGCAACGAAAAAGTTTCTAAAAAAGTTGTATAGAAAGCAGGAATAAAAAAAGCAATAGCGAAATCATATAGAGAAAAAGTTTTGTTGTGCAGTTAGCGGGACATGAAACGAATCGCTCCCCGGGACAAGATAAGACCCTCACCGTATTGTGAGAAGTTTCCTCTTTCCATTTACAATGAGTAAAAAGCGATTAGCTAGGTAAACTTTTTTATGTAGGTATATTGTGTCTCTAGTGGGACAATATATGTTCTAGTAGGCGGGACGAAATAAGACCAGTGGAGAAAAGCCATGGAAAAAACTATTGAATTGCAACGAAAAATAGCTCCTGAATTGTCGGAAGTGATTGATGCCCGCTATCAAATTCTCCGCCAAGTGAAATATGCTCAGCCTGTCGGGCGTAGGGCGTTGGCGGCGGCCCTGGAAATGGGTGAACGTGTTGTGCGGGCGCAAGTTGATTTTCTGAAAAGTGCCGGATTTATTGAGTTTTCTCAGCTAGGGATGACGGTTACCGAAGAAGGGCAAGGCGTGCTGGCTCAATTATCGGAGTATGTCCGTGTTATGCATGGATTATCATCGTTGGAACAAGAATTGGCTGAGCGGCTAGGCTTGAAAAAAGTGGTTGTAATCCGCGGTGACAGTGGAACCGAAGTTGCCGTACGACGGGAGCTTGGCCGGGCTGCAGCTGCATTATTACAAGAATTTTTGGGGAATAATAAGATCGTTGCGGTTAGCGGTGGATCGACCATGGCCCAAGTGGCTCAGGCGATATACTTTCATGCGCCCGAAGTTACGGTTGTTCCGGCACGCGGCGGTTTAGGTGAAGTGGTGGAATATCAGGCCAACACAATTGCAGCCGTAATGGCGAACAAGCTCGGCGGGCGTTACCGCTTGCTGCATGTTCCGGAAGGGTTAAGCGCTGAAGCAATGGAAGTGGTAGGACGTGATGCCAATATCCGGGAAGTAACGCAGATGGTTAGAAAAGCAGGTGTACTGCTTACCGGTATTGGTCAGGCCGACGCGATGGCGCTGAGGCGGGGCAATTCGCCGGAAGTAGTGGAAAAGCTTACTAAATTAGGGGCTACAGGGGAAACCTTTGGTCACTATTGTAATTTAGAAGGTAAGGTTGTTTACACCACGGGTGGAGTAGGGTTAAGCCTGGATGAACTGGCTGGCATTGGGCATGTTATTGCAGTAGCTGGTGGTCGTGATAAGGCGGAAGCCATTGCGGCCGTAACTGCTGCCGGCGGTCAGGAAGTACTGGTAACCGACGAGGCGGCGGCCAGTGCGATTCAGGAAATAATAAAAAGCCAATAAATCAATAATGAATGCGGGAGGAAACAAAATGGCAATTAAAGTAGGGATTAATGGGTTTGGCAGAATTGGTCGTAATGTATTCAGGGCGGCACTTAACAACCCGGATTTGGACATTGTAGCGGTAAATGACCTTACCAGCGCGGAGACGTTGGCACATTTGCTTAAATATGACTCGATTCATGGTACTTTGAATGCGGAAGTAAAAGCACAGGACGGCAATATAGTTGTAAACGGCAAAGTAATTAAAGTTTTGGCAGAGCGAAATCCAGCCAGTCTCCCTTGGAAAGATCTAGGAGTAACCGTTGTTGTGGAATCTACCGGTATCTTTACGGATGGAGAAAAAGCAGCAGCTCATATTCAGGCTGGTGCGAAAAAAGTTATTATTTCGGCTCCGGCGAAAAATGAAGACATCACTATTGTTATGGGTGTAAACCAGGACAAATATGACGCGGCAAAACACAATATCATTTCAAATGCCTCTTGCACTACGAACTGCCTAGCACCGTTCGCTAAAGTTCTTAATGATAAGTTTGGCATCAAACACGGTATGATGACAACCGTTCACTCTTATACCAATGACCAGCAAATTCTGGATTTGCCACACAAGGACTTGCGCCGTGCCCGGGCAGCGGCTATGTCAATCATTCCTACCACCACCGGTGCAGCGAAAGCCGTAGCGTTGGTCATTCCTGAGCTGAAAGGTAAATTGAACGGATTCGCTATGCGGGTACCTACCCCGAACGTTTCCGTTACCGATTTGGTAGTGGAACTGGAAAAGCCGGCTACTGCTGAAGAAATCAACGCGGCTCTTAAAAAAGCGGCGGAAAATGAACTCAAAGGCATCATGGCATACTCCGATGAACCGCTGGTTTCCCGTGATTACAACGGCAACCCGCACTCTTCCATTGTTGATGGGCTGTCTACCATGGTTGTTGACGGAACCGCCGCTAAAGTAGTTTCCTGGTATGACAATGAATGGGGTTACTCCAACAGGGTCGTTGATTTGGTCAAATTCATCGCCCAAAAAGGAATGTAAAAGTAGTAAATAAAAAAGAGGGTCACATTATGTGGCCCTTTTTGGAGGCGTGAATATGAATAAAAAAACAATGCGGGATATTGAAGTAACGGGCAAAAAAGTGTTGGTTAGGGTGGACTACAATGTACCGCTGGATAAAAGCGGAAACATAACTGATGATACCCGTATACGGGCAACGCTTCCTACTATTGAGTATTTGTTAAGTAAAAATGCGGCTGTAGTACTTGCCAGTCACTTAGGACGTCCGAAAGGAACCGTTGCGCCTCAATACACCTTGTTACCTGTAGCCAAAAGATTGGGCGAACTTTTGGGAAAAGAAGTACAGTTTGTTGATGAATGTGTTGGTCCGAAAGCCGAAGCGAAAGCGGCTGAGCTGAAAAGCGGACAGGTAGTATTGCTGGAAAACTTGCGTTTTCATGCTGAAGAAGAAAAAAATAACGCCGATTTTGCGGCTAAGCTAGCGAAATTGGCAGAAGTTTTTGTCAATGACGCCTTTGGCGTATCCCACAGGGCGCATGCGTCGGTAGAGGGGATCACAAAATATCTGCCTGCGGTAGCCGGGTTCCTGATGGAAAAGGAAATTAATTTCCTGGGACAGGCGGTTTCTAGTCCTTCTCATCCTTACGTTGCGATCATCGGTGGCGCGAAAGTATCCGATAAAATTGGTGTAATCGGTAATCTACTGGCGAAAGTGGATACCCTCATTATTGGCGGCGGTATGGCCAATACCTTTATTGCGGCTCAAGGATATGTTACCGGCAAATCTCTGGTAGAAGAAGATAAACTTGATTTGGCCCGTTCGCTTATCGAAGATGCAAAAAAACGCGGTGTTTCCTTGCTGTTACCGACCGATGTAGTGGTTGCTGACCAATTTGCAGCAGATGCGGCATCGAAAGCGGTTTCTATCAACAATATTCCTGGCGATTGGATGGCACTTGACATTGGCCCTGATACTAGTAAAGCTTATGCTGCAGCCGTGAAAGATGCTAAACTTATTGTTTGGAACGGACCCATGGGTGTATTCGAAATGGATGTGTTTGCTAAAGGAACCGAAGCAGTAGCAAAAGCAGTTGCGGCTTCTGAGGCTGTTAGTGTTGTTGGGGGCGGCGATTCTATTGCGGCTATTGAAAAAGTAGGCGTTCAGAAAGAAATTAGCCACATTTCTACTGGTGGCGGGGCATCTCTTGAATTTTTAGAAGGCAAAGTACTGCCGGGTATTGCCGCAATTAACGATAAATAGCAAGGAGGTTTTTCCATGCGCAAGCCTATTATAGCAGGTAACTGGAAAATGCATAAAACAGTATCCCAGTCAGTTTCTTTTGTGGAAGAATTGAGTGGCCTTATTGGCGGAGCTGATAAAGTTGAGACAGTAATCTGTCCGCCGTTCACTGCGCTTTATGCCGTGCGCGATTTAGCAAAAGGGAAAATTCAGTATGGTGCGCAGAATATGCACTGGCAGGAGCAAGGCGCATTTACAGGGGAAGTATCGCCGGTCATGCTCAAGGATGTTGGCTGTAAATATGTCATTATTGGTCATTCCGAGCGTCGCCAGTATTTTGCTGAAACGGATGCTACGGTAAATAATAAGTTGAAAGCGGCCTTCGTCCATGATATCATTCCCATAATGTGTGTGGGTGAAACCCTTGAACAGAGAGAAAAAGGGGACACGGAAGCTGTTGTGGAAGAGCAAGTCAGAAAGGGGCTTCTCGATCTGACGGCTGAACAGGTAGGGGCTATGGTAATTGCTTATGAACCTATTTGGGCCATTGGCACAGGAAGAACCGCATCCAGCGATGATGCGAACGCAGTATGTGCCTTTATTCGCCGGACTATCGCGCAGGTAATTGGTTCCCAAGCGGCGGAAAATGTGCGTATTCAATACGGCGGCAGTGTAAAGCCGGATAACATCCGGGAGCTTATGAACAAAAGTGATATAGACGGGGCTTTGGTAGGCGGCGCCAGCCTGGAAGCAGCCAGTTTTGTTAAACTTATCAAATACTAGTCAGGGTTGAAGAAAGAAATGAACAACAAGAAGATGTTGCGTAGCTAAACGTTGGTGGTGGCGTAACATCTTGGATGGAGGGGTAGCGTGAGCAAATTAAAGAGCCCAGTTGCATTAATCGTGCTTGACGGCTGGGGAATAGGAAAGCCTGGCGACCCAAGCGACGCTATCGCCAAAGCGGATACGCCGCATATGAAACTGTTGGCTGAGTTATATCCGTCTGCCCGGCTTACCTGTTCCGGCGAGGCAGTGGGATTACCGGAAGGACAAATGGGAAACTCCGAAGTCGGGCATCTTAACATTGGTGCCGGTCGAATCGTGTATCAAGAACTCACTCGCATCAGTAAAGCCATTCGGGACGGCGACTTTTTTAAAAATCCGGTATTGGATTCTATGTTGGACAAAGTCAAAAAGAATGGTTCTTCACTGCACCTCATGGGGCTTGTTTCGGATGGCGGAGTACATAGCCATTTAGATCATTTGTATGGTCTTTTAGAATTGGCAAAGCGTAAAGGAATAAATAAAGTCTATATTCATGCTTTTACCGATGGAAGAGATGTACCGCCTACCAGTGCCATAACTTTTATCGAACAAGTGGAAAAGAAAATCACTGAAATCGGTGTCGGACGTATCGCCAGTGTTGCCGGACGGTATTATGCAATGGATCGGGATAAACGTTGGGAACGGGTAGAGAAAGCGTATGCTGCTTTAGTGTACCGGGAGGGGGAGCATGCTGATAGTGCCAAGGCGGCAGTGGAAAAAGCCTATACCCGGGATGAAACCGATGAATTTATTTTACCAACGGTAATCGATGGCTGTGGGGATTGTGGGATTAAAGAAGGGGACGGTGTTGTATTCTTTAATTTCCGCCCGGACAGGGGCCGTCAGCTGACGCAGGTATTTGTGAGTAAGGAATTTAACGGATTTGAGCGTAAGGACGGTTTTTTTGCCCTTGAATTTGTTACTATGACTCAATATGAGGCGGCTCTTCCGGTACCGGTGGCATTTAAGCCACAGAAAATTCATAGCACATTAGGCGAAATATTCAGCGAGGAGGGCCTGACTCAGCTTAGAATCGCTGAAACGGAAAAGTACGCCCATGTTACTTATTTCTTCAACGGCGGCGAAGAAAAACAGCTGGAAGGCGAGGAACGGATACTGGTTCCTTCACCTAAAGTGGCTACTTATGATCTTCAGCCTGAAATGAGCGCCCGACCGGTAACTGAAAAGCTGATTGAAGCTATCAAATCAGGCAAATATGACTTGATTGTTGTCAATTTTGCCAATGGGGATATGGTGGGACATACGGGGCATTTAGACGCAGCTATCAAAGCGGTGCAAGTAGTTGACGAATGTGTAGGCAAAGTGGTTCAAGCCATGCGTGAGAGGGGCGGTTGTACTCTCATTACCGCTGACCATGGAAACGCTGAAAAAATGGTGGACCCGGAAACGGGGGCGCCGTTTACAGCCCATACTGTAAACCAAGTTCCTATTCTGCTGATATCGGAAGAATACCGGAGTAAAAAAATCCGTAATGGAATTTTGGCGGATATCGCACCTACTCTGCTGGAATTGGCAGGGCTTGAAAAACCGGCAGTAATGACAGGCAATAGCCTGATTATCAAGGAGGAAAAATAATGACGATAATAACCGATGTTTTTGCAAGAGAAATCATGGACTCCCGCGGCAATCCTACTGTTGAAGTTGATGTTGTTCTCGAAGACGGTACTCTCGGACGCGCAGCAGTTCCCTCGGGAGCTTCCACGGGTATGTATGAGGCGGTTGAGCTTCGCGACGGCGATAAAGGCCGCTATTTGGGCAAAGGAGTATTAAAGGCGGTAGATAATGTAAATACCATCATAGCTCCTGAACTAATTGGAATGGATGCTCTCGATCAAGTAGGTATTGATAAATTAATGATTGAGCTTGACGGAACTCCCAACAAGGCGAAATTAGGAGCCAACGCCATTCTTGGCGTATCCATGGCCGTCGCTAAAGCGGCAGCGGCAGCGGTAGGCCTGTCCCTGTACCAGTACTTGGGCGGTTTTAATGCTAAACAATTGCCTGTTCCGATGATGAACATTCTAAACGGTGGTCAACATGCGGATAACAATGTTGACATTCAGGAATTCATGGTAATGCCTGTCGGTGCCACTTCTTTTGCCGAAGCGCTCCGGATGGGGGCGGAGGTATACCATTCCCTTAAAGGTGTATTGAAAGGCCGTGGGTTAAGTACGGCAATTGGGGATGAAGGTGGGTTTGCACCAAACTTGGCTTCAAACGAAGAAGCGCTGGCGGTTATCGTGGAAGCCATCAAAAAAGCCGGTTACAAACCAGGGGAACAAGTGGCTCTGGCGCTTGATGTAGCTTCCTCCGAAATGTATGAAGGCGGCAAATACAATATGACTGGTGAAGGCGTTGTAAAAACTGCGGCGGAAATGGTGGAATATTACGTTGCTTTGACTGAAAAATATCCTATTATCTCTATTGAAGATGGCATTGCCGAAGATGACTGGGAAGGTTGGTCGCTTTTGACCCAGCGTCTGGGCGGCAAAATTCAGTTGGTAGGCGATGATTTGTTTGTAACCAATACCGAACGGCTTAGCCGCGGCATTGAAAGCAAGGTTGCCAACTCTGTACTTGTTAAAGTCAACCAAATCGGTTCGTTGACTGAAACCTTTGATACTATCGAAATGGCTAAACGGGCAGGATACACTTGCGTTATTTCTCATCGTTCAGGAGAAACTGAAGACGCTACTATCGCTGATATCGCCGTTGCCGTTAATGCCGGCCAAATTAAAACTGGTGCTCCGGCCAGAACCGATAGAATAGCCAAATACAATCAGCTCCTTCGCATCGAAGAAGAACTCAGTGACTTGGCTCAATACAAGGGCCGTAAAGTGTTTTATAATTTAAAATAAACGATAAAGGCCGGCTAGCAAGGAAACTTGTTAGCCGGTCTTTTTGCATTATTACCTTGTCGGGGGGCAGACGCTGCTTGGATAACAGTAAGGCGGCGGATAAGAAGGATGGCAACGGGGGCGGCATACTGTAGCCGGGTTACACTGAACATGGCCGCTTTCGGGATAGCAGCAAGGCGGAGGGGGATATACCGGAGGACAATTTGGCGGACATGGAGTTGCTGTAGGCGGGCAGCCAATGGGGCCTCTGCCGCTAACTTTACCTTGCTTAGTATGAGTATGCCCTGTTAATTCGGGACGCTGCCATTTGGGTGGTTTGTACTTGCTGCCTTCGGACATAAATCGGCCTCCTTCCATTCTCCTGTGTGGGGATTATAAGAGCATTCCGCAGAACATGCCAGCCAGCGCTTTTGAGGATCGGAGCCTTGAGCAAGCGGGCGGCAGTCGGTACATGCATAGCGATACTCGCAATCCTTGCACTTTTCTATTTCGTCTTTAGTGGTTTGCCAGCAGGATTTTAATATTGGACCGTTAAGTACTTCAGCAAGGGGGGTGCTTAATATGTTGCCCGAGATTTGGTTGCGGGCGAAAATACAGGGGATAACATCGCCGCTTGAGGTAATCGCAATTTTGCCACATAAACAGCTGTGCTGTTGATGGGCTTTTGCGAAAGAAAAAGGATCTGTATAGAAAGGCGGTTTGACGGGCTGTTTGGCATAGGCTCTAGGCAGTAGACCGGCATCATCTCCGCGTCCTGTCGGTCGCACCACATCCGGCGGGGTAACTTCAACTCCGAGGCTGGCGCATAACTGCATAATATTTTCCGCTTGATGTTCATTGGCTTTCATTATTATGGATGCGATGCGCAAAGGAATGCCGGCGGCTAATATCTTTTTTGCTGCAGTGAGGGTTTTATCAAAACTACCTGGGTTTAATGTGACCGCATCGTGGACTTCTGCGTTATCAGCGTAAATGGTTGTCGCAAAATTAACATGGTGTTGCTTTAAAAAAGCAATATCATCCTCTGTTACTAGAGTGGCATTACTGAAAACTTCAATAAAGTCGTATTTTTCCTCGCCGGCTTTTTCGATCAGTTCCCGCCAGCCTTTATAAAGAAGTGGTTCACCGCCGATGAGCTGAACGGCGGTTGCTCCTGCCGCTCGGGCTTCTGTAAGTAAAGACAGCCATCTTTCATGAGGAACACAATCGGTGTTTGTGCACGGGCCGCTCGTTGCGTAACAATGCAGACATTGATTGTTGCAGTCGCTGGTAAGTTCCAGCCATAAAAAATCAAGCTTCGCCGCCTGCGGGGAGGGGAGAGGTTCGTTGCCTTTTGTCGGTTCATTAATAAAAAAAGAACCGAGACCAACTTCTGTTAAACGATGAAGAAAGTCTGCATAGGCTTTGTCCTCATCAGCTTGTAAATCAAGAAAATCCTCCAGCTGTTGGGCGTTGCAGGCAGTAAGCAGTTCTAAGGCTCCGTGATTTATCGAGTGTACCTTGCCGGTCTGCAGGTTGTAAATAGCTCCTCGTTTTGCCCCCCGCACCAGCTTACAGTAATTTTGCAGCCGATAATACAAAACCAGCCCCCCTTAGATTATTTTTTACATGATATGCTGCATGTGGGGAAGGGGTGCCGCTATAAAATGATCATACTCCACAAACAATGATGAAAAAGGCGTATTAGGCGTATTATGTTGACAACACTGGAAATATGTTATATATTATTAATGTCTTAGATGTAATATAATTTGATGCGGAAATAGCTCAGCGGTAGAGCATCGCCTTGCCAAGGCGAGGGTCGCGAGTTCGAATCTCGTTTTCCGCTCCATAAAGTAGAAAGAACCCCCGGCAGAGATATCTCCCCGGGGGGTTTTTGCCTGTCTCTTGTTTTTGTAAAATATTTATGGTATTATTTAATTCACGGCATATTCGGGGAAACCTGAACATTTGTTCCATTATTGGTAATACTAGCAATAGGGAACGGTAATTTAATAAGGGGGATTTCCATAGATGAAGGTTACAGCAGAGAAATTAGATGCCCATAAAACGGTGTTGGAGCTAGAAATTCCGCAGCCTGAAGTGGCAAAGGCGATTAATAAGGCATACCAACGACTGGCTGGTAAAGTAAATATACCTGGATTTCGTAAAGGTAAAGTGCCGCGCAAGGTGCTGGAAATGCGTCTTGGCAAGGACGCATTATTAGACGAAGCGTTTGATATTATTGCACCTCAAGCCTATATTGAAGCTCTTAAAGAGCAAAATATTGAGCCTGTAGCCAGACCGGATCTTGAAGTAGTAACATTTACCGAAGATCAACCGCTTGTCTTTAAAGCTACTGTGATTGCGAAACCGGAAATTACGGTGGGCGAGTACAAAGGTTTAAAAGTGGAAAAGCCTTCAGCAGAAGTGGACGAGGCTGAGGTTGATAAACAAATCGATGTACTGCGCAATCGTCATGCTAAAATGGTTGTTGCCGAGAATGCGGTTATTGCGAAAGGCGACTTTGCCATTATCGATTTTGAAGGATTTATGGACGGCGAAGCCTTCGAAGGCGGCGGCGGCAAGGGATATCCGCTGGAAATCGGCGCTGGTGCTTTCATTCCTGGTTTTGAAGACCAACTGATTGGTGCAAAAGCGGGGGATGAACTCGACGTAAACGTTACTTTCCCGGAAGATTACCATGCAAAACCGCTGGCTGGAAAAGCAGCCGTATTTAAGGTAAAAGTAACCGATGTCAAGAGAAAGGAAATACCTGATCTTGACGACGAATTTGTAAAAGACATCGGAGAATTTAATACCGTAGAGGAATTAAAGGCTGATGTAAGGAATAATCTTTTAAAAGCGGCTGAGGATAAAGTGGAGCGGACGCTTCGCGCTAATGCTGTTCAGGCGGCAGTGGATAACGCAACAGTAGATATTCCTGAAGTCATGGTGGAAAGCCAAATTGACCATATGATCCAGGATATGGATATCCGTCTCCAGAATAGTGGTATGAATCTAAACCGTTATTTGGAATTTACGAATACCACGATGGAAACCATGAGGGAAAACTATCAGGAAGCTGCGAAAAACAGTGTTAAAACCGAACTTCTTTTAGATGCCATCGTTAAAGCCGAAGGGTTGGAAGCAAGTGTGGAAGATTTAGACGCTGAAATCGCCATTATGGCGGCGGCCTACCAGGCACCGGCGGAAGAAGTAAAACGTATTATTATCCAAGAAGGTCGGATTGAGTCACTTACCAAATCCATCCTGCGTAAAAAAGCAGCTGAGGTTGTTATTAATTCAGTTGTTACGGAATAACCCTATTCCGATGCAATAGAATAGTATAAGATATGATTATGCTGAGGGACCGAGGTGTTTAAAAATGAATTTTGTACCTGTTGTTGTTGAACAGTCTAATCGCGGTGAGCGGGCCTATGATATTTATTCTCGTCTGTTAAAAGACCGAATCGTGTTTATTGGCGGACCTATTGATGACAATGTAGCAAATGTTGTGGTTGCCCAGCTCTTATTTTTGGAATCCGAAGACCCTGACAAAGATATACATCTGTATATCAATAGCCCGGGCGGTGTTGTTTATTCTGGGCTGGCTATTTATGATACCATGCAGTATATTAAGCCGGATGTGTCTACCATTTGTATGGGAATGGCTGCAAGTATGGCTTCGATACTACTGACCGCAGGAGCAAAAGGGAAAAGGTATGCGTTACCCAATTCCCGGATAATGATTCATCAACCGCATGGCGGCGCTCAGGGACAGGCTACCGATATAGAAATTCAAGCCCGGGAAATCTTGCACTTGCGCGAATTGGGCAATGATATTTTTGTTCGCCACACAGGACAGACGCTGGAAAAAATTCAGCGCGATGTGGAACGAGATTTCTTTATGTCCAGTGAGCAGGCGGTAGAGTATGGCATCATTGATGCCGTAGTGCGACGTAATGAAAGGGGTAAGGAGAATTCCAAGTAAAGAGGTGAGGATATGTTGAAGTTTGGGGATGACAGGGGCCAACTCAAATGTTCGTTTTGTGGTAAGTTGCAAGAGCAAGTAAAGAAGCTGGTAGCTGGTCCTGGTGTTTATATTTGTGATGAGTGCATCGAACTGTGTAACGAGATAATTGAGGAAGAACTGAGTGATGATGTCGAGCTCGAACTTAGGGATATCCCCAAACCGAAAGAAATAAAGGATATCCTTGATCAATATGTTATTGGCCAAGACGAAGCAAAAAAGACGCTTGCAGTGGCTGTTTACAACCATTATAAGCGGATTAACATGGGGTCCAAAGTAGACGATGTTGAATTGCAGAAGTCCAATATAATTATGCTTGGACCAACCGGCAGTGGTAAAACGCTGCTGGCGCAAACGCTGGCCAAATTATTAAATGTTCCCTTTGCTATTGCAGACGCTACTTCATTGACGGAAGCGGGATATGTCGGCGAAGATGTGGAGAATATTTTGCTCAAGCTCATTCAAGCGGCCGATTATGATGTGGAGAAAGCTGAAAAGGGAATTGTCTATATCGACGAAGTTGATAAAATTGCCCGCAAATCGGAAAATCCGTCGATTACCCGTGATGTTTCCGGTGAAGGTGTGCAGCAGGCACTTCTGAAAATTTTAGAGGGTACTGTTGCCAGCGTTCCCCCACAAGGAGGACGTAAGCATCCGCATCAGGAATTTATCCAAATTGATACCACCAACATTTTATTTATTTGTGGTGGCGCTTTCGATGGTGTTGACAAAATTATTGGCTCGCGTACCGGTAAGAAGACAATGGGTTTTGGTGCCGAAGTCAAGAGCAAGGAAAAAAGAATACTAGGCGAAGTATTGCGGCATATTTTGCCGGAAGACTTGCTGAAGTTTGGCTTAATTCCCGAATTTGTCGGACGGCTTCCGGTAATTGTTACGCTGGACGCACTCGACGAGGCGGCTCTCGTCCGTATTCTGACTGAGCCTAAGAATGCTCTGGTTAAGCAGTATCAGAAATTCCTTGAAATCGATAATGTGCAGCTTGAGTTTAAGGAAGAGGCTCTCAAAGCCATTGTTGAAGAGGCTTTGAAGCGCAATACGGGTGCGCGGGGCCTTCGGGCTATTATCGAGAGCATTATGCGCAATGTAATGTACGATGTGCCGTCGCGTAATGATGTTGCAAAATGCATTGTAACCAAGGAAGTTGTACAGAATAAAGAAGAGCCTATGATGGTTACTATAGACCGAAAGACCAAGAAAAAAGAAGAATCTGCGTAACCAATAACGTTCCGGCTTAGCCGGAACGTTTCCGTTTTATTGACGTAAAGGACAGGTGTTTTCTTACAGAACAGCCGAAATCTGGCGGAAGTGCACTGGGATAAAATAGTGTCTTTTGCCTATACTAAAGTCACACTTAGATGCTGTGAAAGGAGGCTGGAAAAGTGGATTACGCCGTAAATTTGATTACTTTGATCCAGTTTTTTTTCGCCATCGTCATTGGGCTCTATTTCTGGAATCTTCTCCGCTCACAACAAGGTACCCGAGTGGCGGTGGAACGGGAATCCAAAAAGGAAATGGATAAGTTGCAAAGACTGCGCGAAATATCATTAACAGAGCCGCTTTCAGAAAGAACGCGACCAAATACCTTTCGTGAGATCGTAGGCCAGGAAGAGGGGCTGAAAGCGCTCAGGGCGGCATTGTGCGGACCCAATCCTCAACACGTTATTGTATATGGGCCCCCTGGAGTGGGTAAGACGGCTACCGCTAGATTAGTGCTGGAAGAAGCAAAACTCAATTCGCTGTCGCCATTTAACGGGGACGCTAAGTTTATCGAGCTCGATGCCACAACAGCGCGGTTTGATGAACGGGGAATTGCCGATCCATTGATAGGCACTGTCCATGATCCTATTTATCAAGGGGCTGGGCCGCTTGGCATTGCAGGCATTCCGCAGCCTAAGCCTGGGGCAGTAACAAAAGCTCATGGCGGAGTATTATTTATCGACGAAATTGGCGAACTTCACCCTGTACAAATGAATAAACTATTGAAAGTGCTGGAGGACCGTAAAGTATTTTTGGAAAGCTCGTACTATAGCAGTGAAGATTTAAACATACCCACACATATTCACGATATTTTTCAAAACGGGTTACCGGCCGATTTTCGGCTTATTGGGGCAACAACCTGCATGCCGCAGGATATCTCGCCGGCTATTCGGTCAAGATGTGTAGAGATATTCTTTCGGCCCTTATTGCCGGATGAAATCGGGTTAATTTCTATGAATGCAGCGCGCAAAGTCAACGTTGGTATTGACGATGGGGCGGTCGAAGTTATTAAGCGCTATGCCACAAACGGGCGTGAAGCTGTCAATGTCGTGCAAATTGCCGCAGGACTGGTGCTTAATGACAATCGTCCGCAAATTACTGTTGCTGATGTGGAATGGGTAGTAAACTTTGGCCAATACAATCCGCGTCCGGAAAAGAAGATTACAGGGAAGCCGCAGGTGGGATTTGTTAACGGGTTAGCGGTATATGGGGCGAATATCGGTACGACTATTGAAATTGAGGCTTCTGTACGACCTAATCCGCAAGGTAAAGGTATAGTCAGAATTACCGGGGTGGTCGAAGAAGAAGAAATCGGCACGCCGGGACGCACCATGCGGCGTAAAAGTATGGCTAAAGGGTCGTTAGATAATGTACTTACCGTTTTGACCAGCCAGTTTGGCATTGATTTTTCCCAATATGATGTACATGTAAACTTCCCAGGTGGAGGACCTATTGACGGGCCTTCTGCCGGCATTACCGTCGCTACAGCAATTTATTCGGGTGTAAACAATATTCCGGTGGATAATACCGTGGTTATGACCGGAGAAATGTCCATCCGCGGCTTTGTGAAACCGGTAGGCGGGGTAACGGCTAAAATTGCGGCAGCCAAGCAGGCAGGGGCACACAAAGTCATTATTCCCAAAGAAAATTGGCAGGAAATGTATAAAGATGCCGGCATTGAAGTGGTTGCCGTGGAAACACTGTCGGCAGTCTTCGAGAATGCTCTTGTCAAGCTCAATGATGTCCGACGATTGGAGTTATTCACTTCACCGCCCGACTTATTAACGGCGGCTGGCATTAAAGCTTAATACAATGTGTATTCCTCTGCAAAACTTGCAGGGGAATACTTATATGTGCTAGAAGGTTAGGAGTATGTAAACTAATATTAAACTGTTTATAGAGGGGTTTGATACCGAAGAAACATAGATTATTTAAATACCTGGCAGGAAAGACAATCAGTCTAAAAGGATTTTTTGACGTTCTTTGAGAATATTTATAAATAGTGAAGCTGAAACTAATGTTGTCATCGTTTTTAGTATGAAGGAGGAGAGCTTATGGCTAAGGCAACAAGGAATATACCGCTATTGCCGCTTAGGGGCATTTTAGTTTTTCCATATATGATTATTCATCTCGATGTGGGTCGGGAAAAGTCGATTAGTGCGCTGGAAGAAGCGATGGTACACGAACGCGAAATTATGCTGGCAACCCAACGGGATGCCCAGAATGATAAACCGGAACCGGACGATATATTCTCCGTTGGCACCGTTGTTGAGATTAAACAGCTTTTAAAACTTCCAGGAGGGACCATCCGCGTACTGGTGGAAGGTTTACATCGTGCAAAAATAGTCAACTATTTGGAACAAGACCCGTTTTATATGGTTGAAATTGAAGAATACCGTGAACTCGGCGAAAAGACTTCAGAAGTGGAGGCGCTTACCAGAACCGTCATCCACCAATTTGAACAATGGGTCAAACTCAGCAAGAAAATTCCGTCTGAGACGCTGGTGTCGGTTGTGGTGGTCGAAGAACCAGGCAGACTCACCGATCTTATTGCCAGTCATCTTTCGTTAAAAATTGAAGATAAGCAGCAATTACTGGATGCCGTTGGAACTAAAGAACGGCTGGAAAAGCTTTGTGATATTCTTGGCAGGGAAATGGAAATTCTCGAATTAGAGAAAAAGATCAATGTCCGGGTTCGCAAACAGATGGAAAAAACCCAAAAAGAATATTATCTGAGGGAACAGTTAAAGGCTATTCAAAAAGAACTTGGGGATAAAGAAGACCGCACGGCGGAAGTCGATGAATATCGGCAGAAAATGAAGGAGCAGGAATTATCCAAAGACGTTGCCGAAAAAATTCAAAAAGAAATCGACCGGCTGGAAAAAATGCCGCCGATGGTGGCCGAAAGTGCAGTCATTCGTACATATCTAGACTGGCTGCTGGCTCTGCCCTGGTCGAAAGAGACTACTGATCGATTAGATATAACCAGTGCTGAGGCGGTTTTAGAAGAAGATCACTACGGATTGGAAAAGGTGAAAGAGAGGATACTCGAGTATCTTTCGATCCGAAAACTGACGGCAAAAATGAAAGGGCCGATTATCTGCCTGGTAGGCCCGCCTGGAGTAGGTAAAACTTCTTTGGCTCGCTCTATTGCCCGTTCCATGGAACGTAAGTTTGTTCGAGTATCTTTAGGCGGCGTGAGGGATGAAGCTGAAATTCGCGGTCATCGCCGGACTTATGTTGGCGCGTTACCGGGCCGTGTGCTGCAAGGAATGCGTACAGCCGGTTCACGTAACCCAGTCTTTCTCCTGGATGAGATCGACAAAATGAGTGCTGATTTTCGAGGGGATCCGTCCGCAGCGCTTCTTGAAGTACTAGACCCTGAACAAAATAATACGTTCAGTGATCATTATATTGAATTGCCGTTTGACCTTTCTCGCGTACTTTGGATTGTAACGGCGAACGCGATGCATAATATTCCCCGCCCGCTGCTGGATCGCATGGAGATTATTAACATTGCAGGCTATACCGAAGAAGAAAAAGTACAGATTGCTAAGCGTTATTTGATACCGAAACAAATTCGTGAGCATGGTCTTACGGAAGAGCAGATTGTACTATCCGAAGGAACTGTTCAAAAAGTAATTCGCGACTATACCCGGGAAGCCGGTGTGCGTAACCTGGAGCGCAGTTTTGCAACTTTGTGCCGTAAAGTTGCGCGCCAAATCGTCCAGGAAAAGCGCAAAGCAGTTAAAATAACTGCCCAGAATCTGCATACCTTCCTCGGTGCTCCCAAATACCGTCATGGGCAGGCCGAGCGTACCAGTGAAGTAGGTGTTGCTACCGGATTGGCATGGACTGAAGTAGGCGGGGATGTATTGGCGGTGGAAGTATCGACTATGAAGGGCAAAGGCAAGCTCACACTTACCGGCCAGCTGGGGGAAGTAATGCAGGAATCGGCGCAAGCCGGATTTAGCTACATTCGTAGTAAAGCCAAAGAATTAAACATAGATGCTGAATTTCATGAAAAAAGTGATATTCACGTCCATTTACCGGAAGGAGCCATACCTAAAGACGGTCCGTCGGCAGGTATTACTATGGCAACCGCAGTAATTTCTGCGCTAACCGGCAAACCGGTTCGCAATAATATCGCCATGACGGGAGAAATTACCTTGCGCGGAAGGGTATTGCCTGTTGGCGGTATAAAAGAGAAGGTACTTGCCGCTCATCGCGCCGGAATTCAAAAAGTCATATTGCCGCAGGAAAACAAACGTGATTTGGATGAGATTCCGACCAATGTCAAACGCAGTCTGGAATTTTTACTTGTCGAACACATGGATGAAGTGCTGAAAACCGCTTTGGTGACCGACTCATGACTATAAATGTATTGTATGCGCGCTATATGGCTTCCGCCGTAAGAGTCGATCAGTATCCGGAAGGAGATATGCCGGAAATTGCTTTTATCGGAAGGTCTAATGTCGGAAAATCCTCCTTGATAAACTCACTATGCCGTCACGGGGGGTTGGCCCGTATCAGCGGAACTCCTGGGAAGACTCAGACGCTGAATTTCTACTCGGTAGCGGTGAAACTCGATGAAACCGAACGCCAGGAGTTTTGGCTGGTAGACTTACCCGGCTATGGGTATGCCCGGACAGGGAGGGGTAACCGGCGTCAGTGGAGCAAATTTATTGATGAATATTTGTCAGGATCAGACCGCCTTGCGCTTGTTTGTCAATTGATTGATATTCGGCACTCGCCAATGGCCAGTGATATAGAGGCGTATAATAATTTAAGAGAACTCGGTGTGCCGGTGCTGATTCTTTGTACCAAGGCAGATAAAATTTCCCGCATGGCTGTAAAAAAAAATGTAGGTATTATACGAAACCAATTGAAGCTTCTGCCTGAGCAGGAACCGCTGATATATTCGGCAGTAAATGGCAGCGGCCGAAATGAGTTACTTGACGTTATTAAACATATTTTGCTAAAATAGTAAGGACAGATCACGTGGCTGTCCTTTGCTTAAATAGGATCAAGAGGAAACTATGCTGACAGAGTTTGATAAAGTCCTTCTAAATCGCATTCAAAATTCCTTAACACTTGATAAACGTCCCTATGCCCGTATTGCTAAAGAATTGGGTACGGATGAGGAAACTGTTTTAAAGAGACTTGGAACGCTCAAAGCAGCCGGATATATTCGGCGGATTGGGGCATTTTTTAACTCGGAGCGCTTGGGGTATAAGGGAACGCTGGTAGCTCTTGATGTAGAACCAGATAAGCTGGAAACCGTAGCGGAGTACATAAATCAATATCCTGGAGTTACGCATAACTATGAACGAGAGGGTATTTTTAACCTTTGGATAACCCTAATCACGTCGAGTCAGGAAGAGGAAAAGAATATAATTAATGAAATAGAGACTTTACCAGGGGTAAATCGGCTGTTAAATCTACCAGCGACTGAAAAGTTTAAGGTAAATGTACAGTTTAGTTTGGAGTAAAAGCTATGCTGGACGAAATGGATAGGAAAATAATTGCCGCTATGCAAAACGATTTAGCCTTGGTTAGCCAACCGTTCAAGGAGATTGCTGATACGGTAGGAATTAATGAAGAAGAGTTACTCAGTCGCCTCAACAAGTTCCTTAAATCAGGAAAAATACGAAAACTGGGGGCGGTTCTCCGGCATCGCCAAATAGGGTATGCGGCAAATGCGCTGTGTGCCTGGCTGGTTCCGGAGAGACAAATAAAGAATGTGGCGAGAGTAATGATTTCTTATCCATTAGTTAGTCATTGTTATGCACGGGTGGCCCATTCCGAGTGGCCTTATAATTTTTATACAATGATTCACGGTCAAACCAGGGATGAGTGCCAGAACTTTGTGGCACGCTTAGCTGCGGAAACCGGACTAGAACATTATGTGATTCTTTATAGTACCCGTGAGTGGAAAAAAACGAGTATGCGTTACTTTGGAGGCTAGGAAGCATGTTAAAGAATTTTAACCAAGTTATGAATGCAGCTCAGGAAATTCCTCCCGCCAGGGTGGCGGTTGCAGCTGCGCACGATGATGCTGTGCTTGAAGCTGTACGGGGAGCCATGGAACTGGAAATCGCTACTTTTATTTTAGTGGGCGATGCCGCGAAGATCAATTCGTTAGCCAGTGAAATGGGGATGAATTTATCCAAGATCAGGGTAATCGATGAACCCGATACCCGCAAGGCGGCGCTTAAAGCGGTATCACTTGTATCAAGTGGTCATGCGGACATTCTTATGAAAGGCTTGTTAAGTACGGCTGAACTTTTACGGGCGGTACTGGACAAGGAAGTGGGTCTCCGCACCGGGCGACTCTTAAGCCATTCTTTTGTAATCGAAGCAAAGGGATATGACAGGCTGGTTGTTATGACCGACTGTGCCATGAATATTCGCCCGGACTTAGCGCAAAAGGTAGAGATTCTCCGTAATTGCAACAGTCTTATGCATGTGCTGGGGAAAAAACCGGCGCGGGTTGCGGCGCTGGCGGCAGTCGAAGTCGTAAATCCGGATATGCCGGCAACGCTTGATGCAGCCGCTCTGGCTAAAATGTCGGAACGGGGACAAATAAAGAATTTTATTGTTGACGGTCCGTTGGCTTTAGACATCGCCATGGCTGTTGAGGCGGCTGCCCATAAGGGGCTAACAAACAGTGAGGTAGCCGGAAAGGCTGATCTTCTCCTGGTGCCAAACATTGAGGTAGGCAATGCTCTGGCAAAAGCAGCGGTGTATTTTGGCGGTTGCCGGATAGCCGGACTGGTATTAGGGGCGGCGAAACCAGTGGTATTAACTTCCCGGTCCGACACTTTTGAAGCTAAAATGTTGTCCATCGCGCTTGCTAACCTGGTAGGAAATTACGAAAAAGATCTCTAATATAGTTCGTTATATTATGTGTATAAAAAAATCACCTGGCGGAGTTTTCCGCAGGTGATTTTTTTGTTTGTGCCTTATACATTTTAGGTTTAGAATTTCCAACGGTAACCGAGGTTACCTCCATAATAGTTAAGTGCGCTCCCCCAGGATTTTTCTAGATTAATGTAAATTTCATGGCTACCGACTTCCTGAATGAAACCTAAACCGGCGACCACTTGGCTGCCTTTTAGACTGGTATCGAAAGTCGCTCCATCAATGGTAATATCGTTGCTGTTAGAGAAGTTCTGTGCCCAGGCAAGCTTTCCGTAAACCTGTTGGCTGACTCCGTTAATAGTTGTTTTCTTTCCGAAAGTACCTCCCAGCTTGAATTGCAGTGTGGAAGAACTAGGTAAACTAATAGCCAGACCATTTGTGCTGGTGTAGTTCGCCGAACCGGACCATAGGGCGGATAAGGCGGCTTGCGGCTCGAAGAAGACACCATTGCCTTGTTCTAGGCGTTTGCCGATTTGCGCCGACAGGCCAAAGCCGTTGCTATGGTAGTCGGCGGTGTCGGTAATGCTGCTACCGTACAGTGTTGCCGAGAATTTATTGCTGAAGGAATTGTATTTGCCGATGAGATCGAAGTAAGAGCCGTCATTCTTAATCCAACTGCTGTAAGCTGCTGCATAGTAGCTGTCGACAGTGCCTGAGCCGCCGGTGCTGAAGGAGTTGTCCGCTTTGCCTCCGCCAGCGAGGAACCCGGTAACTTGCTTGCCGCCATCAAAGGAACTGGCATTATCTTTACCTACTTCAAAACCACCCATTACTTCGTTAAAGGATTGTCCGTCATTCGGTTTTACCTTGAATTTGTTCGAATAGATCCGGGACCAGAAATCGTCGTTGTATTGACTGGTCGTACGCAGTTCGCTCATATGGTTTCCAATCTCATTTAATTCGCATCTCATTTAATTCGCCGTACCAGGCGGCAACGTTGGATGCGCTGGTGGCGATAGCAGCATAGGCAGGATTGGAAGGAGTATATGTATTGTAAAGATAGTAGTCGGAACTACTATAGCTGGAGGATAAGGTTGAACCACTGGCTATAGACCAGCGATATGCGCCAAAGTCTCCGCCGCCAGTAACTGTGGCGGTACTGGAGCCACTGGAGAGTACCAATATCGGGCTGGTAAGGGAGTGTGACGCTAAGTAAGCGGCGTTTTGCCCGGTAAAGTAAATCGCATAAGTACCGCTGGTAGTGCCGTCGACGGTGATTGTGTTAAGCAGGGAGGTGTCGCTGAGATCGATATTCATATTGAAGGTGCCGCTGCCGGATAAATCCCCGGAGTCGGTAATGGAATAATAGGTGCCGTTGGAATACAAAAGATTTACAGTTCCGTTGTTAGTAAGACTTGTAACAGTTGAATCGGCGCTGACATTCCATGTACTGGTAGAGTCAACAGACATAGATACATCCCCGCTTGTCCAGCCGGTAAAAGTGGTGCCTTCTTCCAACAGGGTAGCTAGCGTGCTGCCGCTGTCGGCAAGCAATTCGTAACCTTGGGTTAGTGTTTCGTTAATCAATTCCAGAGTCGCCGTACTGGGGTCAGAGCCAAAGAAGTCTCCAGCTTCCGCCAAGATCCCACTTGCGGATGAAACTGTCGTCCCATTTTGTAAAGTAACCGTGCTGTTACCGTTTCTCCAAATAATCGCGCCTTCGGTGGTTGACGTTGATGTGAGCGAACTACCGTCAATGATAATGGGATCGGTTTCGTCGGTAGAGTCGCCGCTGAACATTACGCTAAGTGCATTTACCCCTGTAATGGAGGAATTGTAAACTTCAAGCCAGCCGGCTGATGCCACCGCCAACCCTGCATCTAGTTCGGAAACAACAGTGGAATCCGTGACATAGATATAACCGTCACCGTATCCGCAAGAATAAATACCCGCAGATTTTGAGCCAGTCACATTCACAGTACAATTATCCACGTAGACACTGCCACCGCCAAAGTCTGTAGCAATCCCTGACGCATGGGCGCCTGAAGTGGTGACATCCACGTAAGTAAGATATACAGTACCGCCATAGGTTGTATCCACCCCGTGAGCGTTTAATCCGGTGCAATCTATCGTAATATGATTATCCGAGGTGCCGGTTACATAGATGGTTCCGTCATAGGTGGCATATACGCCATTCGCAATAAGGCCACTGGTAGTTATTGACGAGTCTCCGGTAATGGTTATTGTGCCGCCGTTGTTAGCATATACTGCAGCATCAAGGCCATACTGGGAGCCTAAGGCGTCAGTCAGCCCGGAGCCACCGTTCAATTGACAAGTATACCCAGTACTATCATTGCCGCTGGTAGTAATCGATACATTGGATAGTGTTACAGTGGCACCGTTTTTAGCATATACGCCAGAGGTGTTATCGGTCGAAGACGTTATCGTGAGACCATCAGCCGTATAGCTGCTTGTGCTGTCTCCATCTACGTAGACGACTGCGTCAATCATGGATTCGACCGTAGCTCCGTTATATGTAGCTGACATTGTATCATAGGCAAATGCTGGTAGAGGAGCTAGGCCTAATAAGGCAGCTGTCGTAATGCTGCCGATAAGAAGTTTTTTCTTCATTCCCAACCTTCCTTCCCTTTTCTGTTTGAAATACGTTTGTTTTTGTTTTTCTTTGACCGGTCAACAAATATATTCCATTAATTCCAGAAAATCCCTGCATAAATAGAAAAAAATGGTAAATATTTTTTTACAAAATTTTAACAATGAGGAATGATAGGGCTGAGAATACGGAAACTGGTATAGTAAGCAGGAAAAGTGGGCCTACCTTCCGGCGGAACGGAAAAACTATCTGTGTAGCATTATTGAATTTGGTCTAAGGGTTGGGGTTATTTTAGAAACGGCGATAGTTATAGGAGGTGTGCACAATGGCGGAGAGTTCTCTGCAAAATGGAAGAGTGTTTATGACAGGCAATGAAGTTGTAGCTTGGGCTGCGGTGTCGGCAAAGGTTGATATTATGTATGGCTATCCTATTACGCCGCAAAATGAGATTATGCACTATTGGACACGGTTAGCTCCTAAATATGGTAAGAAATTTCTACAGACGGAAGACGAGATTTCTGCCGGATTTACTATGCTGGGGGGCGTTATGACCGGACACAAGGCATTTACCGCTACGGCAGGTCCCGGAAATGTATTAATGCAAGAGGCGGTGTCAATGGCAGAAATGATGAGGCTGCCCGGTGTATTCGTGATCCAGCAGCGAGGCGGACCTTCTACCGCAACCGTTATTTATGCGCAGCAGGAAACGACACTAACTGCTTTTGGCGGTAACGGAGAAGGTCACAGGCTGGTTTATTCCACCGCCAGCCATCAGGAATTGTTCGATTATACTATTAAAGCGTTTAACTCCGCCTGGACGTATTACTTTCCCACCTTTGTCCTGGGGGACGGCTATCAGGCAAAGATGCGGGAGCCGCTTACTATGTATGATGCGGAAGCGAAAGGAGTCACTCTGGTTAATCCCCAGCCTATGGTAGGCAGTACGGCAAGAGATAAGAAGTTCCGGCACTTACGGAATACGTATAACACGGAAGACGAGCTTTATGAAGTTTTTATGGCTAATCAGCGGGATTGGGACAAGATGGCCAAGGAAGTGGTAGAGTGGAGCGATAAAGGCTGTGAGGATGCCGAAGTAATTATCTTGACGCATGGCGTGGTATCACGGGCAGCCTTGAGTGCGTATGAACAGCTTAGGGTTCAGGGGAAAAAAGCGGGATATTTTCGTCCTATTACCGTTCGCCCCTTTCCGGAAGAACAGCTTAGAGCTGCTGCGCGGGGAGCGAAAAAAGTACTGGTAGCGGAATCGGCTTATGGACAATTGCTGAAAATGGTGAAGGAAGCATTATACGGAACGAATATTGAACTTTGCCCCATGCGGCGACCGGGAGTAGGTATCACGACGGAAGAAATTATCGAGGAATATAATAATTTGTAGGCCGGGAGGATTAGACATGCAGGAAGGGAAAGACACCTATGATATTATGCCAGCCATACCCAAAAGCTGGAACCAGGAAACCAAACCTCACAAGTTCTGTCCCGGTTGTGGACATGGTATTATCCTTAAGGCGCTTGGCGAGGCGATTGATGAATTAGATATTGCCCATCAAGTTGTCTTTGGCTGCGATATTGGTTGTTCTCTGTTATCCTGGGACTTTTTCAACTGTGACAGTGTACAGACGCACCATGGACGTACGACGCCGACAATTACAGGTATGAAACGGGCAAAGCCGGATATTGTAGGCATTGCGTACATGGGAGACGGCGGCGGCTACGCTATTGGCTCACAGCATCTATTCAATTCCGCTGTACGCAATGAACGAATTACAGTAATACTGTGCAACAATGCCAATTACGGCATGACTGGCGGTCAGATGGCACCGACAACTCTGCCGGGAATGAAAACCGAAACCTCGCCGTACGGACGCGATGTCCAAGAAACCGGGTATCCCACAAAGGGGCCGGAAATGGTTGCGGCTGTAGCTCCGGAAGGGGCGTATGTAGCCAGAGGAAGCATCGCGAATGTCCGCCAGCTAAAAGGATTTATAAAGAAAGCATTGGAAAACCAAATGAAGGGGAACGGTTTTTCCTTTGTGGAATGTCTGTCGTCTTGTCCTACCAACTGGCGCACTAATGCCAAACAAACCTGGGAGTTTGTCGAAAAAGACATGACAGATTACTTCAAATTGGGAGAATTGCGTACCCCGCAGCCGAAGGAGGCGGGAAAATGACAAAAGTGGTAAGAATAGCGCTGGCCGGGGAAGGCGGACAGGGCGTGCAGTCCATCGCGGAGATACTGGCGGAAGCGGCCAACGAGGAAGGGAAAAATGCGTTGTATATTCCTAATTTCGGTGTGGAACAGCGCGGTGGCGTATCGATAGCGTATGTACAAATCAGCGATCAAAATATCGGCGCACCCAAATTTAAAATAGCTGACATTCTTGTTGCCCTAAGTTCACGGGCCGTAAACAGAACCAGAGAGCATGCAGGGGAAAAGACAGTTTATATATATGACAACTCGTTGGTACAAGAGTCGGAAGTGAATGACCATATTGTCGGACTGCAGTATTTTGAGGTAACACCGCCGAGTCCGGTTAGTGATACCCCGAATAAAGACCTGCCACAGGATTTAATAGCCGGCGAACCGAAAACCGGTTCCTTTAAAAAAGCCACTCCGGGGATTAACCCTAAAGATATCCCGAAAGATGTAGATCGCGTCATCCCTATTCCCGCTAATGATATAGCGAAAAACGAACTGCACCCCCGTGTTTTTAATATCATTATCCTGGGAGCGGTTATAGCCGCTACGGAAGTTCTTCCGCTGGACGCAATTAAAACGGCGCTGGAAGTGAAGCTGGGAGAAAAATTTAAAGCTAATCCCAAGTTGCGGGATATGAACTTTCAAGCACTGGAGCGGGGGTACAATCTGGTAAAAAACGCGGCTCGGAGGAAATAAAATGGAAAAAGAAAACTGGAAATCGACGTTTAGGGAACACGAGAAAGGAAAATGGGCTGTTTTTCCCGAATTGTGTAAAGGTTGTGGATTATGTATTGAAAAGTGTCCGGTAAAGTGCATTGGATGGTCTGAAGAACTAGGCGTCTATGGAACTCCCCGGGTTATGGCGGATATGGAAAAATGTATTGTGTGCGGTATTTGCCAAATGGTTTGCCCGGACTGTGCAATTCGTGTAGAGAAAAAGAAGTAAAGATTTGGATATATAGACTAACGGCCGTCTTTCGGTGTATGATAGAACCACACAGAATGGGTTAGGTGATATTTTTGGTTCAACAAGAGATTTTTGGATTAGTGCAAGATGAGCTTAGCCTGCTGGAAAACGAATTGGCGGCAATTATTCAGTCTGAAGACGATATTATGACGGACATGGGAATTCATCTTTTAAGGGCGGGTGGTAAGCGTTTAAGACCTGCCTTATACTTTTTGGGGGCAAAAGCCGGCAAGGGTAACCTTGCCGATCAGATGCCTGCAGCAGTGGCTATCGAGCTCATTCATATGGCCACGCTTGTGCATGATGATGTTCTTGATAATGCTTCCACCCGAAGAAATCTGATAACGGCCAATGCCAAATGGGGCGATCATCCATCAGTGCTGACAGGCGATTATTTATTTGCCAAAGCATTTTTGTTGTTGGCGGCTAACAACCACAAAGCGGCCCTTTCTATTCTTACTAAGGAAATCTGCACCATTTGTGAAGGCGAGATAGGTCAAATTCGTGATAGCTACCGGGTTATGCAGTGCAAGGAAGACTACTTTGTCCGAATTGGCAAGAAAACGGCAGGCTTTATTGCGGTGAGCTGCCAGCTCGGTGCCTTAGCGGCAGGACTTTCAGCGGCTGAAGTTGAGGGGATGTATCAGTATGGTTATGCGGTGGGGATGGCTTTTCAAATTACCGATGATATTCTCGATGTGACCGCATCTTCCGAAAAAATCGGCAAACCGGCTGGTAATGACCTGAAGCAAGGGGTACTGACGTTACCGGTTTTGTACGCCTTGGAACAATCGAGTCATAGCGAGGAACTAAAAAGCATTATTACCGCCAAGGACATGCCGGAAGAAAAAGTAAGACGTTGTTTGGACATTGTCAGAGGGACGGAAGCGGTCGAATACTCTTACCAAATTGCGACTGACTATCTGGAGACTGCCCGGAAAAGCTTGCCGGATTCCCTGCCGGGCGAGGTTAGGGCGGCGCTTCAGACCATTGCTGATTTTATAGGTGTTCGCCAGAATTAATAAGTCTGCTTAAATGAAAAACAGCTCGCCTTAGGCTGAGTTGTTTTTTTATAATGGGACAAGTATAATAAAAGCAAATAGAGGGAGGGTGGCTACATGTTTAATTTTAGTATGCCGGAGTTAGTTCTGATATTGGGTATAGCGCTTGTAGTTTTTGGGCCGGGAAAACTTCCTGAAGTGGGCAAAGCCGTTGGCAAGGGGTTGAATGAGTTTCGACGGGCCATGAATGATAAGGACCAGCCCGTCAATATAACGCCTAAAAACACGGAAAGTGTAACCGAGGAAAAGAATCAAGAAGTAAAAAAGTCTCACGAGTAGGGGGCGCTTAGGTGACGGAAAAGTTAACAGGTGAAGTAGATCAGGAAATTGGAACCGGCGGTGAAATGTCCTTAATTGACCATCTCCAGGAACTTAGGCGGCGACTGATTATAAGTATAGCGGCAGTGGTGGTTGCCAGTTGTGCCGCATATTATTATTCACAGGAATTAGTACACCTTATAACGGCGCCTGTTGGCAAGCTGTATTACATGAATCCGGCTGAAGCCTTTTTTGCCTATCTTAAGGTATCTGTTTTTGCTGGTTTCCTAGTTGCTTTGCCAGTGGTGTTGTATGAGGGATGGGCCTTTGTGGTGCCCGCCTTGACTAACAGAGAGCGAAAGGCGTCGCTGTTGCTTGTACCCGCTTCGGTGGTTTTATTTTTTGTTGGACTTATATTTTCCTACTACTTAGTATTGCCGGCGGGCATTCGCTTTTTTATGGGTTTTGCTTCGGAACAATTGCAGCCCTTATTTTCTCTTGGTGAGTATTTGTCTTTTGTAATCTCATTCCTATTGCCCTTTGGTTTTGTCTTCGAATTACCGTTAGTAATTTTAGTGCTGGCAAAATTAGGGCTTGTAAATTCGGCGTATTTGGCAACTAAGCGTAAGATAGTACTTGTGTTATCCTTTGTTGTGGGCGCTATAATTTCGCCTTCGCCGGATATCTTTTCGCAAACTATGATTGCGGTGCCGCTACTTGTCCTGTACGAAGTCAGTGTGTTTCTGGTGAAATATGTACTTCGCAAATAACCTCCGGTTAAAATAGAGTGTAGCAAGAGGCTGTGTTAAAGGTGAGCTTTGACACAGCTTCTTTATTTAATCAGCCTTGACATTTTACAATAGTTGGAGTACGATACACAGAATAATATCTAGATGATGGGAAAAATTGCTAAATGAAGAAAGGGGGGATGGATGTGCATGAAATAAAAATCAAGGATAGCCTAAGCGCCAAACGAGCAGTAGAGGAATTTTTGGGAGGGCTGCATTGCAGTGAAGCCATACTAAAAGTATTTAATGAATGTTACACGCTTGGATTGCCCCCGGACTTGTACAAAATAGCCACCGCCTTAGGGCAGGGGCTAGGGGGGGCAAAGTGTTGCTGCGGGAGTCTTACCGGCAGTGCTTTGGTACTTAGTCTAGTTGCAGGTCGAAACACAGCGGAAGAATCGGATGAGTTGGCTTGTTCCGTTGCGAAAGAATTACATGATGAGTTCAAAAAACGCTTTAAGGCAACTTGTTGCCGTGCCTTGACCGGAAAAGTAGAATGGGGCTCGGAGGAACACTATAGCCAGTGCTCCGATTATGTCCGGGGCGCGGCCGAAATCACGGCTGCGCTGCTTGAACAGCGGCTCAACCGCCAGATGGCGGAAGAAAAATAGGCAGCCGTTTCCTGCTTGTCTAAAACAGAAGATGGAGGAGGGTATTATGAAGTTTCTAAATAGCTACAAAGGACTGCCTAAGAGCGTCTATATTATCTTTATTGTACAAATCATTAATCGGCTCGGAGACTTTGTACTACCTTTTTTGGCGCTTCTGCTTACTCAAAAATTGGGTATATCTTTTGGGGCCACTGGTTTTATTGTAATGACGGCTTCCTTAAGTATGTTGGTTGCTTCTTTTATCGGTGGGAAATTTGCTGATACGGTAGGGCGAAGGATCACCTATTTAGGTGGTCAAAGTATGGCTGGTGTATTGATTTTCTTTTGCGGTTTTATCCATACTCCGGCGGTAATTATTCTGCTACTAATTGCCGCTAACTTTTTCAATGGCTTTGTCCGGCCTTCGTTAGGGGCTATACTTAGTGATGTGTTACCGCCGGATAAAAGACAGGCCGGCATTGCTTTAAACCACTTAGGAGTCAACATTGGTGTAGCGGTCGGCCCTATGATGGCCGGTTTTTTGTTCAACCATTTTTTACCGTTGCTATATATAGGGGACGCATTAAGTTCCTTTGTAGCGGTTATGATATTTTATAAATATATTCAGGAAACGAAACCTACTGCCGACAAATTAGTTGTTGCTACGCACGAGGAGCGGATAGAAAAAGGCAACCTGTGGCAGGCCTTATGTAATAAACCGCAGATTATGGTGTTTCTCACCATATCCGTACTATATAGTTTTGTCTATCGGCAAGGCTCATTTTCCCTGCCGTTCATGTTGAATGAGGTGTATCCCTTGGCGGGGGCCGAAAAGTTCGGTCTCCTAATGAGCACCAATGCTATTACGGTAGTCTGTTTATCGCTGGTGACTGTTGCCCTGACTCAACGCTACCATCCGCTTACTAACGTAATCCTCGCTGGTATATTTTATGGGATAGGTTATGGTATGATCGGGCTAATTTCCACTTTCCCTTTATTTATGGTATCCACCGTTGTGTGGACAATGGGGGAAATATTGGCGGTTGCCAATATGGGAGTATATGTGGCGAATAATAGTCCCGCTAATTTCCGGGCCAGATTTAACGCGCTGAGTAATCTAACCAGTGCATTAGGTGGGGCACTGGGAACTTCGTTAATGGGGATGTATATAACAGTGGAAGGAGTGAAAGCGGTCTGGCCGCTGACCGCTTTTGTTGCAATCCTTGGGGCTGGTTTGCTCTTTGGCCTAAAAGTGTTTACTAAGGATCGCAAGGTGTATCAGCCGTGCATGCAAAAAAAAATAACGCCATAGTATCCCAGTGCATAAAGGAGTTAGTGAATTTGTAGCGAATGGGTACAGCATACCGCTGAACATTCGGATGATTGGATGGCTGGGTTGCATTTCACACGTTCCGGTATTGGGAAAACTGTATCAGGCGCTTTCAAGCAACGACTGGATTATTCTCGACAATAAGAATAAGGGAGTTGTTAATTATGCTAAAAAGTATTCCGGAACTAGTACGTGAATATGGGCAAGTTCTCAGTAAAGACCAGAGCGGAATCATCCGAGAATTGGCGGAAAATGATACGGAAGTTATTTTGTCCGGTTTGAAAGAGCAAGCCACAGGCAATCAGCAGGATGTTCAGTTTATCATGAACTTGCTGGATATTGCTTTTAAAGTCGGAAGCATCGAGGGGTACTCGGCCGGTGTGGCGCAGAATTTCGGTGATCGGGAAACCATTGTTCTGTATCCGGAAGGGGTCCGTGATGTTGCGGCCTTTATTGAGGAAATGACCAGTTTAGCCTTATGCCATTGCAATCGTTGTGCTATTGGGACTAATATTCAGTTTGTGACGGAAAGTACCCCTCTGCCTGAGGGCAATAACTAACAAGGGGCTGGGCCTCGGTGGTTGAAGGGGAGAGGAAGAAATCAATGGTTTGGGAAAAGGAAGACTTTTTTATATCTACCGATAAGGTTATGCTGGATGTTGCGTTGATTCACTACTTTATTAGTACACAAACGAATTGGGGAGAAGGACGAAGCCGGGAAATGATGCAAACGGCTATGGATAACTCGGCTTACTGTTTTGGTGTATACAGAAAAAGTATTGATGGATACCAGCAGATAGGGTTTGCCCGTGTGGTCAGTGATTTGGCTACTTTCGGCTATATTGCCGATGTCTTTATTCTCGATGAATTTCGGGGGAAAGGACTCGGCAGGTGGTTGATTCAGACCATTGTTGAGCATCCGGCGCTAAAAAAATTAAAACGATTGACACTCTTTACCAGAATACCGGAGTTTTATAGGCAAGCTGAGTTTAAGGTTACTGACCCGGATGGAGAAGCTAAATTTATGGAACGTAAGCCGTAAGGATAAGTATTGGTTTAATTAAGAAGGGCGATTGGTATGGAACTTGGTTTTGAGGAACTCAAACGGGAAGTGTTGGAATTATATAACGGGATCAAGTATATGGTTTTAGCCACCTCTTCCAATAATCAGGTTACGGCAAGAAGTATGAGTTGTGTTTTTGAAGATATCAATATTTTGTTCCAAACAGATATCAAGTTTGCGAAGGTGCGGCAGATACAAGAAAATACGCAAGTAGCGCTATGCGCAAACAATCTGCAAATTGAGGGAATAGCTCAGATAAAAGGCAGTCCTATGGATGTTACTAATATCTATTTTATTGATGAATTTAAAAGGCAGCATGAAAGTTCTTATAATAATTACTCGCGTATCGCCGATGAAGTGGTCATTGAAGTTGCGCCCAGTAAGATCACATTGTGGAAGTACGAAAACGGCATCCCTTTCCGGGATTTTCTCCTGGTGGAGGAAAAAAAGGCTTATAGGGAGTACTATGAGGGGTAAAAAGTACTAGTGGATGTCGTAACTTGACATTTTTTCCGGCGCGAAGTATATTGTATCTAATACTATTTGCATATGGTATAAGCAAAGATGGGAAGAGTACGCTCCGAGCGACTGTTTTAGAGAAGAGGCCCTTGGCTGAAAGGCGTCACAGTGTTCGGAGGCGGAAGGTCATCCCGGAGCTGTTGTACTGAAGAAGGAGTAGGTGCAACCGGAAAGCCCCGTTACAGGCGTTTAAGCCGGTGTGTCCCGTAAAGGGAAGGCCGGGAAGCATGGTGGTACCACGAAAGAGCTCTTTCGTCCGGCAGGATGAAAGAGTTTATTTTTATTTTCACACTAGGAGGATTTGTAGTATGGAGAACAATATACCAACGGTTTACGATCCCGCGGCAGAGGAGAGTAAATGGTATTCATTTTGGGTGGAAAAGGGACTGTTTCGGGCGGCGGTAGATGCGGATAAGACACCGTTCAGTATTGTCATTCCCCCACCGAACGTAACCGGCCAGTTGCATATGGGCCATGCCCTGGATAATACGCTGCAGGATATTTTAATCAGAGCAAAAAGGATGCAGGGTTATGATACCTTATGGATGCCGGGGACGGACCATGCCGGCATTGCCACCCAAATTAAGGTGGAAGAAGTGCTCGCAAAAGACGGTATTTCCCGCTATGATTTGGGTCGGGAAAAATTTATTGATAAAGTTTGGGAGTGGAAAAAACAGTACGGCAGTCGCATCACTAACCAGCTCAGACGGCTTGGTGCTTCCTGCGACTGGGAGCGTGAACGCTTCACTATGGATGAGGGATGCTCCAAAGCAGTGCGTGAAGTTTTCGTTTCTCTTTATGAAAAGGGCTTAATCTATCAGGGTAACCGTATCACGAACTGGTGTACGCGTTGTAATACGGCATTAAGCGATATTGAAGTGGAACATGAAGAAAAACCCGGAAACCTCTATCATGTACGGTATCCGGTAGAAGGGTTGGAGGGGCGATTCGTTACAGTGGCCACTACCCCCGTATACCTGTTGTAGCTGATGAATATGTTGATCCTTCCTTTGGCACCGGGGCGGTAAAAGTTACCCCTTCCCATGACCCGAATGATTTTGAGATGGGGCTTCGACATAACCTGCCGCAAATTGTTGTTATCAACAACGACGGCACCATGGCAGCCGATACTGGCCGTTACGCCGGTATGGACAGGTATGAATGCCGCAAGGCGTTAGTCCAGGACCTCAAGGAAAAGGATTTTCTGGCTAAGATCGACGAACATGCCCATTCGGTAGGCCACTGCCAGCGCTGCCGGACTGTGGTTGAGCCTTTGGTGTCAAAACAGTGGTTTGTCGACATGAAACCGCTGGCTAAACCGGCGATTGAAGCTGTTCAATCAGGACGCATTGCCTTTGTCCCGGAACGGTTTACTAAGATTTACTTGAATTGGCTGGAAAATATTCGAGACTGGTGTATTTCCCGGCAAATATGGTGGGGACATCGCATTCCTGCATGGTATTGTGATTGTGGAGAAGTAATCGTCTCCAAAACCGATATTACAGAGTGCCCGAAATGCGGAGGACAAGTAAAACAGGACCCGGATGTGCTGGATACATGGTTCAGTTCGGCATTATGGCCGTTTTCCACAATGGGCTGGCCGGAAGATACGGCGGAATTGAAACAGTTCTATCCTACCAGTGTATTGGTTACCGGTTACGATATTATCTTTTTCTGGGTAGCACGGATGATATTTATGGGCTTGGAATTCCAAAAAGAGATTCCCTTTCATAAAGTATTTATCCATGGGCTGGTCCGCGACAGTGAAGGTCGCAAAATGTCCAAGTCGCTGGGAAATGGTATC
This sequence comes from Bacillota bacterium, assembly GCA_017889725.1. Taxonomy (GTDB): domain Bacteria; phylum Bacillota; class Negativicutes; order Sporomusales; family CTSoil-080; genus CTSoil-081. The sequence goes on along the minus strand of JAGGAE010000007.1, from coordinate 6,820 downwards.
GATCCGCTGGAAGTTGTTGAAAAATATGGCGCGGATACGCTCAGGTTTACACTTATTACCGGAAATACTCCCGGTAACGATATGCGGTTTTATTGGGAACGGGTGGAATCCAGCCGGAATTTTGCCAATAAAATTTGGAATGCATCCCGTTTTGTTCTTATGAATTTAGAAGGCTTTGATCCGGCTGCCAAGGCTGGAACGTATACGTTGGCAGATCGATGGATATTAAGCCGCTATGCTAAGACGATAGCGGAAGTTACCGCCAATCTGGAAGCCTATGAATTGGGCGAAGCGGCCCGGAAACTCTATGAATTTATTTGGAATGAATACTGTGACTGGTATATCGAAACGGCTAAGGCCCGCTTGTACAACAAAGAGGACGCCGAAAGCCGTGCTACCGCCCAGTATGTGCTGTGGCATGTACTGAAAGGAACTCTGGAACTATTGCATCCGTTTATGCCGTTTATTACCGAAGCCATCTGGCAGCATTTGCCGCATAGCGGGGTAAGCATTGTTACTGCGGCCTGGCCGGCATCTCAAGTTGAATTTATTGATGAGGCGGCGGAGGCTCAGATGACCATTCTTATGGATACCATCAAGGCTATCCGTAATATGCGTTCAGAGGTTAATGTGCCCCCAGGCCGTAAAAGCGAGGTTATATTGCAGGTAAGTGATGAATGGCGGCAAGTTTTCGCTGATAATAGCGACTATCTCAAAACTTTGGCGGCAGCGCAGCCGGAGATTGGATCGGTTATTGCCGAAAAGCCGGAAAACGCTATGACGGCAGTAGTAAGCGGCGTAGAAGTATACTTACCGCTGAAAGGGCTAATTGATGTAGAAAAAGAAACCGCCCGGCTGAAAAAAGAATTTGATGCTTTGGATAAAGAACTCAGCCGTATAACGGGTAAATTGGCGAATGCCGGATTTGTGGCGAAAGCTCCGGCTGAAGTAATTGAAAAAGAACGGGCGAAAGAGCGTGAGTGCCGGGATAAACAAACGGCAATCAATGAACGTCTCACGTATTTAGCTAACTTATAAAAATATTTTTGCGAACTTGAGGGAGTGACCCTGTTGAATTACGAGCAAGCACTTGAATATCTGGCGTCTTTGAGCAGATTTGGGATGAATTTCGGTTTATTCCGGATTGAAAATCTGTTAGCCCTGATGGGTAACCCTGAGCGCCGCTATACTACAGTTCATATCACCGGAACAAACGGCAAGGGTTCTACCACGGCCATGATTACAGCTATGTTGAAGGCAGCCGGGATAAAAACCGCCATGTATACATCCCCTCATCTGACCGACTATACCGAGCGAATGGTGATAAACGGTCAGCCTATCAGCCGGGAAACTTTTGGCGAGGCTGTGGGATATACAAGTGCGTTCGTAGCGGCAATGGTAGAGGAGGGGTGGGAACACCCTACGGAGTTTGAAGTATTGACAGCGGCGGCATTTTACTGTTTTGCCGCCGCTGGGGTTGAATATGCGGTAGTGGAAGTAGGCCTTGGCGGTCTGCTAGACTCTACCAATGTTATTATCCCTTGTCTTAGCGTGATAACGAATGTTACCCTGGAACATACTGACCGGTGCGGTTCGACGGTAGTAGAAATTGCCCGTCATAAAGCCGGGATTATAAAGCACGGTGTGCCGGTGATCACTTCGGCTCAAGGCCCGGCACTGGATGTTATCAAGGCTGTGGCAAAGGAGAAACAGGCGGCAATATACGTGGTTGGAGAACATTTTTCCGGAACGTTCGAAGGGTTCAAGGAAAACCGGCAAATTGTGAAGGTAACCACCCAACCGCAGACTTTGCATGTAGAGGTAAACTTATTAGGACAGCATCAGGTTGAGAATGCGGCGACAGCGGTGATGGTAGGAATGCGGTTAGCGGAAAAAGATAAAAGGGTAACCCTTGATGCGATAAAAAACGGTTTAAAAACTGTCTTTTGGCCGGGGCGTTTCGAGCTTTTTCCCGGCAGTCCGCCGGTTGTTCTGGACGGCGCGCATAACCCGGCGGGGGCGGAGGCTCTTCGAAGGACAATCGATGAAGTGTTTCCTGAAAGAAAAATTACCTTTGTTCTTGGTATACTAGCGGACAAAGATGTGGTTTCCATCTGTGGCGCTTTAGTTCGGCCCGACGATATAGCGGTTACGGTGGAGCCTATGTCCGACCGGGCGGCAGACCCCAGAATCGTGGCGGAAAAAATTACGGCCAGCCGGATCGAAGTAGCAACATCTATCACTGGAGGCATAGAGCAAGCACTGCTTTTGGCAGGGGAGAAGGGCGTTGTATGTGTCGCTGGCTCACTGTATTTAATTGGCAGTGCCCGTCCCTATATATTAAGTAGACAAAATCATTCGTAAGGGATATAATACTACTGTTTTTAATAATGATTATTTGGGTGAAATTGTGAATATTTCTTATCGGACAAGAACTTATTCGTATCGTCTGGATTACCTAATTGAACACTGCATAATCGCGGTGGCCTTTTTTTTACCTCTCTCCCTCACTGTCGGGAGTAGTTTTTTAGCTATTGCTACTTTGCTTTGGCTCGGTAAAATGGCCGTTAACCGCCGGTTAGGATTTAGGGCGACTCCCTTTGATTTGCCAGTGGCGGTTCTGGTGGTTTTGTCGGCGGCATCGGTATTTGTGTCTCCTGACCCGGCGTTTAGCTACTATAATTATTACAATCTCATGGGACGATACATAATCTTGTATTACCTGGTTATCAATAATATTCATTCGGGGCTCCAGATCCGACGTTTGGCCGGGGCGATTTTGGCTTCGGCCGGGTTGGTTGCTGCCTACGGCTTTTATCAATATGTTCATGGGCTGGATATTTCTGCAGTCGGCTGGGTGGACGGCGAACAGTTTCCAACGCTTAAACTTAGAATATTTTCTACGTTAGAGAACCCCAACTTATTAGCCGGATTTCTGGTTATCATCATGTCGCTTGCTTCAGGAATGGGATTGGCGGCAAGACGCCTGAGCAGTAAAGTGCTGCTATTTTCTTTTGTTATTGTTCTTGGCGTATGCTTGGCGCTGACGTACTCACGTGGTGCCTGGCTGAGCGTAGTGGCTGTTATTGGATTGTTCGGATTTCTGTATGACCGGCGGATTTTTTGGCTACTGGTGGTACTGCCCGTTATCCTCCTAGTGGGACATGATGTTTTTATGGAGAGAATCATGTCGATTGCCAATCCTACAGATACATCTTCCGCTCTGCGTTTGGCATTGTGGGAAAGCACCCTGAATATGATTAAAGACCACCCCTTTTTGGGAATTGGCTGGGGAGCCTATTGGATGGTATACCCGGCCTATGACATTTTCGTCGTCAATGCCGGAACGAAAATTTTCCATGCGCATAATATGTTTTTGAACTACGCAGCGGAAATCGGTATACCGGGAGCTCTGGTTTTTATCGGAATTATGGTCGGACATGCCTGGATGGCCTTCACGTTGGCTAAAGAGCGTTATGACCGTCAAATGAATGGAATGATGCTGGGGATTTTGGCGGCCATCGTTAGTATTGTTGTAAATGGTCTAACTGATCATGTGTTGTTTAATATTCAGCTTTCCATGCTATATTGGCTACTCAACGCTATGATTATTGCAACATGGATAAATTTTGGTCGAAACAGGTAGAAATATAAAATTTTTTGGATAAGGTAATTGACAAAACTTTGTTTTTGGATAATATATAAATATACATATATATTTATAGTTCTACAGTTATGCGAAAAAAGTATAACAAAAAAATGCATAGAGTATTTTTTTGTTATACTTTGTGAAATTGAGAACAAGTTAAAACCGCAGCGGAGGAGGGCTAGTGTTGAAACTGGCTGAAGTCAATGCTTTGTTATGCACTGAGGTTCTTTGCGGACAGGAGAATATGGAGCGCGAGATTGTTACGGCCTGCGGCGCTGATTTAATGAGTGATGTCTTGGTGTATACTAAAGAAAAGACTTTACTGCTTACCGGATTAACCAATATACAAGTGGTCCGTACCGCTGAGGTAGGCGATTTAATGGGAATTATCTTTGTCAGGGGCAAGCGTCCGGGGCCGGAAGTTATTGAAATGGCTAAGGCCAAAAGTATTCCGCTTATGTTGACCGAGCTATCAATGTTTGATGCCTGCGGTATTCTGCATGACTATGGAATACGGGGGTGTGTGGAACGGGTGCCTCGAAATGAACTCTAGGCAGGTGATTCAATTGGAATTTTTTCTTGAGGCCGGTGACTTTAGTACAGCCGGTGAGGCATCTAGTCAGATTAAGCGCATATTACAACAAATCGGGGTTAAGGCCGAGACGGCCAGACGTATAGCCATTGGTGCCTACGAAGCGGAAATGAATGTCATTATTCATTCGCTGGGGGGCAAAATGCGGGTAGCGATTTTACCCGATCGTACTGATATTTCGGTTGAAGACAACGGACCGGGTATTGCCGATGTCAAATTGGCTATGCAGGAAGGGTATTCTACTGCTCCTGACCATATCCGGGATATGGGCTTTGGGGCCGGTATGGGACTACCCAACATGGCCAGATGTTCGGATGAGTTTTCCATAACTTCCGAGGTTGGAGTAGGAACTAAAATTCGTATGGTGATACATCACCCATAGATAATTAATTTAGCTATATTATCTTTGCTAGATTTTGGCGATTATTCGGATATATTAACTTTTTACTTATGGTTTATTTCCCGATAAAGTGTATTTAAATAGTGTATCTTTTTCGGAAGAAAATCCCAGGGTGCGCACACAATGTTAAATGTTAAGTGGTGATGGAATGGAAGAGTATTTTCATTCGGTTCGTCTCGCTGCCGACCGGTGTAAAGGATGCGTTAACTGCATAAAACGTTGTCCGACTGAGGCAATTCGCATACGGGGCGGAAAGGCCCGTATTATGCAATCCCGTTGCATTGACTGTGGAGAGTGCATCCGGCGTTGTGCGAATCGGGCGAAAACTGCGATAACCGATAATCTTAGCGATCTAGAACAGTATAAATACAATATCGCTTTACCCGCTCCGACCTTGTATGCTCAGTTTAGCCCAGATATTGAAGTGCGGGCTATTATAAAAGGTCTTTTGGCGTTAGGCTTTGATGAAGTGTACGAGGTAGCGAAAGGAGCCGAATATGTTTCGGCGGCGGTCCGGGAGTATATTGCCCAAGGAAAGTTTGAAAAACCGGCTATTTCATCGGCTTGTCCGGCTGTGGTAAAGCTTATTCAAGTTAAGTTCCCGGAATTGATAGACCACCTGATACCGCTTGATGCACCAGTGGAAGTGGCGGCGAATTTGGCCCGTGTTTCTCATGCCGGGCAAATACCGTCAGAAGACATCGGTGTTTGGTTTATTACTCCCTGTCCGGCGAAAATGACGGCGGTACGCCAGCCGTTGGCGGGTGAAGCCTCGGCCGTTACGGGGACTATTTCTATTTCCGAGATTTATGGGAGACTCTTAAAACTGATAACTTCTGGTGCGAATAATGTGGAAATTGCTGAAAAGCCGGATTCTTTAGGGCGTGAAGAGGCGTCTAGCGAAGGCATAGGCTGGGCAATTGCTGGCGGGGAGTCTGCTGCTGTTGTACCGAAATCTACCATGATTGTTCATGAAATTCATAGTGTCAGCGATGTGTTGGAACAAATTGCGTTAGGCAAACTAAAAGATGTTGAATATATTGAAGCGCTGGCTTGTTCCGGTGGCTGCATCGGTGGCCCGCTTACCGTCGAAAACCGTTTTGTGGCGGAACATAATATGCGAAAGCGGTTAGAGCATCTGCAAAAACAGGAAGAATTGCAGCCGCCTTCCCGTATTCCGTCGCCTATTGCGTTGAAAGTCACTAAAGGTTTTGAGCCGCGTTCAGGCCTAAAGCTTGACGAAGATATTGTAACCGCTATGAAGAAACTAGAACTTATGCAAGAAACGTTACGTAATTTACCTGGGCTTGATTGCGGTTCCTGCGGTTCTCCCAGTTGCCAGGCGCTGGCGGAAGACATTGTTCAGGGGGCGGCCAGAGAGGCCGACTGTGTGTTTAAGCTGAGGGAGCGGGTTCGTGATATGGCCAGGGAAATGGTGGACTTAGCCGAAAAACTGCCTCAATCCATGGAAAAAAATGATGCAGGCCGTGAAGGAGGAGATGGTATTTGACAGTAGGCGAAATAATAGAACAGGTATCTCTTACGGTAATGGCAGCGACTGCCGGCTTGGACAAAGAAGTAAAACAAGGTTATGTATCTGATTTATTAAGCAATGTTATGGCTTTTGCCGGCGCGGACAGCGTATGGGTTACCATGCAGGGACATCAGAACATTGTGGCTGTAGCCTCCTTGGCAGGGCTGTCGGCGGTAATTATTGCCGGCGGTGCCAAACCAGAAGATGAAACAATTGCAAAAGCCAAGCAAGAAGGGGTAGTCCTCTTGGCAACTCCCCTGCCTTCGTTCGAAGTTGCAGGGCAGCTATACCGGCTTGGCATTCGGGGAGCATAATGCTGCGGCAGTTTGTAGCCGATCTCCATGTTCATTCCCTTTTGTCTCCTTGTGCCGATGTAGAAATGTCACCGCGTAATATAATTCGTCAGGCCGTTCTGAATGGAATTGATATTGTTGCCATAACTGATCATAATGCGAGTGCAAATGTTAGGGCGTTTCAGCAAGCGGCCCAGGGAACAGGAGTCACGATACTTCCGGCTATGGAGGTTGAAACAAAGGAAGAAATTCACCTTGTGACTTTGTTTGAAGATAGCGGTGCGATATCCGCTTGGGAGAACATGGTCAATCAGCATTTACCGGATAAAAAAAACGATGATAATAAATTTGG
>JAGGAE010000060.1 GCA_017889725.1 Bacillota bacterium | reverse complement strand
TTTTACGCCAGGATACAGGCTGAAAACGCTGCCGCCCTGACAGTGAAATTTTTTACTGGCGATACTGGCCAGCGCTTGCGTCTTAAGCTCGGGGGAAGGACAGCGGCTGGCGTATTGTCGCCAATGAGTAAGCTCTCTGTCAACCAGGGGAAAAACACGAAGTACTAACTGTAGCACGATTACTAGACTTCTGGAGGCCGTGAAAAGGGAGGACATGGTTGGCGGGGGCTCCTTTCTTAGGAGACTTTGTTACAGCGGGTCGACGGTAAGGATAAGATCCAGGCCGAATTCTTTTTTAAACCATTTACGATGTTGTTGAACTTCCGCCAGTTCAATACTGGCTGTACGGGGATCCACGGTAAGGGAGAGGTGAGCTTGTCCGTCGCCGGAAGTGGCTCGCAGCTTTTTCACTAGTCCCATTTGAGTGGTATCCAGCGTTTCTGCCAGTGCCAGGAGTAAGGCAAGCTTGCGTGCTTTTTGCCAGTCGGATTCGTCAAGGAATTCGCTGTAAAATTTGTTGCGGATGTATTTGGCGGAAGGGCCGTTATGCCAGGCGACAATGACTGCGGCCAGCATTTGTTCCCGGTGGGAGAGGCCGAACAGCCGGGCGTTTTCTACGAGATAGGCGCCGTGGCGGGTATGATCGTAGAAGTTTATGGTAATTCCAATGTCATGCAGCAGGCTGGCGACCCGGAGAAGCTCTTGGTCTCTGGGATCGAGGTCGTGTAGTTCCTGCCAGCCGGTAAACATGGCTTCGGTTAAATAGGCAAGATGGTTTGCATGGGAAACATTCGCTTTGTAAAACAGCAGCATATTCTGGGTGCTGTGTTCTAGTATATTATCTATGATGAGCGGTTGGTTCATTCGTGTGAGGTAGTGCTGAAAAAAGAGGCCTTCCCGGACGCCGCAGCCGCTGATAATCAGGCGGCTGGCATTCGTAATGTCAAACAGGTTTTTGACAATTGTAGTTCCGGCGATAATGATATCGCTGCGTTCTTTGCTTAATCCGGCAAATTTGGCCCGCTGTTTTACGGTAGCGGCGGTAAGTGCCTGCCATAGGTTGAGAAAGGAAAGGCTACCCAGCCGGTAGTTATGTACTTTGTTGAAGGGATAATTCTTCCGCTTTTGGTCCATCTTGGCAATGTTCCGGGCGGTGCCGCCTACTCCTGCCAAGGGCAGATTTAGTTCTTTCAGCCAGGATACCTTATTAAGCTCCTGCATAATATGAGTACTTAGGTCATAGAGTTTTTTTGCACTTACTTCGTCCTGCGTGCCAAAGCGCTCTGTCAGGTTGACGGCTCCGAACGGAAGACTGACGGCATCCACCGGTTGACGGTTTTTAATCAGGGTAAGTTCGGTACTGCCACCGCCAAGATCAAATAATATGCAGTCTGTAATGTCCAGTGTGTTAATGACACCTGAAAAACCTAAATAGGCTTCGTCGGTGCCGCTTATAACCTTAAGTGTAATTCCGGTTTCGGCGGCGATCAATTGGAGAAAGCTTTCTCCGTTGTCGGCATTGCGTACGGCGGCTGTGGCTACCCCGATGATTTCGCTGACTTCAAAAAGCTGGCACATATGCGAGAAAATTTTCAGTGTATCTATTGCCCGTTTCATGGCCTCTAATGTTAGCATGGCGTTTTTTCCCATGCCTTCGCTTAGGCGAACGGTTTCTTTTTGGTGATAGACTAAGTTGTATGCGCCGTTAACAGTCATGTTTTCCCCCTCATCCCACTAGTAGTAATAGTATTCGTTTTTTTTGGTAAAAACCTTGCTAAAAAAGAAGAATTTTAGGTAATTTCCACAAAAGAAGATATAAGATATAGTAGGAAAGTAACAATTACCCCCAAAGTCTGATAAGGGTTTGTTCTTATAGCATCGCATACTTACTAGACCATATATTATGTAAACAAAAATAAATCGAGTAATTTGTTATTAAATTAACATAGTGTTAACATTTGACCGAATGGCGAAAGGAGGAGATTAACATAGGCATGAGAAATTTTAATTAGAGAGGAAATACGGAGGTCAATTATGAAGAATGGTTCACCGCAATTATTCGGAGTTATTCATATTGGCTCAGAGCAAGTAAGCTTGCAAGTGGTTGAGTACAAATCTCTGAGCGATATCAAGGTTATAGAGCGGGCGATCAGCCAAGTGGGTTTGGGTGAGGAGACGTTTAAATACGGGCGAATTGGGTTCGGCACAGTGAAACAAATTTGCGAGTTGCTCAAAGGATATCGCCGAATTTTGCAGGAATACGGGGTCAAAGATTACCGCCTCTTTGCTACTACGGCTATTCGCGAGGCTGAAAACCAGGCTTATATTGTGGATCAGATAAAAGTTAAGACTGGTTTTAATGTCGAAGTAGTGGATGTCACTCAGGAAATTTTTCATAAGTATGTGGCCCTGTTTCGTGCGGTTGAAAGTGAGGACATGATTTCCTCTTTGAAAAGCATTCTGTTTGTGGATATATCATCCGGAGGGCTGGGTATTACGCTGTATGAGGCGGGGGGCTTAAAGTATCAGCAGAATATTCATATCGGAACTTTACGGATTAAAGAGGGCTTTAATAAGAACCAGAGGGAATCCTCTTGTTTCTATCAGGCTTTGACGGAGTTTATTAGCAGTACGGTCAGGCCTGTGGGTGAGGCCTTGATGGGCAGTAAGATAAAATATATGGTGCTCTCCGGAATTGAGACAGGATTGCTCTTAAAAATGCTGGGGCATGAAGTAAACGGCAAGCTGAAGTTTGTCCGTATAGCCGATTTCCTTGAACTCCACGACCGGGTAAAGAGGCTAAACCTGCCTCAAGTTATGCAGGAGTTTGGTCTTTCTCAACAGCGGGCTGAAATGGTACTGCCTACCATTGTATTATATAAGCAGATCTTGGATTTAGCCAATGTCGAAGATATTGTTGTATCCGGTGCGCAATTTGGTGATGGCATTATTATTTCAGATATTGGCGAAAAAACCGGTGACAGTTGGAAGAAGGTTATTGAAGAGCAAATGATTAGTCTGGTCCATGCTCTTGGCCGCAAGTATAAGTATGACAAACGGCATGCTTTGTGGGTGGAAGAGGCGGCGTTGTTACTGTTTGATAAGCTGGTAAAAGTGCACGGATTGGGCGTCAGGGAAAGATTTTTATTGCAAGTGGCGGCTATACTACATGATGTAGGTAAGTTTATCAGTTTACGACGGCATTATTTTTATTCCTATCTGATTATTTCGTCAACGGATATTTTTGGCTTTTCCGAAGAAGAAAAAACTATGATGGCCAATATTGCTTTATATCATTCCAGCAAAACTCCGGTTCCTACAGAGACTGAGTTTGCCGCTCTGTCGCCGGAGGGGAGACGCACCGTTTCAAAATTGGTTGCTATTATTCGGCTGGCGGACGCCCTTGACCGCAGCCACTTTCAAAAGATTACTATTGGCAAGGTGGCGTTACATGCCGAAGAAATGATATTAGATGTTCATTCCGAACAGGATATTTCTTTGGAAGAATGGACTTTTTTAGATAAGACGGAGTATTTCGAGCAGGTGTTTGGGCTGAAAGCCGTAGTACGGCGATACTAATTAATGGCAGGATGGTTGGTTGTTATGTTGATTAAACCGGATTATTTTATAAACCGGGAGTTAAGCTGGCTTAAGTTTAACTGTCGTGTACTGGAAGAAGCGGCGGAAGAGAACAATCCCCTATTAGAACGGTTGCGGTTTATTGCGATCACAGGGTCTAACCTGGATGAATTCTTTATGATCCGGGTGGCGGGACTTCAGCAACGCCTGGAAAGCGGGATAAATAAAAAGGATGCGGCCGGGCTGACTGTGGCCCAGCAGTTGGAGAAGATAAACGAGAGTACACGGAAGCTGGTGCAGAAGCAGTATCGTTATTTGCGTAATTTAGAGGAACAAATGGAGAGGTATGGCATACAATTCGCGTCTATGTCACGGTTGACCGGCCAGCAACGCGAATGGACGGAGCAGTATTACCGTACGACGATTTTTCCTGTTATTACTCCTCTTGCCGTGGATTCCAGCCATCCGTTTCCCTTTTTGGCCAATCGTACCTTGAATTTGGCGGTGGAAATAAAGCACGGGAAAAATGAACAGAAAATTGCCGTCATCCAAGTGCCGGCGGTGCTTCCACGCCTGGTTAAGCTTCCCGATCACGGAAATAAGAAAACCTTTATATTTTTGGAAGAGATCATTCAAACGTATTGTGATGATCTTTTTCTTGGCTACAGTATTAAAACCATTGTGCCCTTTCGAATTACCCGGAACGCCGATTTAACCATTGATGAGGAAGAGGCGGAGGACCTTTTAGCCGAGGTGGAAAAATCTCTCCGGCAGCGTAAACGGGGGGAAGCTGTTCGCTTGGAAATTGGAAAAACTACTAACAAGGGACTGCGCAAGTTTATCATTGATGGTGTGAAGATCAAGGAGAAAAGCGTTTATGATATTCAGGGGCCTATTGATACATCTTGTTTTATGAAATTCGGCGAAGCGGTCGGTGCGGAGCAGCTCTTGTATACTGCTTTTATTCCTGCTGTTCCGGCGGGGCTGGTAGGCAAGGAAGATTTGTTTGCGGCTATTAGCGCGAAGGATATATTATTGCATCACCCGTATGAATCGTTTACGCCGGTCATTGATTTTATCCGGCAGGCGGCTGTTGATCCGGAGGTGCTGGCCATAAAACAGACGCTTTACCGGGTAGGGGGCGATTCGCCGATTGTCCGGGCTTTAGCGGAAGCGGCAGAAAACGGCAAGCAGGTCACTGTACTGGTGGAACTTAAGGCGCGGTTTGATGAAGAAACCAATATTCAGTGGGCAAAACGGCTGGAAGATGCGGGATGCCATGTTATTTACGGACTGGTTGGCCTTAAAACCCATGCCAAGATCGCGCTGGTGGTAAGACGGGAATATGGTGCCATTAAGCGCTATGTACACATGGCCACAGGCAACTACAATGAATCTACGGCCAGGCAATATACCGATATCGGCCTTTTGACCGCAAATGATCAGATCGGAGCGGATGCTTCCGCCTTTTTTAACGTATTGTCCGGCTACTCTGATCCGCCGGTGTGGAATAAGCTGGGGGTTGCCCCCATTGGTCTCCGACAAAAATTTTATGATTTGTTGGAACGCGAGAGCGCGTTTGCCAAAGAAGGTAAACCGGCCCGGGTAATCGCGAAGATTAATTCCCTGGTAGATACGCCTTTAATTGTAAAACTGTACGAAGCATCTTGTGACGGGGTAAAAATCGATCTCATTGTGCGCGGCATTTGTACTCTGCGTCCGGGACTACGTGGTGTCAGCGAAAATATTACCGTACGCAGCATTGTGGGGCGTTTTTTGGAGCATAGCCGGGTATTTTATTTTGCTAACGGCGGTGACGAGCAAATTTATCTTTCCAGTGCCGATTGGATGACTCGTAATCTTAACGATCGGGTCGAGTTACTTTTTCCTGTGAATGACTCGGAGCATAAGGCGCGCACCAAAGGCATTTTGGAGTTGCTCTTACAGGATACGGAGAAGGCGCATGTTATGCGGTCGGATGCTGTATATTGCCGGGCTGACCGGCGGCGGAAAAAGGTGCATAGCCAGAAGGAGCTGTTAGCGGAAGCGGTTCAGCTTGGTAAGGCGGCAAGAGCTCCTTTGACTCTGTTAAAACCGGCACATCGCCGGGAAGAGTCCGATACTTGACCGTTGGGGGCGTATCTACTATAATGTACTCTATATGGAAGTGTGCCTAGGGTTCCGGCTTTCGAGCGTCTGGTCCAAGCGGTACAAGACTTCAGAGGTGAGGTCACACCGTGGGTATAAAAGACCCTAGCGGAAAGTTTCAGGAAACTTTTTGCTGGGGTCTTTTTCGTTTATTTGACCGCTTTTGTATTTTAAAACATTACAGGAACTTTGGGAGGGGAAAAGGTGTACTGGAATAAACCGATTGAAACTATGGAACGGAATCATATGATAGAACTGCAAACTTCCAGGCTGAAGGCAACGGTAGAAAGGGTCTACCGGCAGGTGCCGTTTTACCGCAGTAAAATGCAGGCGGAAGGGCTGTTACCGGCAGATATTACAACCTTAGAGGATATAAAGAAGTTACCTTTTGTTATCAAACAAGACATGAGAGATAATTACCCCTACGGATTGTTTGCTGTCCCATTAACGGAAATTGTCCGTATTCATGCCTCCAGCGGTACTACAGGCAAGCCGACGGTAGTAGGCTATACCAAACGCGACCTTGACATATGGGCTGAAGTTATGGCCAGAGCCTTTAGCTATAGCGGGGCCTCAAAGACTTCCTGTATACAGATAGCTTATGGCTATGGTTTATTTACCGGCGGATTGGGAGCCCATTATGGCGCAGAACTGTTAGGTGCTTCGGTTATTCCCATATCAACCGGCAATACGGCCCGGCAGATTATGCTCATGAAGGATTTTGGCACAACGGTACTCGCGTGTACGCCGTCTTACGCACTGGTTATTGCCGAGACGATTCGCGAAATGGGACTCGAGCTCAGCGAGTTTTCGCTAAAAGCCGGGATTTTCGGCGCTGAGCCGTGGTCTGAGAACATGCGCCGTGAAATTGAAAAACGCCTGGGAATCAAGGCGCTTGATATTTACGGCTTGAGCGAAATCATTGGTCCGGGGGTTGCCTGCGATTGTCTGTGTCAGAACGGTTTACATATTAGTGAAGATCATTTTTATCCCGAAATTATAAATCCTTTAACAGGCGAAGTGTTACCGGACGGCGAAAAAGGGGAACTGGTTATTACTACCATTACCAAAGAAGGTATGCCGTTAGTTCGCTACCGTACCCGCGATTTAACTTTCTTAGACCGCAGTGTTTGTGATTGCGGTCGGACATTGGTTCGGATGGGAAGAATTATGGGACGCAGCGATGATATGCTCATTATTCGTGGGGTCAATGTGTTCCCGTCCCAAGTGGAAAGTGTATTGCTTAGCATTGGGAATACTTCACCGCATTATCAGCTTATAGTGGACCGGGAAGATAATTTGGATATACTGACCGTACTAGTGGAAATAAACGAAGAAATGTTTACTGATGAAGTCAAAGGGATGGAGGAACTGGAACGCAAGATAAAAGCGGCTTTATCCAGCGTACTTCAGATCAGCGCCAAAGTGCGGCTGGTAAATCCCAAGTCATTGGAACGCAGTGAAGGTAAATCCAAACGGGTAATTGATAATCGAAAATTATAACGGAAAGAGGTGGTTTATCCATGATTGTACAGCAGATATCAGTATTTCTGGAAAACCGGAAAGGAACATTGGCTAAGGTGCTTAGCGTCCTGCATGAGCATGGAGTGAATCTTCGGGCCATGACAGTGGCCGATACCGCCGATTTTGGGATTATGCGCATGGTGGTCAGTGAACCTGAGAAAGTAGAGAAAATTCTTCATGCAGCTGACTACGCTGTTAAGATAACACCGGTCTTGGCATTAAAGATCGAAGACACACCGGGTGGGCTTTTGAATAAAATAATGCTGTTAGCTAATGGTGGTATTAGTGTAGAATACGTATATGCTTTTGCTACCACCGGGTCTGAGGGTGCCAGAGTTGTCCTGAAAGTAGATAAACTGGAAGAAGCGAATAACATGTTGCTTCAGTTAAAGAATAATACCGAAGAAGGGCAATGTTGGTAAGGACGCTTGATGGGAATTATCAGAAGAGGGAGGAGTTTTCTATAAGAAAGGCGTATTCTTAACCAGTACTAATTGGAGAGGATGTGCTGTATGGGAGATCTCTTTCGGGTTGCCATTCACTATGGTAATGACAACGGTTATATAGAATATGATCCTGCTAGTAAAAATATAAAAGTAGTGCTGGGAAACCGGGAAAAACAACAGGCTGTGGAAAAGTATCTGCATCAGGAGCATGTTTTTCGGATGGCAAAAAATACGTTAGAAGATTTTGAGGCGGAAACACTTATTCCCACAGATAGTGTTGATGCGTTAGAAGTTGTGCTTACTCATCTTTGGGAATATACTGAGGTATTGGTAGACTGGAGTCGGCCTATATCCTGTTAAGAGTTTATGCCGCTAGGTCTTGAGTAAGGAAGGATAGAGAACGGGAGGTAATTCGGTACCCGAATTACCTCCCGCTTTGTGTTAAAGAGGTTGATCCATGAACAGTTTTAACTTTGTGAATACAAGGGAAATTATCCACAATTGATATCCAAAATCACTGAAGGCTCTTGAAACATGGATTTTCAGCAAAAAAAAGGGGACTTATCAACAAAATTATACACAAAACCTCTTCGGCTGTGGATAAGTTGGGGGAAAACCCTGGATAATAAGAGCGTTTTCCAGAATTAATATGGGTAAACGCTGTGGATATTCTTATCCACATGGGGAAAAGAGCATCTTTGTAGGAGATCGGTCCTGCCGGAATCTGGCAGAATCTTGTCCCCTATTTTAATGTTTTAAATTTTCCAACGGTAGCCGATATTGGCACCCCACAGCTTGCTGGTGGTGTTACCCCAGGATTTTTCTACATCCAGATACACCTGGTGTTTGTCAGTATCTTCGATGAATCCTAGACCGGCGACCACCTGGCTGTCTTTTAAGCTGGAATCAAAAGTGGCTTGGTTGACAACCGTTTGGCTGTCCCCATCAAACTCGTGTACCCAAGAGAGCTTGCCGTATACCTGGCGATTGCCGCCATTTGCCAGCTGTGCCTTTTTACCGATCACTCCGCCTAATCGAAGCTGGAACGAAGAAGAACGAAGGGATTGAATGAT
>JAGGAE010000059.1 GCA_017889725.1 Bacillota bacterium | reverse complement strand
TCAAGTTCTTCAATACTAGCAGTATAAATACGTTTCAGTGTTTTAAAATACCCTACCAAATTTTCCATTACCGCCATTGGCAAACGAGGTATACGATTTAATAAACGATAGCCTCTAGGCGCAACAAGCACATCTATCGTATTGGGGGTAACTCCATACCCAAATATCCGGCAAACATTATAGGGATCGAGATTTTCCTCCGGCAATTCGGCAATTTGTTCCCGCACACTTTCATGGGTGGCCGCATCAGCGCTGACACAATAATCCTTTACCAGCAGCAGTACTTCGTCTTCCTTAGGCATTAATTCATCTACCTGCATACTGATTAACCGGCCTTCACTGCCCAGTTCAATAATACTGCGCCGAATTTCAGTGGCAATACGCCCAACTTGTTCCGCCCGAATCGCGGCCACAGCGACATCGCTCAGAGTAACCATATCCTCAAACTCTAAAGCACTCAACGTATTGAGGCCCCTCGCCAAAATAGACTGATATTTTTCCAGCGTCTGCAGTGCTTGATTTGCACGACTTAAAATTACAGTAATATCTTTTAGCGTATACTTTAAGTTCCCTAAGTATAGGGTAATAACATTACGCCTTTGTGAAATAGCAATAATAAGCACTCCGGTTTGCCGCGCCATTCGTTCCGCCGTGCGGTGGCGTGTCCCGGTCTCCATTGTGGCAATCGAAGCGTCAGGAACCAGTTGGGCATTTCCGTATAATATTTTCTTTGCATCGCCGGATAAAATTATTGCGCCATCCATTTTAGCCAATTCGTAAAATGCAGCTGGTGAAAAATCGCAGTTTATGGCAAATCCGCCGCTAACTGCTTCCAGAACTTTGGCTGAATCCCCTAAAACTACCAAGGCCCCGGTTTTTGCCCGTATAACATTTTCCAGACCATCCCGAAACATTGTCCCCGGAGCCAACGACTTCATGGTGCTAATAAAACGCGTATCCCATAGCTGTTCCTCCCTATTTTTAGTCATAATTCACCGCCTTTCATTCCTTGAAATCGCTGTCATCACGACATTTTTTTGTAAATTTCGACCCGTAGTACAAAATTACCTGCTATTTTTTTATATATTATCCATATAAATTATAAAATCAACAAACCAATGGCATACGAAAACCCCCTTCATAAACACGATACTGGTGTTTAATCAGAGGGTATCGCTCGCTCATACCCAAATCTTATTATGTATATTATTCCTGTTCAAAAAGATCCTTGCCGACACCACATAACGGACAAGCCCAGTCATCGGGAATATCTTCAAATTTGGTTCCTGGAGCTATGTCATGGTCAGGATCCCCTGCGGCTTCATCATATACATAACCGCAAACTGTACAAACCCATTTTGCCATCATAATCGCTCCTTTTCATAAATTCCAACTCTTGACTTTACTTCTATTGTACAGCATCATTTGACTGCGATGCAATAATTACACCATTAAAATTAATGGAAAAAGAGCCCGTAATGATCTACGCTACAGCCAGCATCCATCATTACATACCTATACGCAATCTTTCGACTACGCACAAGCATTACACAACAGATACCAGCCTTTGCTCGACTGTCAGAAGTCCCTGCCGAACCTACTGCAATCTCCCGACTGCAATAGACCCCTTTTAACGGTTTTCCGGGAAAACCACTCCGGCACCCCTGACAATCTTAGCTCGACCGGCACACATCCCTTTTGACCACACGACAACAGTTGGGCTGCCGTACAGCCTTACAAGACATATACCGATCTGCCCGCCGACTAATACCGAGCCCGTTAGACCCGGCACCACTCTTTGGCCGACCAATACCGAACCTTTCGATCCGATACCAGCCTTGGCTCGACCATTACGAACCCTTTACGTTTGTAGTATGGTCCATAAAAGAAGCCTTTATTCAAGATTGTTTAGCAAATTTTTTATATCTGTCGGACTATTTAAATTGCTAAGCATGGCATAGGATTCATCAAACAAGGCCAATTCCCGTTCTTCCATCAAACCTACATTAAGAGTGGCAAAAAGAGCAGTCATACGGTAGTTACCCTGTTCCAACAAAGCCCGTATCCGGGGCAGACACCGTTTGTGATACATCGCATGAAGAGGATGGTAGTGATTAGCGATAAACGGAACCAGCACATCGTATTCCTTTCTATTTTTTGCCATATACTCCACTACCTGCCCATTAAGGCAAGGCATGTCGCAAGCGGCAACAAAATTCCATTCCGTACGCGATGCAGAAATGCCAGCATGAATTCCGCCCAACGGCCCACAGCCTCGAAATAGGTCATGTACTACCCACACTCCCGGCACCAGAATGTTCCTTTCAACATTACTGACTACGATAAGCTGACTACATACCGGAGCCAGTACGTTTAGAGCCGTGTGCAACAAATCAGTTCCGTCCCACGGCAAGCTTGCCTTATCTCTGCCCATGCGTGTGCTTAGGCCCCCAGCCAAGATAATGCCCGTAAGCTCAGCGATCATTTTTCTCCCCCCTGGAAAAATTCACAAACTGCTGCCGCCGCCGCTTTGTTCATTCCCGGCACTGCCGCCAGTGCCTCGACGTCGGCAGCTTTTATCTTTGCCAAACTCCCGAAATGATCCCATAGCGCCTTGCGCCTTTTTGCACCTATGCCAGGAATATGGTCCAAAACCGATACCATATTCCTCCGCGAACGAAGTTTACGATGGTAACCGATCGCCGTTCGGTGGGCTTCGTCCCGAATTCGTTGCATAAGATAGAGGGCTTTGGAGTTGCGCGGCAATATTAGCGGTTCTGTAGTACCTTCACGAAAAATATGTTCAAATTCTTTAGCTAAACCAACTACAGGTACATCATTCAGCCCCGTTCCTCTTATCGCTTCCAGTGCCGAACTCAGCTGCCCTTTTCCGCCGTCAATGACAATAAGATCAGGAAGCGATCCACTTCTTTCCCGATAGCGCCGTGTTAATACTTCCTGCATGGACTTAAAATCATCGGGTTTCCCTTCCACCGTTGTCAGTTTATAACGCCTGTAGCCATCCTTATAAGGCATTCCCCCCTCAAAGACTACCATTGACGCTACTGTTTCGGCCCCTTGTATATGAGAAATATCAAAGCATTCGATCCGCTCGGGCGGAACCGCCAGACTCAGGTACTCTGCCAGCTCGGTTAGAGCTCCGCCGGTACGCTCGGCATCCGTTTCAAGACGGGCTGCTTGTTCTTTAAGTACTGTGGCGGCATTATCCATAGCCATAACCACTAAGTCCCTTTTAACACCCCGTTTCGGTATTTCTACGCTAACATGGCTCCCCTTGAGATTACTCATCCACCCTGTCAACAGCTCGCAGTCCGGTAATTCAACAGGCAACAATACTTCCCGCGGGACAAAGGTGGAACGGCTGTAATACTGCTTAATGAAAGCGGCTAGAATATCGGCCTCCGCCTCTTCCTCTCCGCCATTGACCATATAAAAATCGCGTCCTACCATTTTTCCGCTGCGCACAAAAAAGACTTGTACACAGCACCCAACAGCCGACCGGGCCATCCCAACAACATCCTGGTCACCGGCCCCGGTAACGATGTTCTGTTTTTCTATTACAGCCTCAACTGCAATAAGCTGATCTCTTATTCTAGCCGCTTGCTCAAACTCCATTTTTTCTGCGGCAACCGCCATCCTTTGCCGCAATTCTTTAGCCACCACATCACTTCGCCCTTCGAGAAACAAGCATATCGCCTTTATCATTTCCCCATATACTTGCGTGTCCACCTGGCCTGAGCACGGAGCCAGGCAACGCTTTATATGATATTGTAAGCACGGCCGTCCGCCTTCCAGAGAGCGGCAGCTTCGCAGAGGAAACAATCGTTTTAATAGCCGAAGTGTCTCGTGTACAGCTCCGGCATTGGTATACGGCCCAAAGTACTTAGCTCCATCTTTCAACACTTTTCTGGTTACTATCACAACCGGAAAAGGTTCATTGACTGTAACTTTTATATAGGGGAAACTTTTATCATCTTTTAAGCTTATGTTATATTTCGGGCGGTGTTTTTTTATCAAATTGCACTCTAGAATGAGCGCTTCCATTTCACTGCCGGTAATAATATATTCGAAATCAGCAATCCTAGCTACCATTGACTGTACTTTGACAGAATGATTACGGCTGGACTGAAAATAGGACCGTACCCGATTCTTTAAATTAATGGCCTTTCCCACATATATAATTCGCCCTTGGCTATCCTTCATGAGATAAACACCTGGTTTATCAGGCAAAAGAACCAGCTTTTCCTCTACGTCTCTGGTCATGTTTTCCTCCGTATTATAAATAACTATCAGTAAACCATCCGCCATCATAAATTCACCTAAATCACAGACACTATACGGGCATGGAATTGTATGATTTGTTTGCTTTGCTCATTCATTTGTATTATAATACATCATAGCACCAGCTATTAATAACTAATAGTAACTTATTTAAGATAATTGGAGGTCTATGTTATGTTTAAACGACTGCTCATCGCTAATAGAGGCGAAATAGCTGTCAGAGTTATACGCGCCTGTCAGGAACTTGGCATTGAAACTGTTGCTGTATATTCCGAAGCCGACGTTGACGCTTTGCATGTGCACCTGGCAGATGCCGCCTATCCCATCGGACCGGCTCCGGCTGAAAACAGCTATTTATATGGAGAAGCTATTATTGCCGCGGCACTCGCCTCACAGGCCGATGCCATTCATCCCGGTTATGGCTTTTTATCCGAGAACGCGGACTTTGCGGATATGGTCGTTCAGGCCGGCTTAGTTTTCGTAGGGCCCCGCGCCGATACCATTCGCAAAGTGGGCAACAAGGATGCAGCCCGCTCCGCTATGCTGCAAGCTGGTCTTCCTATGGCACAAGGCAGCGAGCCAAAAAACAACGTGGCCGAACTAAGCAGTGCCGCAAAAGAAATCGGTTATCCGGTCATCATTAAACCGGCGGCTGGCGGCGGCGGTAGCGGAATTCATGTAGCTTACAGCGAACAAGATCTTTATAGGGCAGCAGAAAAAATTGCCGCCTCCTCTAATGACAATGCCTTATTCTTCTTAGAAAAATATATTGCCGACGCCCGTCACATCGAAGTCCAAATTGTAGCAGACAGCTATGGCCATATTATCCATTTGGGCGAACGGGAATGTTCCTTGCAGCGTCGTAATCAAAAAGTGCTGGAAGAAGCTCCTTCTAGCGCCCTTACCCCTGCTATGAGGCAAAAAGTGGGCGAATTGGCCATCCGGGCAGCCAGCAGTGTTCACTATACTAATGTCGGAACTGTGGAATTTTTAATGGATAAAAACGGCGGGGATTTTTATTTCATGGAAATTAATCCCCGAATTCAGGTTGAGCACGGCATAACCGAAGCAGTGACCGGCATCGACCTGGTTAAGACCCAAATACAATTAGCCATTGGTGAACCCTTGTCGCTCAGGCAGGAAGATATCACATTCACCGGGCACGCCATCGAATGCCGAATCAACGCAGAAGACCCAGAAATGAATTTTCTTCCTTTCCCTGGGGAAATCACCTTTTATCACCAGCCAGGCGGCCCCAATGTTCGCGTAGACAGCGGTGTATGCACCGGCAGCGTGGTTCAGCCTTACTATGACTCTTTAATCGCGAAGGTTATCGCCCAAGGACGTACCCGCGGCGAAGCCATTCGCACTATGAAGCGGGCACTGGCGGAATTCCGTATTGAAGGCATCAAAACCACCATTGATTTTCACCGCCGCATTCTCAATAATCCGCAATTTTGCAGCGGCGATATTGACACTCAGTTTATCACCCGGCAAATGAAAATGTAATCCTAAACCGGCGGGCCCATCGGCCCGCCTTTTTATTTTCTATTTCGCATCCCGTTCCAATATCGGCCCCAAAAACTGACCAGTGTAAGAATCGGAGATAGCCACAATGTCTTCCGGCGTTCCTTTTCCCATCACCGTTCCACCGCGGCTGCCTCCTTCAGGCCCCAGATCGATAATATAATCGGCGGTTTTAATAACATCAAGATTATGTTCAATCACTACTACCGTATCTCCTCCATCGACCAAGCGCTGCAGAACTTCCAGTAGCCGATGAATATCCGCCGTATGAAGGCCGGTAGTGGGCTCATCTAAGATGTACAATGTCTTACCGGTGCTGCGGCGGGCAAGTTCCGTCGCCAATTTAACCCGCTGGGCTTCACCTCCACTTAGTGTTGTCGCCGGTTGCCCCAGCTTGATATAGCCTAAACCGACATCCCGCAAGGTTTCGAGTTTACGATGAATTTTAGGCTGATTGGCAAAAAAATCAACCGCCTCATCTACCACCATATCCAGTACCTCAGAGATGCTTTTCCCTTTATAACGCACCTCAAGGGTTTCCCGGTTATACCTGGCTCCCTTGCATACTTCGCAGGGAACGTACACATCCGGTAAAAAGTGCATTTCTATTTTTATTATACCGTCCCCCTTGCAGGCTTCGCACCGGCCTCCTTTGACATTAAAACTAAATCGGCCGGGTTTGTAGCCGCGCATTTTGGCTTCCGGTGTCTGACTGAACATTTCCCGAATGGAATCAAACAAACTAGTATAAGTAGCCGGATTAGAACGCGGTGTTCTGCCAATAGGAGATTGATCAATATCAATAATTTTGTCAATATAATCAATACCACGAATATCGGTATGCTCTCCCGGTCGTTGACGTCCTCCATGTAAGCGGCTGGTCAATCCTTTAAACAGTATCTCGTTAACCAGCGTACTTTTCCCGGACCCTGACACCCCGGTCACTGCTGTAAATACCGATAAAGGAAATTTAACCGAAATATTTTTTAGGTTGTTTTCCCTTGCTCCGACCACCTCCAGC
>JAGGAE010000058.1 GCA_017889725.1 Bacillota bacterium | reverse complement strand
TTTAAGCCAACCGATTTGGTGTCGGACATTAAACAGGTAGTGATTGCGACTAAATACCGTTATTATCCGGTTATTGAGTCGGGGAAATTAGTAGGTCTTATTAATCGGGATGGGCTTATCGTAAGGGAAAGGGAAAAAGTAATTTTGGTTGATCATAATGAACAAACTCAGGCGGTGGAGGGAATAGAGGAAGCTAATATTATTGAAATTGTGGATCATCACCGGTTGGGTGGGCTTCAAACAGGGGAACCTATTTTTATCAGGCACGAGCCGGTAGGTTCAACAGCTACTATTGTGGCCAATATGCACTGGCATCGGGGGATTGAAATACCTGCTGATATTGCAGGATTGCTTTTAGCGGCTATTACTTCTGATACGTTATATTTCCGGTCACCTACATCGACGGCAATAGACCGGGAGACTGCGGAACGGTTAGCTAAGATTGCAGGAATGGATATGGAACAGTTTGGGATGGCGGTGTTAAAATCGGGAGCTGCTCTCAATGGTTTATCCCCTGGGGACATGGTCGCTAATGATATGAAGGAGTGTCAGATGGGGGATTTTAGAGTTTGTATTTCGCAAATATCGGTGCTGGAACCTGAAGCTGTGTTAATTTTAAAAAATGAGGTTTTCGAAGCGTTGGATATTTTGCGTCAGCGGGAGCAGGCGGATATGTCGATACTTATGGTCACGGACATTATTAAGGAAGCGACTCATCTTTTATGTATGGGTACGGCGAAATCCATTGTGCGTCAAGCGTTTGGATTGGAAAATGGAGACGGGTTATGGTATTTGCCGGGGGTTATGTCGCGTAAAAAGCAAGTGGTACCACCGCTTATTGAGTCGGCAAAATGTGTTAATTTTGGTAGAATGTGATATACTTAGGGAGCTAGTATATAAAAGAACGGGAGGCTTTTCATTGGGAAGAAAGTTAGTTTCTGTGTTAATTCTTTTGGGTATTTTGAGCATGGTTACTGCCTGTGCGAGTAACGCCAAGTCACAGGTTGCGCCGGATAATAAGGCACTGCAAGAAAGTGAGATCAATGCAAGCAATAGTGCTAACTCCATTGCCGTATTTGAAACATCGTTGGGCAACTTTAAGGTTGAACTGTTTGAAGATAAGGCGCCTGGGACCAGTCAGAACTTTATTTCTCTTGTTAACAAGGGGTTTTACAACGGTTTAATCTTCCACCGAGTTATTGACGGTTTCATGATTCAGGGCGGAGATCCAAAGGGCAATGGTACCGGCGGTCCCGGTTATTCTATTCCGGATGAATTTAACAAGGCCCTCCGGCATAATGGGGAAGGGGTTCTGTCAATGGCGAATGCAGGCCCCAATACCGGCGGTTCACAATTTTTTATTACGCTCGATGCAACTCCTTGGCTGGATAACAAACATGCTGTTTTTGGTAAAGTAATTGAAGGCATGGAGGTTGTAAGGGCTATAGGTAAAGTAAGAGTCGGCCAGAATGATAAGCCAGTTACTCCGGTAACTATAACTAAAATAACGATTATTAAAAAATAATAAGAAAAGGATAGTAGCTTGATGCTGTGCTTTTTTTTAGGCACCCAAGAGCTTTCTAAATTAAATTCCTATATGTGGCAAGGCTATGCTTGTTGCACAAAAGATTGTTTTATGTTAATATATCAAATGTTACCTGAGATGCCCGTTTTCTTTAATATGTCCAACCTACTTTTATAAACGGGGAATCCGATGGTATGCAGCTGCCAGGCCATCTTTTGAGTGGAAGGCAAAAGCATATCTTTAGGATGCCCACCTGCGAGCGGCGGGTTTGGACATAGTAAGAGACGGCATTTTGGGTATTTCTTTTTCGATGAGGGTTTGCTAAAAGCAGGCTCTTTTTTTATATCAAAAATTCCTAAAATGAATTTTTAGTCTCAAAAAGAGATTTGAAAATATAAGTTGGATAGGTCACTCATAGTTTTAAGCGGGAGAATAAGCTGACCCCGAATGGTTGATAAACAATGGCACATTTTTTGCTATTAACGATAATAAGAAGTACAAAGCAAAGGGTGGGTGAAAGGTATGAAAAAGGAATGGAAAGAGCAGCAAAATGGCTGTTATACTGTTAGAACGTGTGGCTGGTCGCCACCGGGAGATCACCCTGTCGGATGTGGAATGAAGCTTCATATAAAGGATGGCAGACTGGTAAAGGTCGAGGGAGATGCAGAGCACCCTATCAGCCAGGGACGTCTATGTGTAAGATGTTTATCGCTGCCTGAATATGTACATCATCCTCAACGTATCACTCATCCCATGAAGCGTGTGGGTGAAAGAGGGGAGAACAAGTGGCAGCAGATTTCTTGGGATGAGGCCTGGGATATTATTGTGGAGAAAACCAATGCCATCAAAAAGAATTATGGTGCCGAGTCTATTATTGTGTTTGGAGGCACGGGAAGAGAAGCGTGTTTGTATTATTATCCGTTGGGGTTTGCATCGCTTGGCACACCCAATGTGTGCTATCCCTTGAGCGGATGGTCGTGTTACGGACCGCGCTGTGCGATTACTGATTATATATTAGGAGCCGGTTATCCGGAAATTGATTTCGCCGGACATTTCCCTGACCGTTATGATAATCCGGAGTATAAGGTTCCTGAATATATTGTACTCTGGGGTAAGATGCCTCTTATGTCAAACCCGGATGGATTTTACGGTCATTCTCTTATCGATATGATGAAACGGGGCGCAAAGATTATTTCGGTTGATCCACGAATTAATTGGTTAAGCACCAGGGCGGCGCATCGTCTGCAATTGAGACCGGGTACTGATACTGCGCTGGCTTTAGGATTGCTTCACGTTATTATTAATGAAGATTTGTATGATCACGAATTTGTTGATAAATGGTGCTATGGTTTTGATGAGCTAAAAGAACGGGTACAGGAGTATCCACCGGAAAGGGTGGAAGAGATTACTTGGGTTAAAAAAGAAAAAATTGTAGAAGTAGCCCGGTTAATAGCAAAGAGCAAACCGACTGCCATTCAATGGGGGTTGGCTGTGGATGAGAATCCCAATGGGGTTCAGCTTGGGCACGCGATTCTTGCAATTAGTGCAATCACTGGCAACTTGGATGTGCCCGGAGGTATAACGCTTGGGCCACCGGCAACGCTGCTGGGGAAATGGCGAGTGGAAACACGAAGTGAGTTATCTGAAGAACTGTGGGAAAAGCGTATAGGAGCTAAGGAGTGGCCCGCACTAAGCATGGCTTTAGCGACCACACATCCGGATGAAACTTTGGATACACTGGAGACCGGTAAGCCCTATAAGCTTCGGATGGGCTGGTTCAATAGCAGTAACTTTATTACGCCCACCAACTCGGCGCAGCCGGACCGGTGGTATCGGGCTCTGAAGTCGTTAGAGTTCAATGTCGTGCAGGATTGTTTTATGACTCCGACGGCGGTTGCTTTTGCAGATATCTTTTTGCCGCTTCCTACCTTTGCGGAACATGATGGTGTGGTAATTACTCATTTTGGCCGCAATGCCATATTTGTAGGGGCTATGAATAAAGCGTTCGAGGTAGGTGAGTGTAAATCAGATATTGAAGTTTGTATCGAATTAGGTAAACGTCTGAATCCGGAAGCTTGGCCGTGGAACAGTGTGGAGGAATTCTTTGATGACCAGCTTAAACCGGAACTAGGGTTTGATTTTAACGATTTAAGGGAAATGGGTATATACCAGCCGGGATATACCTACCGTAAGCACGAAAAAGGACTGTTGCGGGCTGACGGGGAACCGGGTTTTAATACTGTAACCGGTAAAGTTGAGTTAAGTTCTACCCTTTTCGAGATGTGGGGAGAAGATCCGTTGCCGTATTATAAAGAACCCTTTTATAGTCCCGTTAGTACGCCGGAATTGGCTAAGGAATATCCTTTAATTTTAACTACCGGAGCTAGGACTTTTACCTCCTTCCATTCGGAACACCGGCAAATTTCGACTCTAAGGGAGATTACGCCAGATCCTATTATGGAAATTCATCCCGATACGGCTGCGAACTTAGGTATAAAAGAAGGGGACTGGGTTTACATGGAAAATATGTTTGGCAAAGCGAAAGAAAAAGCTCATCTGACGCCAACGATTCATCCTAAAGTGGTCCATGCCGCACATGGTTGGTGGTATCCTGAAAAACCGGCGGCAGAGCCTAGTCTGTTTGGTGTGTGGGAATCTAATATCAACACGTTAATCCCACATAAACATATTGGTAAGCTTGGCTTTGGTGCTCCGTTCAAGAGCATCCTCTGTAAAGTTTATAAGACCGAGTAATTAGGGGCGGAATTTCAAGACAAATGACTGGAGGAAAAGAAAATGTCGCGTAATGGGCTGTTAATTGACTATGAGTATTGTACCGGATGTCATAGCTGTGAAGTCGCTTGCCGGAACGAACATAATATACCCCGCGGCAAGTGGGGTATCAAACTTACTGAGGTTGGCCCCTGGCAGGTTAACGGGGAAGAATGGGAGTGGGACTACATACCTGTTCCTACCGTGCTTTGCGATTTGTGTAAGGAACGGGTGGCTAAAGGGGAAAAACCTTCCTGTGTCCATCATTGCCTTGGGCAAGCTATGGAGTACGGGACGTTGGAAGAATTAGCGAAAAAAATGGAGTCGAAGGGGAAAAAAGTGGCCTTGTTTATTCCCTAAAAAGGCTTCTAGTGAGAATGGAAAAAGTGCGAAAACGTTTTAAACGCTTTCGCACTTTTTTGTGAAGGATTTGTCCGTTCCCTTATTTGGTTATTGCTTAGGGGTTAGTTTTCCGCCATCGGTTAGACAATAGGTCTTTTTTTCAAGCCATGAATTGGCCGCTGCGTTTGCATCATAATAGATTGTAAAGCCGTTGTCTTTAATATTCGTCAGCAGTTGATTTTCATCGGTTAGTGATGTCAGGTAGGAAGTGCCTGTTACATTCCAGGTGCTGGTATTATCTAAGGCTAAGTTTACCGTTCCGCCATTAGCATTGTTGACGCTGCCTTTAAGCGAAGTATTGTTTGCCAGTGTTAGATTGACTGCACTGATGTTGTCGCAGTCGATATTGCCAACAAGGTCTTGGTTATTAGCGATAAAGGTAACTGTTGCACCGTTGGTGCCGGACGTTCCCCAGCGCCCGGCAGAAGCTTTTAAAAGCTGGCTTGAAGAGGCATTGAGTTTGGTTGCGGTTAGCTCAATAACTGCGTTGGTATTAGTGACATAAAATAGAGGTCCTTCTGCGGCTGTTAATGATCCGTCGGTCATGATAAATTTGCTGGTACCTACGTCAGCATCACCGGAAAAACTTTGATATAGCATGGCTCCGCATAATTTTCCGCCATAGAGTGTGGTGTCAGTTAAAACAATCGAGTTCTTACCTTCGATTACTGCGGCTTCAGAGTCAGTGGCGGTAATATTCGCTCCGGAAATCTTGATATCACCGGTCGAATAAATACCCGGAGAAGCGGCTCCAGAGGTATGGTGGGTGCCGCCGCTCACGGTGATAGTCCCTTCACCTCGGTCAGTGGCGATTGCGGCACCGTGTGCGCCTGCAGTGGTAATGTCCACATTTGTCAGTGATAAGGTTCCTTTTAATGTGGCGTCAACTCCATGAGCACCGTCCGCTGTACAATAAATCGTAACATCTTCTAACTGGATTTGTGCTCCGCTGCCAGAAGCAAAAACACCGTTGGCACCAGTACCACTGGTACGGATTGTGCAATTTGTAAGGTCTATGGTGCTGGCTGCTTCGGCTAATACGGCGGCGTTAAGACCGTAAAAACTGCTGCCATCCATAGAGGAGGAATCGCCGGTTGTGGTAATGGTTGAATTTGACAATGTCAAAACGCCTCCGGCAGTAGTTTTTACGCCCGACTCATCTTTTTTGGAAGCCTTGATTGTCATGTTGGTTTTATTGGCTTTTGTGTTAAAGTTATAGGTTGCTGTGGTTTTTATGTTGAGAGTTTCCCCTCCGCCAGGACCGCCTGGACCACCGGGGGGAGGCATTTGTTCCATAAGGGCTTTTTGAATAGCATCAGCTTGAGCTGGCGTGATAACTCCGTCTTTTATAAGAAGATTGAGTGGATCGTTTTTTTCTTCTTTGTTTTTACTCATGTATTTTTCACGATCCGGAGGGGAAAGTTTTTTTGTAGCGGCGAATTCCTTGTTGAAATACTGCAATGCAGTTATTGCTTGTTCGCGGCTCAGGGTGTTGTCCATCACCAAGGAGCCAAGCGTGGATTTAATGGCATTATCAAGGTTGGGTGGCTGTCCTTGCATTCCAGGAGGGGGTGGATTGCCTGGATTTGGTGCATCCATATTCTGAGCGAAGGCACTTACAGACAACGTCATAATTGCCAAAACAGCTAAAAGGATTTTTAATATGTTCTTCATATCTTTGCTCCTTTACGGTTATATATAATAAATCATACCGGATGATTGTTACAATATTGTATAGATTTGGATAACAAATACTAAAAATTAAGTGCTGACTAAATTAATGTAGGAAAGCCTAAGGAAACCATTGTATGGAAATCTTTTCACTTGACAGGCCTGAGGAGGTGCTTTATACTTAGAGAAAAGTGAACATTGTTAAGGGGAGTAACCTTAAACAGCAGAGTCGTCAATACGGGCCTGAGGCCCCGGTTCTGTTGGCAGCATTACGTTGTTGGTGAGACCTTGCCTATATGATTTATAGGCAAGGTCTTTTTATATATAAATCAGAAAAAGCAATAAAGATGATGGAAAGGGTGAAGCAATTTATGTCAGAGAGATTAAGCTTACCGGATGTTTTACGGGAATATGGAGTTCCATTAGTACGCTTGCAGGTAACTGCGTCGCCGGAGGAATGCAGCCAATTACGGGAACGACTTCTTGTTGCCCGTAATTTGAGCCAAGGAAAAGAACAGGGGTATTTGGAAGTTTCCTGTACCTTTTATATTGATGTCCATGATATTGACCGCTATTTAACGGGAGAATTACCGGACTTAGC
>JAGGAE010000057.1 GCA_017889725.1 Bacillota bacterium | reverse complement strand
CGGTAGCCGTAATTTATCTGGCGATGACGCTGACGATATCACGGCTGGTAGATTATCTTGAACGGAGGTACAAGATTGATGATAAGCATTAAAGAGATACATAAGAATTTTGGCAAGCTGCACGTTTTAAAAGGCATTAATGCCGAAATAAAAGAAAAAGAAGTTGTTGTTATCATCGGTCCGAGTGGTTCAGGGAAGAGTACATTGCTTCGTTGCCTGAATTATCTTGAGGAACCTACTTCAGGTGAAATTATAGTCGATGGCATCCCTCTTACCGGTGAGGCTAATATTAATAAAGTTCGTACCGAAGTGGGTATGGTATTTCAGCGGTTTAATCTTTTTCCGCATAAGACCGTGATGGAAAATATTATATTAGCACCGATGAAAGTGCGTAAAATTACCCGTTCAGAAGCGGAAAGCATTGCCCACGATCTTTTAAATAAGGTCGGGCTTTCAGATAAGGCGGAGGTTTATCCAGAACAACTGTCAGGAGGACAGCAGCAGCGGGTGGCAATCGCCCGGGCACTGGCGATGCGTCCTAAGGTTATGCTGTTTGATGAACCGACATCGGCGCTTGATCCGGAAATGATCAATGAGGTGCTGGATGTTATGAAAGCGTTAGCGCGAGAAGGAATGACAATGGTGGTTGTAACTCATGAAATGGGCTTTGCCCGTGAAGTGGGAGACCGGGTTATTTTTATGGATGAAGGGCGTATTGTGGAAGAAGGGACACCGGAGAATTTCTTTACAAATGCTCGGGAGGAACGGACAAAAGCCTTCCTTTCGAAGATACTATAGAGTGTGTAGGGGTTCGTCAGCATTGACACCATTATCCAGTTATGCTATAGTAGTTTTTGCATCACGTAGTGACTTGCAGTATACTGTTAGGAGGAATTTTGTAAATGATCGGCAAAGTAAAATGGTTCAGCGCGGAAAAAGGGTATGGTTTCCTTGAAAGAGAAGATGGTGGCGATGTTTTCGTTCACTTTTCCGCGATTCAGGATCAAGGCTTCAAGACCTTGGTTGAAGGTCAACAGGTAGAGTTTGAAATCGTTGAAGGCGCTCGCGGGCCGCAAGCTTCGAATGTAACCAAACTGTAATTAACTTCCCGGCTAGGTAAACCTGGCCGGGTTTTGAATTTTAGAGGCGTATTATTATTTTTAGCTGTAACAATTTTCAGACAGGAATTTTTCCCTTTGCAGGGAATAATACTAAGTAAGATTCTGAAAGGAGCTGGGGTTATGGCTATAATTGTTCGAGGCAAGAATATCGAAATTACACCGGCGTTAAAAGATTATGTTGAAAAACGTGTAGGCAAAATCACCAAGCACTTTGAAGCTCTAAATGACATAGCGGTAGTATTGACTGTGGAGAAAGGTCGTCATATAGTTGAAGTGACAGTACCGGTAAACGGGATGCTGCTTCGGGGTGAAGAGTCAACTACTGATATGTATACATCCATTGATCTTGTTATTGAAAAGCTGGAAAAGCAAATTGAAAAGTATAAAACGAAAATTTCTCGAAAACTGCGGAGTGGTATAGTCAAAAGTGAGGCAGTTGCCAGCGGACATGACGAAGATGTGGACGAGTATAAGATTGTTAAAACAAAAAGATTCGCCGTTAAGCCGATGACCACAGAGGAAGCTATTTTGCAAATGAACCTGATTAATCATGATTTTTTTGTATTTACAAATGCGGAAACCGAAGATGTAAATGTCTTGTACCGCCGCAAAGACGGAAACTACGGGCTAATCGAACCTGCGCTATAAAGTAAAAACCGGGGAGAACTCCCCGGTTTTTCTTGTCAGCAAGGCAAGTAGGTATTAAAGAGTAGAGCGGCGCTTGAGTAATATTTCTGCGAGACTGGCCTGGTCCATGTCTAATGCTTTAGCGGCAAACTCTTCTTTAGACAGAAAGCCTTTTTCACATAATAATTCTAGTAAACAAGCAACAGCCAGCGTGTTTTCGTAGTCAATATGTTTCATATCGGCAATATGAGCGGCGAGATCCAATATAGTCAAGGCAAATCCCTCCTGCTAAAAATCAGGTTATACTTCTTAGTCATGCCCTGATTCTACAGACTTTATTCATAGCGGACGGTCACATTTTATTCTCTGGAACAATCCTAGCAAGGCAAGGGAAGTACTATCTGGAAAACAAAAACCAGCCACATTTTGACTTATCGGAGGCATTCTGCTAAAATTTTAAGATAGGCATAAAGGAGATGATACCGGTTGTTAAGGTTCCTAAAAAAATTATTTGGTGATGATAATGAACGGGAAATCAAACGCTTAATGAAATATGTGGAAGCGATCAATGCGTTTGAACCTGATATCCAACGTTTAAGCGACAATTCGCTTGCTGCTAAAACCCTTGTGTTTAAGGAACGCCTTGAAGCTGGCGAAACTTTAGAGGATATTTTACCGGAAGTATTTGCTGTTGTACGCGAAGCTTCCCGACGCGTGCTGGGCATGAGGCACTTTGATGAACAATTATTAGGCGGCCTTACTTTGCATGGCGGCAATATTGCAGAGATGCGTACCGGTGAAGGAAAAACGCTGGTCGCAACTTTGCCGGTATATCTAAATGCCCTGAGCGGAAAAGGCGTTCATGTGGTTACCGTTAATGATTATCTGGCAAAACGCGACAGTGAGTGGATGGGAAGAGTATATCAGTATCTTGGACTTAGTGTTGGTTTGATTGTCCACGGTTTGGATTTTAACCAACGCAAGATGGCGTATAGCGCCGATGTTACCTATGGCACGAATAACGAATTTGGTTTTGATTATCTCAGGGATAACATGGTAATCCACCCGGACCAGATGGTTCAGCGTCCGCTCAACTATGCAATTGTGGATGAAGTGGACAGCATATTGGTTGATGAAGCTCGTACACCGCTGATTATATCCGGGCCGGGGGAAAAATCCACTGAACTGTATTTTATACTGTCCAAGGTAGTACCTAAGCTGAAAGAGACGGAAGATTATACCGTGGACGAAAAAGCTCATACCGTAGCACCTACGGAGAGCGGTATTGCCAAGGCGGAAAAGCTGCTCAATGTGAAAAACCTGTATGAAAGCGAAAACATGGAGATGTCGCATCATTTCAATCAGGCATTGAAGGCGCATGCTTTAATGAAGCGGGACCGCGATTATGTGGTAAAAGACGGCGAAGTTATTATTGTTGACGAGTTTACCGGGCGCCTAATGTTTGGCCGTCGTTACTCAGACGGCCTACATCAAGCGATTGAAGCTAAAGAAGGCGTAAAAATTGAGCGGGAAAGTCAGACACTCGCCTCGATTACCTTTCAGAATTACTTTCGAATGTATAGCAAATTGAGCGGAATGACCGGAACTGCCAAGACGGAGGAAGAAGAATTCCGCAAAATTTACGGCTTGGATGTCATTGTTATTCCTACGCATATGCCGGTAGTCCGGGAAGATTTGCCTGATGTGATTTATAAAAATAAACAGGCGAAATATAAAGCCGTTATCAAAGATATTGTAGAACGTTACGCCAAAGGGCAGCCGGTGCTAGTGGGGACCACATCTATCGTCCAGTCCGAAGAGCTCAGCGATTTGCTCAAGAAGCAAGGCGTGCCGCATAACGTGCTTAATGCCAAGTACCATGAAAAAGAAGCACAGATTATTGCTCAGGCCGGGCAGCGCGGGGCTGTAACCATAGCCACGAATATGGCTGGCCGTGGTACCGACATTGTATTGGGCGAGGGAGTAAGTGCGATTGGCGGTCTACATATTGTTGGGACTGAACGTCATGAAAGCCGTCGTATCGACAATCAGCTGCGTGGATGGAGGAAGATGAGCCTATTGAACATAGCCTTATCACTCGTTCGATTGAACAGGCTCAGAAAAAGGTTGAAGCCCGCAATTTTGACATTCGGAAACACGTACTGGAATATGATGATGTCATGAATCAGCAGCGTGAAGTAATTTATGGCCAGCGCCGTAAGATTTTGATGGGCGGATCTATGAGGGAAAACATCTTTTCCATGATTGAGAAGTTGATCGATCAGGGAATGGACTTATACGCGAATGAAAAAGTGTATTCAGAAGAATGGGATGTTAAAGGGCTTATTGATTATGCGGAAGGCTCTTTCGCGCCTCAAGGCGAGCTAAAACAAGAAGTTATCAGCAATTTGAGCCGGGTGGAATTACGTGAGGCCCTTGTAGCAGCAGCTGCCAAGGGGTACGATCTTCGCGAGAACGTATTTGGTTCGGATAATATGCGGGAATTAGAAAAAGTTGTTATGCTGAAAGTGGTAGACGGCAAATGGATGGAGCATCTAGATGCCATGGATATGCTGCGGGAAGGCA
Source organism: Bacillota bacterium (assembly GCA_017889725.1). GTDB lineage: Bacteria > Bacillota > Negativicutes > Sporomusales > CTSoil-080 > CTSoil-081. Next base: position 6,684 of record JAGGAE010000057.1, on the reverse strand, counting down.
TTGGTCTTAGGGCCTATGGGCAGAAAAACCCGCTGATTGAGTACAAAATTGAAGCCTACGATATGTTCCAACAAATGATTGATATTATTCAGGAAGAAATTGTCCATTATATTTACCGGGTAAATATTATCACGCAGCCGGAAGACCATTTACAACATGCGCAGGCCAACCACGGGGAAGAGGCAGCGGTTAAAGCGCCTGTTGTTAATAATGACACTACCGGCCGTAATGACCTTTGTCCTTGCGGTTCCGGGAAAAAATACAAAAAATGTTGTGGAAAATAAACATCTTTGTATGAGTGAATACTTCTTTGAATAAAATGTTAGGGGGATGCGAGTGTTACTGGAAGATTTACGAAAACCATTGGAGGAACTAGCGGAGAGATTAGATGAAATGAGGGTTTCTCTTTGACGTAGCCGCAAAGGAACTTGAAATTGCGGCGTTGGAGCATAAACTGGCGGCTCCGAATTTCTGGGATAATCCGGATGCGGCTCAAATAACTATGCAGCAGTTAACCCGGCTGAAAGAAAGTGTAGGTCAGTATTTTGATTTAAAAAACCGCCTTGCCGATACCACGATTCTTTGGGAATTGGGGATGGATGAGAACGACGAGAGCGTTTATCCCGAAGTGCAAGAGTGTATAATGGCTCTGGGCAGTGAGTTGGATCAACTGGATATAACGCTTATGTTGTCGGGAGAATATGATGCAAATAACGCGATCGTGACGTTGCACGCCGGGGCAGGAGGCACGGAAGCGCAGGATTGGGTGCAGATGCTTCTTAGGATGTATGTCCGGTGGGCGGAAAAAAATAAGTATAAGGTTGATACTATGGACTTTCTGGCTGGAGATGAGGCTGGGGTAAAAAGTGCTACGCTCCTAATCTCTGGTACTAACGCTTACGGGTATTTGCGTTCGGAAAAAGGTGTGCACCGGTTGGTACGTATTTCGCCTTTTGATGCTTCGGCCCGGAGGCATACTTCCTTTGCGGCGGTTGACGTCATGCCTGAGATTGATGATACCATTGAAGTAAATATTGATATGGCGGACGTCAGAGTGGATACCTTCCGCGCAGGGGGAGCCGGTGGACAGCATATTAATAAAACCGACTCAGCGGTTCGGATGACGCATGTACCCACAGGAGTTGTGGTGCAATGCCAAAATGAACGTTCACAGATTCAGAACCGCGAGCAATGTATGCGGTTACTTAGAGCGAAGCTGTTTGAACTGGAACGTCAGAAGCAAGAGGATAAAAAGGGCGAACTGGGCGGCGACTATCAAGCGATAGAGTGGGGCAGCCAGATCCGGTCTTATGTATTTCACCCGTACAATTTGGTAAAAGATCATCGTACCGGGGCGGAAACGGGTAATGTTCAGGCAGTAATGGATGGAGAACTTGCCGAGTTTATTGAAGCCTTTTTAAAACAGGAAAAGAGTGCCGAAAAGTAGGGAGGCGTTCTCAGTATGAATAAGCGGCTAAAATGGGGCCTTGGAGTAATCGTCGTGGCGGTAATTGCCTCGGAGCTCCTTTTGCCGTGGCTGGTAAGCATTTTCATAGCAAGAAGCATGATTGGAATAGTAGGTACCGATCAAGTGGCGGCCACGATTGAAAAACGACCAGCGCTGGCTATGGTTACCGGACAATTTGACCGTGTTGCCATAAAAGCACAAGGGGCAAAACTTGACAAGATTATGTTCGATGAGCTGGACGCCGTGCTGACCGATGTGAGGCTGGATCAACAGGCCCTGCTAGTAAACAGGCAACTAGTAGTTAAGTCAGCAAGAAATGTTGAGATGACTGCTGTTCTAAGCCAAGAAGAACTTAGCCGTTTTCTTAACCAGTCGGTAAAGGGTGTAAAAAATGCCGTTGTTACCGTGGATGGCGGGCAAGTGAAAGTAAACGCGGAGTTTGGTATTGGCGGCATAGCTAGTTTAGCTGTTACTTTAGAAGGGCGTGTGGCGGCGGATAACCAAAAAATAAAATTTGTAACCGATCGCTTTTTAATAAATCATACCCTTGTGGGAAAAATCGGTGGTATAGCTTTAACAGAAATTCCGCTTGTTGACTTAAAAAAACTTCCTTTTGGAGTTGCGGTGTCAAATATAAGCATGGAGCAAGGAAAAGTGACTGTCTTTGCGGATAACCAGAGTAAATAGCGCAAGACCTTTAATAAAGAGGTTTACCAGGTAAAATAAAAGTGCCAAACTTAGAATCTTGGTAATATAGGGCAAGGTGGAGAGAGGCTTGACTAAATTTAAATACAATCGTATTTTACTGATGCTCATCGGTATTGGTTTTTTGGCGGCTCTGGTTGTGGGGTGGCAGCGCCACTTGGTTGAAGTTAACAATTCAACCGTTGAGCTTGTTCTTGACTATGAGGATATTACAGCCCTGGCTCAATCCGAGGGCGTTCCGGAAGCTCTTTTAATGCAGCAATTTAAGGATGCGGGTATCAATTCGCTGGCCGTATATGATACTACCCTGGAAAAGTTGGAGAAAAGCGGTAAACTTACCGTTGTACCTGGTGCTGAGCTTTTAGGGCGTTATCGAACCGGTGTATACGCCGATAATGGGAAAAATGTTCCGATTTTACCGTCCGATGTGTACATAGTTGCGGACGAGGCCGTACCGGGAGGGTTACGACAATTTGAAGAAGTGAAAGCCGACCTTATGCGCCGTCTCGGGACTAATCGTGTTCAGGATGTGGCGTTTGCCGGCAGTAAACGGGGACTAGCCGTAGCAGCAAGCTATGAAAAACTGTACAAAGAGAATCTCGGCCTGTCTACTCAAGAAATGGAAACGGTTAGCGGATACGGCTATAATATCGTGGCTCGGCCTAGCAATTTTACAAATGTAAAACCTTCGGATGTTGCGGCTGTTTTTGAACGGATGCAGCCTTTTAATACTATTACAGGGATTATGCCAGTAGGTGATGCCGTACTCGGTTATCCAGGTCAGTTACCGGTTACCGCGGAACAAATGCGTCAAAAAAATCAGACCTTATATATGATTGAAAATCCTATGCAACTTCAATTCTTAAAACAGGATGGATTGTTAGAATTGGCTGCGGCAAATGGATATAACTCCGCTAGAGTTTATGTCATTCCAAAAGATGAACAGCCTAAGTTAAAAATGGATGAGGCCATTCATCGCTGGGCTATAACGGTTGATCAAGAGCGAAATATTCGAGTGAACCTAATTCGAAAATATGATAAACCGGAACCAGGATTGTCTCTGATTGACACCAATCTAAAATATGTGGGAGGGATAAAAGAAACTATACTGGATCGCGGGTTTACGACCGGACGGGCCGGCGTATTTCAAGTATATTATCCCAACCTTTGGTTGCTGGCGTTTATTACGATCGGTGCGGTGGCGGCCGGAGTATTGCTGTTGACACTAATAAAACCGTTTTCGGCAAGAGTACAGTATCTACTGCTTATAGCACTATCGGTGCTTTTGGTTCTTCCTATACTGAAAGGTGGGGGGACCCTTTCGCGGCAGATGGTAGCCTTAATCAGCGCAACCGTTTTTCCTGTGCTGGCTATGACTTGGCAGCTTGATCGGTGGAAACACAAAAGGCCCTACGCCGGTTCCTCTTTGATGAGGATATTTATAGATGGGTTCGGCGGATTGGTTATTACGACAGCGCTGTCTTTGGTTGGAGGTTTCTATGTTGGCGCAATACTTGGAGACATCCGTTTTTTGTTGGAAATAGAGATTTTCCGGGGCGTAAAACTTACCTTTGTGTTGCCGTTGATACTGATTACATTAACCTATTTCCCTCGCTTTGAGCTTTTTGCCAGCCAAGCGAACAACCGGCCGGATATGATGGATAACTTAAAGAAAATTCTTAACTACCCTATCTATGTAAAGACGTTGGTGGGGGTAGCGATTATGGCGTTAGCCGGCTGGGTTTATCTCGGGCGGTCAGGACACACTGCCGGGGTTCCTGTGCCGGGAATTGAAATAAAGCTAAGAACTTTTCTGGAAAATGTTATGTATGCCAGACCGAGGGAGAAAGAATTTTTGATTGGCCATCCTGCCTTTATATTGGCGGTAATGTCTTTATACCGGAAATGGCCGAGGTTTAGCCACTATGTGCTTGTAATCATAGCCACAGTAGGGCAGGGATCACTTGTCGAAACGTTTGCACATATTCGAACTCCGATTAGCATGTCTCTAGTCCGTGGAGTGGAAGGCATGGTTACTGGAGCAATGATTGGTCTTTTGGCGGTAATAGCGGTACAAGTACTGCATTATTTGTCCTTTTTACTGGGAAGGAGACCTGTCATTGATGAGTAAAATCGTAATTTCCGGCTACTACGGGTTTGCAAACGCCGGCGATGAGGCGATGCTGACGGCGATGATTGAAGCGTTTACCGCAGTGGATCCTGAGGTTAAGATAACGGTTATATCCGGCAATCCGGAGGAAACCAGGAAACGTCACGGAGTAGATGCCGTATACAGGTTGAATTATCCTGAAATTATTCGAATCATGGCCAATAGTCACTTGCTGGTGAGCGGCGGAGGCAGTTTGCTCCAGGATGTTACCAGTGACCGTAGTTTATATTATTATTTAAGTATTATGCTATTGGCGGAAAAAATAGGCTTGCCGGTTATGCTGTATGCCCAAGGGATTGGACCGGTACGGGGAAGTTTAGCCAAGGCGGCTATGAAATATATCGGAAATAAAGTTGATCTTATTACGGTGCGGGAAGAGGCTTCTTGTGATGAACTAAAGGCATTGGGAGTGACAAAACCGCCTATCTACGTTACGGCAGACCCTGTTTTAGCGTTGCATCCTGTTGACCTAGGATTTGGGCGGGATTTGCTTCGACGCTACAATCTGGAAGGGGTAGGGCCTCTGATTGGGGTGTCGGCACGTGAGTGGAAAGATTGGGCGCATTATAAAAAAGTTATGGCGGCCGTGTTGGATGAAATTGTGCAGGATTTCGGCGCCAAAATCGTTTTTTTGCCGATGCAGTGGCCTGACGATTTTAGGGTCTCGCAAATTATTAAAGATAAAATGAGGCATCAGGCCGTTTTGCTGGAAGAAGAGTTAACTACTACTGAGTTCTTGTCGCTTATGGGAAATTTGGACATGTTGATTGGTATTCGGCTTCATGCGTTAATTTTTGCTGCGGTAATGCAGGTACCGCTTATAGGAGTGTCCTATGATCCCAAAATAGACCGATTTCTCGAAAGTATTGGAGACAGCCAGGCGGGGGCCTTGCATACGGTGACTGTCGAGGAACTGATGCGCCGGGTTAAAGAACGGTGGTCTGAGATTAGTACGACGAACAATATTAGAAAAGAACATATGCGGGATTTACAGAATAAAGCATTTCGTAATGCCGAACTGGCGCTGTCCTTGATTGAAAGTCGAAAGAGGGGATAGCAATGACAGCAAAGTGGTTCAAAAAGTATACCGGAATAGCGGTAGGCACTTTACTCACGGCGGTTGCTCTTAATATGTTTCTGATACCTAACAAGGTGGCGGCCGGCGGGGTAAGCGGTATGGCTATGGTTCTGCACTATGTATTAGGGCTGCCGGTAGGTGCCACCATGCTGGCTTTGAATATTCCTCTATTTTTAGCAAGTGTTAAAGTATTAGGCGGTAATTTTGGTATACGAACGCTCTATGGTGCGGCACTATTATCCGTGTTTATTGATATAACCGCCCCTTTTACTCCGGTGTTAACCCATGATCTCTTGTTGAGTTCACTCTACGGCGGTGTAGTGAGCGGTATTGGGATGGGTTTAGTGTTCCGCTTCGGCGGGACTACGGCAGGTACTGATTTGGCGGCGGCTATTATAAATAAATTAACTAAAATCAGTGTTGGTCAGGCTCTTTTACTGGTGGATTTCTTTGTTATTGCCGTGGCGGGTATTGCCTTTGAAAGTGCGGAAATTTCTTTGTACGCTTTGATATCTTTGTTTTTAACCAGCCATATTATTGACTACATACAAGAAGGTCCAAGTTCGGCGAAGGTCTTTTTGATTGTTAGCAATCATTGTGACGCAGTGGCAAAAGAAATTATGGCACAGCTTGACAGGGGAGTGACTTTCTTTCAGGGAAAAGGCGGCTATAGCGGACAGTTGCGGGAAGTGTTATTTTGTGTGGTTGCTACCGGGGAAGTAATCCGGGTAAAAGAGATTGTGCAAAGTATAGATACCAATGCCTTTGTTATCGTAGCAGATGCCCATGAGGTAATGGGTGAAGGCTTTACATATAAATTGATGTAGCATGTTACATGCAGAAGGAGGATTATGTATGACAACGAAATTACCGGGGGAAAAACTGAGCGAGTTGTCTAAACGTGCCCGCTCCGTTAGGATGAACATTGTAAAAATGATAACCGAGGCAATCTATCGGCGGCGGACATTTTGGTTACCTTGTATTTTGCGGAAATGAAGGTGGACGTGAACAATCCGGCGGCTGTCGACCGAGACCGGTTTGTGCTGAGTAAAGGGCATGCGGCACCGGTTTTATATTCTACTTTGGCAGAGAAGGGCTTTATTCCGAAAGAAGAACTCATGACTTTACGCAAAGTAAACAGCAGACTCCAAGGTCATCCTGAAATGAAGAATATTCCGGGCGTGGATATGTCAACAGGGTCTTTAGGTCAGGGGTTAAGTGTGGCGAATGGCATGGCTTTGGCCGGAAAGATTGATAATAAGG
>JAGGAE010000006.1 GCA_017889725.1 Bacillota bacterium | reverse complement strand
TAAAACGCATGAATAAAGATGATTACTTACTCTTAGATAACCAGTTATGTTTTGCAATTTATGCGGCTTCTAAAGAAATTATCCGGTTATACCGGCCCTTACTGGATAGGCTCGAAATCACTTACACACAATACCTTGTATTGATGGTATTATGGGAAACCACCCCCCTTTCCTTTAAACATTTGGGAGAGCGTCTGTATCTAGACTCAGGCACTCTTTCCCCGGTGTTGAAGAAAATGGAAGAGAAAGGACTTCTCATCCGCAGCCGTTTAGAGAACGATGAGCGCCAACTCATGATTGAACTGACGGAAAAAGCACATCAACTAAAAGAAGCTGCCTACATGGTCCCGGAACAAATGATCTGCCGGTTACAGATCGATATAGAAGAGGCCAATCTGTTACGAACCAAAATAAAGAATTTATTAACCCGTCTTCCCAGGGACTAAACTTAAGAAACCATCAAATTATAGACCGCAAGGAGAGTGACCGAAGTGGATAAACCGGAAAAGCCGTTAGATTTACTCATCATCGGGGCCGGAGTCGCGGGCCTGACGGCCGGAATCTATGCAGCCCGTCTTAAATTAAAAACGCTGATTTTAGAAGATGAAATTGTTGGCGGACAAATTCAAGAGACCTATGTGGTTGAAAATTACCCGGGTTTTAGCAAAATAAAAGGCAGTGAACTGATAGATAAAATGCATGAACAAACACTCCTTGCGGGAACGGCGCTTGACGAATTTGACAAAATTGTTTCGGTACGCTTAACACCCCAGGAAAAGATCATTGAAACGCAAACCGCCATATATCGTCCTGCCGCAGTAATAATCGCTGCAGGAATGAAAAGGCGCGAAGTGCCTATACCGGAAGAAAAGAAATTTCGCGGCAAAGGCATTCATTACTGTGAACTATGCGATGGTCATATGTATGACGGAAAAGTTATCGCCGTTGTCGGCGGCGGAAACTCCGCCGTAGGGGCCGCTAATTTCTTAGAAAAATACGCAAAAAAGCTTTATATCATACATCATTCCGATAAGTTTAATGCCGACCAAATAGCGCAGGATCAGTTATTCTCCAATAAGAAAATCGAAGTGCTATGGAATTCTAAGCTTATTCACGGAGTCGGAGAAACATCTTTATCCTCTGTTATTATCGAAAATCAACTTACCAAAGAAACGCGAACACTAGAGGTATCCGGAGTGTTTGTACAAATCGGTTCCATGCCAAAAACAGACTTATATAAAGACTATATCCGCTTAAACGAATCCGGCAGCATTGTAGCCACCGAAACCTGCGAAACCAATATACCCGGAGTCTACGCGGCTGGCGATATCCGTACCAAGCCCATTCGCCAACTGACAACAGCAGCTGCGGATGGAACCGTAGCTGCCTTGCTGGCTGAAAAATATATAATTGGACTAAAAAAACGTAAGGAGGTTATCGCGTGATAAAAGTCTACTCCATACCGGACTGCTCCTGGTGCAAGAAGGTAAAAACCTATCTTACAAGCAAAAACGTTGATTTCACTGACATTAATGTGGAGGATGATCCGGAAGGACGTCAGGAATTAATGTCGCTCTCCCCAGAACTTCAAATTCCCTTGGTGAATATTAACGGAAACATTGTGGTTGGCTTTAACAAGGAAAAGCTGGACGAATACTTACAGCTATAAATGTAATGAAAGATATTTTTAGAGGAGGAACGCTATTATGAGCATTTACGATTACACTGCCAAATCTATCTCAGGTCAGGAGATTCCCTTATCAAACTACAAAGGAAAGGTATTGCTTATTGTCAACACTGCCAGCAAATGCGGTTTTACCCCGCAGTACAAAGAACTGCAGGAACTATATCTGAAATACGCCGACAAAGGTTTGGAGATTCTAGGGTTCCCCAGCAACCAATTTGCCGAACAGGAACCGGGTACTAATGAAGAAGTACAGAACTTCTGCCAATTAAATTTCGGAGTTACCTTCCCTTTATTCGCTAAAGGTGATGTTCGCGGTGAAACCGCCCAGCCTCTGTTTAAATATTTAACTTCCCAGGTTCCCTTCCGAGGATTTGACCCCCATCATCCCATCGGCGAAAAACTGCAGGCTATCTTGGAAGAAAAATTCCCGGAAATATTAGAAGGCGACTCTATAAAATGGAACTTTACCAAATTTCTTATTGACCGTAGCGGTAACGTAGTCGAACGCTATGAGCCAACTACTTCACCGTCTGCTATAGCCCCCGCTATCGAAAAACTTCTGTAATTAGTATAAATTAAGGCAGCGAGAAACCCGGCGGAAATCCCGCCGGGTTTCTCGCTGCCTTAAACACTATCGGCTGCTTTTTCTGAACTACGGTAGTTTAAGCAGGTCATAACCTGTTAAATATATGCACAAACTGATATAATAACGTAAGATATTGAAAAAAGAGGTGCCCATATATGACCATGACATTTTCAACACTTGGTATTAGCTCCACGCTCATGGACACTTTATACCAGAATGGTATTAATGCCCCTACTCGCATACAAACGGAAGCTATCCCCGTTCTTCTCTCCGGCAAAGATTGTGTTGCCCAAGCCCAAACAGGCACCGGAAAAACGTTAGCCTTTCTCCTGCCAATTATGGAAAAACTCAACCCCCAGGTTTCCTCTCCCCAAGCCTTAGTTATAACACCAACCCGGGAACTGGCCCTACAAATTACCAAGGTAGCGGCCACGCTTGCCACCCCGCTGGGACTTACAGTACTATCCGTATTCGGCGGTCAATCAGTAGATAGCCAAATCAAAAAGTTAAAAGGTCATCCTCATATAATCATCGGAACCCCCGGGCGACTCCTCGACCATGTCCGCCGCAAAACCATTGAATTGGCTAACATATCCAAGCTAGTCTTAGACGAAGCGGATCAAATGCTCCATATAGGATTTCTGCCCGATATTGAAGAACTCATTCGCCTGACAGCCGCAAAACGGCAAGTTATGCTGTTCTCCGCAACAATCCCCTCAGCCATTCGTAATCTGGCGGCACAGTATATGAACAAACCGATAGATATCCGGATTAAAAGCTCCAATGTCACGTTGGACGAAATTGAACAAGTAGTCATTCATACAACACCTCAGGAAAAGCTGGATAAGCTAACCCAGCTTATTGACGAATACCAGCCTTATTTAGCCATAGTATTTTGTCACACGAAAGACCAAGCCCGCGCAGTCAATCTCTCCCTTAACCAACGCGGCTATAATGCCGACGAGCTGCACGGGGATTTAACCCCGGCCCAGCGCAAACAAGTTATGCGCCGATTCAGTGAAGCCAAGCTACAAGTACTGGTAGCCTCCGACATTGCCGCCCGCGGCCTAGATATCGAGGGAGTTACCCATGTATTCAACTACGACATTCCCCACGACACCGAAACCTATATCCACCGGATTGGCCGCACAGGCCGGGCTGGAGAAAAAGGGCTGGCCATTACCTTTACCGTACCGGGCGAAGAACGTTACCTAGCCCAAATTCAGCAGGGTATCCGGGCTTCCTTAAGAAACCACCGGGCGGCCACGAAAAAAAGCTTCTCATTGGAAAACGCTCCCGAACCTAAGACCAAGAAGATTGCCTCTTCCGATAGCCCCTTGCGAAAAGTCACCAAAAAGCCTGCCAGCCACGGAGGCATCAATCAGCGCAGCCGCCGTAAACCAAAAACTGAAAATAGCTCCACAAAAAATACATCCGCCAAGCGACCAGCCCGGCGGATGAAATAGCATAGCGTTTCACAAGGGAGTAAAACTTAGTTTTACTCCTTTTTTTTCTTAGTACGATTGGCAGGCGGATAATTAGACGGGCGGGTACTCTCTCTAAGTATCCCCCGGGAAAGATATTGGGCGGACAGACTTATGTGCAAAATCTTGCCCAAGCGCGGTAAGGTCTCCTCTTCCCTCCGGGTCACAAGGGATATGACACAGCCGCTTTTTCCGGCGCGCCCGGTCCGGCCGGCCCGGTGCAAATAAACTTGAGGGTCTTCCGGCAATTCTAGGTTAAAGATAAACGGTATATCCGGTATATCTAACCCCCGGGCCGCCAGGTCCGAGGCCACCAGAAGCTGGATACGGCCGCTTCGGAAATCCTCAAGTGCTTTCTTGCGATCAGCCTGCTTCGAGGCTCCAAAAATACCTGCGGCTTTGATTCCATGATAATTCAGTTTAGCAACGGTAATTTCTATGGCCTCACTTTTATTAATGAACACTAACCCTCTAGGAGCTTTTAAGCTGGCCAAAAGCTTTCGGAACACTTCAATTTTATCCCGCTGTTCGGCTAAAAGATAGGTATGGGTAATATCTGGCGGAACTTCGGTCTGCCCCTCGGCAGCGATAAATTCCACTTCCTGTGTTAGTTGTTTTACACAGTCAAGCGTGGCCGGAGCAATGGTTGCCGAAAAAAACAGCAGTTGGCGTTCTCGCTGCGTAGTCTTGATGACAGCCTTAACACTCTCCAAGTTATTATCATCCAAAAGCCGGTCAACCTCGTCCAGTACAATGATTTTTATTGTTTGCGCATTAATCTTCTTCTTTTGTATGAGCTCCAAAATACGTCCGCTTGAACCGACAATCACCTGCGGTTTTTCCTTAAGACTCTCCACTTGGCGCTGAATGTTCACCGAACCTATAATAGGAGCGGCTGTAACAGCCATTCCCGCATTTTTATTTAACATTTCAAGCTGCCGATATATTTGCATCGCCAGCTCATGAGTAGGCGCCAGCACGACGGCTTGCACCTGCCGTATAGTAGTATCAATCTTTTCCATAATCGGCAACAGGTATGCCAGCGTTTTACCCGTGCCTGTTGCCGATTTTCCTATGACATCTTTGCCCAAGAGCGCCAGTGGTATTACTTGCTTTTGAATCGTTGTCGGAACCGTAATCCCCGCCAAGCTTAGCCCTTTGGAAAGCGGCTCTGATATTCCTAATTCACCAAATACATTATTCATATTCTACCCCTATCCTGCCACATTCTAGTAAATTCCTCTATTCATTTATTCATTATAACCGATTTCGGATAAAATTGCCGAAATTACAGCAGTTCAGGGAATATTGACTGTGCGTGTCAAGAACAGTCCCTTTAGTGGCTCCGCCCTTTTACCTGGTGAATGATATCGCCGTAAATTCCATGGGCACATTCCATAACCGTTTCCGACAGGCTGGGATGCGGATGAATCGTATGGCCGATCTCCTGCGCCGATAGTTTATTCCTGATGGCCAGCGCCCCTTCCATAATAAGATCGCTGGCATGAGCACCAAGAATATGCATTCCCAGTATTTGCCCGTTCTCTTTATCCGCAATAATTTTAATCATCCCCGCGGTCTCTCCCATGGAAACCGCTTTGCCATTGGCGGCAAGATTAAACTTACTCACCTTAATGGAATAGCCATGCGAGGCAGCCTCTTCCTCGGTTAAACCTACAGCCGCCACCTCCGGCGTAGTGTACACACAACCGGGAACGGCAGTATAATCGATAATCTGATTGCCGCCCCTGGCATTTTCCGCTGCCACCACTCCGGCGGCAGATGCCGCATGCGCCCACATAAAACGCCCGGTTACATCCCCAATGGCGTAAATGCCGGGTACCGAAGTTTCCATTCGATTGGTAACCTGGATTCCTTTTTGACTATAGGCCACACCCGCTTCGTCCAGACCTAAGCCGTTGACAATAGGAACCCTGCCAATCGAAACCAACACATACTCCGCTTCCAATTGCTCAACACCGGCGGCGGTAGCAACCTCAACCATAAGGCCACTGCCGTTTCCTCGTATACCGGTAACGCTCGCCTTAGTCAACATCTTTATACCTTGTTTTCGCAAAACCGGAGCCAGACGTTTTCCAATTTCACCGTCCATTCCCGGCAGTATCCCCGGTTGCATTTCCACAACTGTTACCTGGCAGCCAAACGTCTGGAAAATAGCGGAAAACTCAATACCTACAGCACCTGCGCCAACAACTATCATACTTTTAGGAATCTGAGTCATGGTTAACAATTGGTCACTGGTGATTACCCCTTCTACTTCATGGCCAGCCACAGGTAAACCAAGCGGTGCCGATCCCGTCGCCAAAATAATTTTACCGGCCGTAAAGGTTTCTTCCTCTCCTCCGGTGCAGACTTTAAACTTGTTGTCCGCCAGTAGTTTGGCTGTGCCGTCCATATAGGTAATCCCATTACTTTTAACCAATTGCTCAATTCCTTTTTTCATTTGGCCAACAACTCGCCGCATTCGTTCGGTAACTAAGCGGTAGTCAAAACTTATTTCATTAGCAGTTAGGCCGAATTCTTCCAGCGACTGTAGTTCCCGCCATTTTTCCGCACTTTTCAATAACGTTTTAGTAGGAATACAACCGCGGTTAAGGCACACCCCGCCCAAGCTGTCTTTTTCCACAAGCAATACATTGGCTCCCAACTGCGCCGCCCTAATGGCGGCAACGTATCCCCCTGGGCCGCCGCCGATTACAGCAACATCATACTTCATCTTTATCCCTCCCCTACCTACCGCTTACAAGTCCACGCAGAACTGCTGTATTTTTCCAGAGTCAACTGCTGACTTACGGCTTGCTCTTCCCTTGTTAACATTCCAGGGCAGGCCGTAATATGCAGGGTTTCCTCCATACCTTCGAGCAAAGCTGCACGGGTTTCCTCCCAGCTTACTTTTCGCCCGAGAATTTCCTTCATTGACGTGACACTGTTGTTTAGTACTGCCGCCATCTCCCGACGTTTATCCTCCGAATCAAACCTAAGAATTGCCGCCAAGTCTTCCGCGCAAAAGCTCAATAGAAGGGAGCCATGCTGCAAAACCACGCCCTGTTTTCGGACCTGAGCACTCCCCACAAGTTTGCGTCCGTTGCAAATGATTTCATAATTAGAGGCTGAGTCAAAACAAGCCGCTGTGGCCGCTCTGCTACTTCGCTCCCGCGCACCGTATGCATTGCGCGGAATACTCATGTCGGCTTTAACCCCCAGTTTTTTCAGCCCGGCTACAAGCCCGGCACTAAAATAGCGATAAGAACCTGTTATCGTAGGCGGAATACCGGAATACTCCTCATTAACAATCAGGCTGTATGTAATTTCATCTTGGTGCAAAACGGCACGCCCGCCGGTCAAACGACGGACTACATCAATCCCCCGGCGGCTGCACTCCTCAAAATCAATTTCGGCTTGCGCTTTCTGGAAATAGCCCATACTGACCGCTGCTGGAGACCAGCGATAAAATCTAAGTGTCGGCAGCACTTCCCCCCGGCTTTGGGCAAGCATAATAGCCTCATCAATAGCCATATTGGCAGCCCCCTCTAAAGCGGGAGACTCAATAATCCGCCACTTCATCCCACACCTCCGATTCGGCTTTTCTCCAGCGCGGCCGCTATTTCCTCGCTGGTTAAGGGCCGGGGATAATTGTAAGGCACGGCTCCCGGCCGTTCGTTATAATAAGGGCGATTGCAGTCGGGACAGCCAGAAGTTTCAAACGCCTTGCCATCCTTCAGCAGGGAACGCCAATCAGGTGCTTCATATCCGGTGATAACCCCGTTGGCACATACAATAGACTCACGATTAAAGCCGAGTTTTAACAAATAATGAGCAATCTGAAGGCGGCGGTACCGCCCCAGTCCAGGCGGCGCCTTTTTCTCCAGTGCCGTCCCTCTCACCGGGGTAAATGCAAACAGCCCCACGGTAATCCCTTTTTCTACACACAGGGCTATCCGATCTACCATTTCTTCTTCCGTCTCCCCCAGCCCTACAATAAGGTGAGTAGTGACACTTCCCGGAAAATCAACCGCACATTGGGTCAACAGCGACCATCGCTCCTGCCAATCGCCGCCCTTGATGTGGCGGTATAATGGGGGAGTTGCCGCATCCAAAGCCAGACAAATGCGCTCCGCACCGGCTTTAAACAAAACTTTAGCCTGCTCGATGCTATCAAAGTGGCTGGACACGCAGATCGGTTTACTATTCGTCTCTGTTAAAAGCCGCAGCGACTCAACCGTCCTTTTCCAGCCATCCTCACTGTTCACCACTTGCAGGCATACCCGTTTAAACTGCTGCCCCTCTAACGCCCCGGTTATATCTTTGCGAACGACCTCGGCTTCATAGCCCGGCCAGGTGATCCGCGATAAGTAACTATTGTTAGCTTGATTTCCCTTGGCTTGCGTGCAAAAAGAACAGGCATTGCGACAGTTTTCCCCCAGCATTATGTAGGCAGTGGTAGGCGGGGTCTGATTTTTGACGGTTTTCCTGCCAATAACACCGGCTGTTCCGGCCGACAGTTTCCAGGTGATCATAGCACACAGCACTCCTCTCGCCTTTGAATGGCCAGCCCATTCTCCCCGGCCCGGCTCACCGCCTCCTCCGCCGGGTTGACGATACCGTTCATGCCTACCGCAACGGCAAGCACATCAAGCTCTCGGCGATAGTCGCCTCCCGGCCGCATGCAGCCAAGGGTCAGCGGAATGTCGGGAAACACCAAGCGGGCTGCCACCAATACTTCGAGTACCTCTTCCAGTCTTGGCGGCTGACAAGCGGCTAATTTAGTCCCCCTGGTCGGCGTAAATATGATAAAGGTAATAGCGGAGGCACCCAGTTTTTTTAGTTCCCGGATAGCCCGGTATTCCCCGACAATGCGGCCTCCGTCCAGACCAATACAGATATGAGGAACCACGGGCAGATATCGTCTGAGCTTACCATAGCAATGGATATAGTCTTCGACGGTACGCGAAAGGCCCAAAACATTCTGGATGGTTTCATCCGCGCCGACAAAATCAAAGGATACCTTATCAGCAATAGGAACCAGACTCGGGATATCACACTCATCCACCAACCCGACATGCAGATTGTACTTCCGGTCTTGCTTCAAGGCGGTTAATGCCTGCAGGTATTCCGCTATAGGCACTTTGCCGTCGGTGGTACAGCCGCCGCTGACCAACAGGCTGGCAGGCTGCGTTTCCATGTTAGCTACCTCGTTCAGCGTCTTCATATGCTTTAGATAATGCCCTCCGCAGTGAGCGCAGGCAAGCTGGCATTTTGCTCCGGTAACGCTGACAGCAGTAGTTTTATTCGGATAGGAAAAAACAATTTCCGGAGAAAAATGCTCGTTTCTGATTTTCCAGCCGATTTGGGCCAATTCGGCTAGTCTTTCCATCGTACCACCGGTTTGCGGGCAGCCTGCGCTTCATCCATCCTGCCGACAACAGTGCTATGCGGCGCTTGTTGAACCTTTGCCTCGTCAGTTTCCGCTTCATGAGCAATCTTCCGCATAACTTCGATAAAACCATCCAGTGTCTCTTTACTCTCGGTTTCCGTAGGTTCGATCATAATCGCTTCGTCAACAATCATCGGGAAATATATGGTCGGCGGATGATACCCGTAATCCAGCAGCCGTTTCGCAATATCCAGAGCCCTTACTCCAAAAGCCTTTTGCTTCTGTGCCGTTATAATACATTCATGCTTGGAGTTGCGCTCAAAAGGAGCGTGATAATGCTCTTTCAGTTGACTGAGACAATAATTGGCGTTAAGTACGGCATCTTCACTAACCTGCCGGAGACCGTCCGCCCCCATAGACCGGATATAAGCGTAAGCCCGGACAATTACCCCAAAGTTGCCGTAAAAAGAGTGCATTCTGCCTATGGACTGAGGCCGGTCCTGATCCAGATAGTACTGGTTTCCGTCGTAAGTTATCACCGGCGTTGGTAAAAAAGGTATCAAATTCTGTTTTACCCCTACCGGCCCGGAACCGGGTCCACCTCCGCCATGCGGAGTCGAAAAGGTTTTGTGCAAATTAAGATGCACAACATCAAATCCCATATCGCCCGGACGAACCACCCCCATAATGGCATTCATATTGGCGCCGTCATAGTAAAGAAGTCCCCCGGCGTCATGAACAATTTGAGCAATTTCTTGAATATGTGTCTCGAATAGACCCAAAGTACTGGGATTTGTCAGCATCAAAGCCGCTGTGTCCGGACCCACGGCCAATTTTAAGGCTTCCAAATTAATGGATCCGTCGGGATTGGATTTTATCTCTACCGTTTCCAGACCACAAACCGTTGCGCTAGCAGGGTTAGTACCATGCGCAGAGTCAGGCACAATTACCTTTGTCCGGTTTTCTCCCCGCGCCCGGTGATACGCCCGGATAAGCTTAAGCCCGGTCAGTTCACCGTGGGCACCCGCCACAGGCTGCATAGTAACGGCGTCCATACCGGTAATCTCCGCCAAATACTGCTCCATCGTATACAAAAGTTCCAGTGCCCCTTGCGCTTCTTTCGGGCTGCTTAAAGGATGCAAGTCAGCAAAACCGGAGTAGCGGCTGACATCTTCATTGACTTTAGGATTATATTTCATCGTACAAGAACCGAGAGGATAAAAACCCGAGTCCACACCGAAATTACGATTGGATAAGGCGGTGTAGTGTCGCACCAAATCAGGCTGACTCATTTCAGGTAGCTGGGCCGGCTTGCTACGGAGATATTCCGCCTTCACCAACGTTTCCAGACTTTCCTCCGGTACATCAGAGGTAGGCATATCCACCGCTATGCGTCCAGGTTTACTTAACTCAAATACAGTCAAATGCCCGTTCATATCAGCGCCTCCATTTCCCGCGCCAGCTGATCGATTTCCTCTTTTGTCCGTTTTTCGGTTACACAAATCAGCATATGGTGTTCCAACTCAGGATAATAGCCCCCCAAGTCTATACCACCCAATATTCCCTTTTCCAGCAATCCCTCGTTTACTTTTGTCACAGATTTTTGCAGTTTTATACTAAATTCTTTGAAAAATCCACTGGTAAAGGCTGCTTCACAACCAGTAAGCGCGGTTAGAGAAGAATAAGTGTAATGCGCTTTTTGTAAGCATTGACGGGACACTTCCCGGAACCCGGTTTTACCAAGCGCACTCATGTATATCGCGGCTGCAAGGGCGCACAAGGCCTCATTGGAACAAATATTCGAGGTGGCCTTATTGCGGCGAATGTGCTGTTCCCTGGCCTGCAGCGTCAGCACAAACCCCCGGTTTCCCCGATTATCGGTGGTTTGCCCTACAATACGTCCCGGCATTTTACGCATAAATTTTTCCGTTGTGGCAAAGAACCCCAAGTAAGGCCCGCCAAAATTCAGCCCTAAACCTAAACTTTGTCCTTCACCGACAACAATATCCGCTCCCAACACCCCAGGCGCTTCCAGCACCCCGAGCGAAATAGGGTCGACGGACGCAATCAGAAACGCCCCTTTAGCATGCGCGATCCGGCCAATCTCCTTTAGGTTTTCTATATTACCCAAGAAATTGGGAGATTGCACAATAATCGCCGCCGTGGTTTCATCTATAAGCCAACCCAGGCGATCAAGGTCTATTATCCCGTCCAATGGCGGCACGTCAATGATCGACATCGCCTGATCCCGGGCATAAGTTACCAGTACCTCCCGATAATGCGGATGGAGCGTGCCGCCGACCAAAATTTTATCCTTTTTTCCTGCGGCACAGGCCATCATGGCAGCTTCGGCCAGTGCTGTCCCGCCGTCATACATGGAAGCATTGGCAACTTCCATGCCAGTAAGCTCAGAGATCATTGACTGGTACTCCCAAAGAGCCTGTAAATACCCCTGAGATATTTCCGGCTGATACTGCGTGTAAGCACTATAAAACTCGGAACGGCTTAAAATATGGCTAGCTACACTGGGAATGTAATGATCATAAGCTCCGCCCCCACGAAAACATACCAATTCCCGGACGCTTTTATTCGCACTGGCCAACTCCGAAAGATGCCGGGCCACTTCCGGTTCAGAAAGGGAAGGTGGCAGCTTAAGCGGCGATGCAAGCCTGAGAGACACGGGTATATCAGAGAATAACTCCTCCGTAGAACGTATGCCAATGGCCTTACACATCAGTTCCCGGTCTTCCCGGGTATGCGGCAAATAGCTCCAAGCCATATTAATGGCCTCCCTCACTAACAAAGCGCTCATATTCCTTTGCTTCCATAAGCTCATCCAGTTCATGGCTATCGGTTAATTCTACAGTTACAATCCAGCCGGCATCATAAGGCTGCTGGTTAACCAGATCCGGTTGATCCGCAAGTTCTTGATTGACTTTGGCAATGCTCCCGGATACAGGAGCATAGACATCGGACACCGCCTTCACTGACTCAATAACGGAAAAACTGTCTCCGGCATGTATTGACTGGCCTTCTTCCGGCAATTCCACAAACACTACATCCCCTAATTGGGATTGCGCAAAATCCGTCACGCCGATGGTCGCTATATTGTTTTCCACCCTTACCCATTCGTGGTTCTTCGTATATTTTAGTCCTTCTACAGTATTCAAGTTTATTTCCCCTCTCGTCTGTAAAATGGTTTCGATATAATCTGAGCAGCAACATTTTTCCCCCGAACCTGAATGTCTACCTGCTGCCCTACGTTAGCATACTCAGCCTCAATTAAAGCTAAACCCAAATTTTTATCCAGAGACGGAGCATAAGAACCGGTAGTTACCACACCAATCCTCCGTCCCTCCAACAAAACAGGATACTCGGCCCGGGCTACGCCACGTTCCACCATTTCAAAACCAACTATTTTCCGAGCCGGCCCTTCCGACTTCGCCTTATAAAGAGACTGACGCCCGTTAAAATCCCCTTTATCAAACTTAACAAATATACCAAGACCGGCTTCTATCGGCGAAATAACCTCCGATAATTCATGCCCGTATAACGGGAGACCTGCTTCAAATCGCAAAGTATCCCGGCAGCCTAACCCTGTGGGTAGAATTCCGTCCTCCGCCCCGGAGGTCATAATATCGTCCCACAGCGAGGCAGCTTCTTCCGGCTGGCAATATAGCTCAAAACCAGCTTCCCCGGTGTACCCGGTGCGGGAAAGCAATACCTTTTTACCGGCTACCTCTATCTCCGGCCAGAACCAATAATAGTTAAGCTCAGCTAGCGGCGCAGTCGTCAGTCGGGCCAGTATAGTTTCCGCCAGAGGCCCTTGCAAAGCCAGCTGTGCTACCTGATCAGAAATGTTTTCGCATATTACATCAAAGCCAATGGCATTTTCTTTGATCCACCTGCAGTCTTTTTCAATATTCGCCGCGTTTATCACGAGCAAATACTTATTGTCCTCCTTTTTATACACCAATAAATCATCTACAGTTCCGCCGTCCAGATAACACATAGGAGTATATAACACTTGCTGGTTCACTAATTTCCCCACATTATTAGTTACTAAATGCTGTAGAAACCTCAGGGCATCCGGTCCTTGAACGGCAACTTCCCCCATGTGGGATACATCAAACAGCCCGGCTCTCTTTCTTACAGCGTAATGTTCCTCTTTGATGCCGGTATATTGCACCGGCAAGAGCCATCCGCCAAATTCCACCATTCTACCGCCGTACTTGATATGAGTCTGGTAAAGCGGGGTCGGCTTTGCGGTCATATCTAACACTCCCCTTCTCGTAAAAATAAAAAACGACAGAAACCAATTTTCATTGGCCTCTGTCGTCTATACCTGAGAGAATACCGAGTACTCGGTTACCCCTTGGGTGCCGCCACTGCAGTCTTTCCAGAGTTCCATCAGGATACGGTCCTTTTACCTGAGAGTTTCTTGCCTTTGCTCCTTCGGTGCCGCCTCGGGGCGGTCTCTCCCTTATCCTTCACACGGAAAACATTATGCAATTATCTGTACCTTTTTCTTGTCACTTTCATTATATGAACCTACCCAACATCTGTCAACCACAGAAATAAAATTTGTCGGCTAAACCCTTAACAAGACAGGTGACAAATACGCTTAAATACCTCCTGCGCCGCATGTACTTTTTGCTCGCTGCCAATAACACACAAATAGTTTTGCTGCATAGCCTTATGAATCAGCGGAGCAAATTGGTTTAATTGACCGGTTTGCGTCGCCAGTACTTCTTCCCGTTCCTGCTGCAGTTCGGCCTGGGATACTCGGCGGATATAGCGTACAGTTGCCTGCTCTCCTTTTTGCGCTGCTGTCAGTGGTGCATCAAGACGACTCATCGTGCCAATGATATACTTTAGTTTTTCTCGTTCCGAAAGGGTAAATACCTGTAAATATTCGTCAGTCTCATCAAAGATCAGCAAAGTTTCTTTTAAATTAGGATCACGATAGGAGCTAAAGACTACATTGCCATTGCACTCCATACGGACAAAGCCGCCGTAAGCGCCTCCTTGCACCCGCACGCGGGTCCACAAATAATCATAATTTAAAATGGTTTCCAGCACCTTTAAACTTCCATGGTAATCATATCCTAATTTACGGAAATTTGCAGTCTTAACAACATATTGTACTTTACCCGCAGTCATAAAACCTTCATTTCGCTGCCCACTAGCAAAATCATACTGACAAACCGGGAGGGTGGTTTCAGGTAAGCTCTGAAATTTTTCCTGAAAAGCTTGTCGGAACAACTCATATCCGCACTCCTCTGCGGTAACGCTGGCCAGCAAATTCTCTTTACTAAACACTAATTCCGCAACTTTCGCGAGATTCCCCCTGATTTCCGCCGACTTTTCCCGGAAATATTTCTCTAAATCAGTAACAAATCCATAAAACTCCAGCATTCCCTGTTCACTATATCCCGCACTTGGAGAAAAATAAGACAAAGCCCGATTTACCGCCAAAAGATGTCCCCGGCTAAACAACGTCATGTCCCAACGTGACTTTATTTCCCGAACAAGTTCGCCCAGTCTATCCTCATTATCAAACCGACTGCCACTTACGATTTGCCGAACTAACTCAACTAAATTGGATACTTTTTGTTCCAATGCTTTGGTCTTAATAATAAATTTAGGCCAGTATACATCGCTATCCTTGTAATCGGTGTACACCCCAACCTGAGACAAAATCCCACCTGTGTGCAAATTGATTTTCGTCGACAGTTCAGAATAGTCATAGTCGGCTGTAGAAACCTTTCCAATTATCTCAGCCAAAAGGAACATATACGGTAAAAGGGACTGCGGCACCCGACGGGCATCAAAATACAAATTCATGTAAACAATGCCGTTAGTCGGAAGCGAATGATATAAGACCGGAACGTCGGCCTCCATCCGCTCGCATAACGGTAGTGCTTCGGCCTGAGGCTCAATATCATCGAGAGCCAGTAAGGGAATAGTTGCTAAGTTTTCCGCCGAATCCGGTTCTGCCTGTCTCTGCTTAAAGAATTCTGTCGTTTTTACGAGACGGGCGATTTCGTCTTGCATAAGTGAGGCTTTATACTCAGCCAGCTCCTTTTTGACCGCCCGCTCTTTTTCTTCCGCCAAGCCCGGCTTGGCTTGAAGTACAACCACTGCCTGATGCGGATTATCCAAAAGATATTGCTTAATAAGCTGTTCAAAATAATCGGTTCCCAGCGCTGACCGCAGCTCAGTGAACAAAGACGTATATTGAAAGTGCACAACCGGACTATAGTCATGGAGCCAACTTTTCAGGCAGTTGGTATTGTATTCCAATCCCTTTGGCCTCGACCCGTAATCGGCTTCCCTTAATTTGAATTCAAACATATTAATGCAAGCCTCCAGCAACGTTTTATCAATGCCTTCGGCCACCAACCGTTCGAGTTCAGCGGTTGCCGTTTTCACAAACAACGCTTTTTGTTCCGCATTCGTGCCGGTAATAATAATTTCGAAAACAGGCTGCAGCAAATAATCTGCGAAATTTCCTTTTACATCTTTGCCGATCCCGGCTTCCAATAATGCTTTTTTCAACGGAGCCGCCGGAGTTTCTAATAAGAGATATTCCAAAATGCTAAAGGCCAGGGAAAGCTTGGCATCATAGGCTTTTCCCACTACAAAGTTCATGCTTAACAGGGCTTTATCGACCATACTGTCCTGACTGCCCACCGGATAATACAACGTCTTTTCAACCTTCCCGGTAAAAGGAGCTTGCTCGCCAATCGCGGATGCTACCTCGATTTTAGAAAACCGGCTAAGATAAGCTGCATCCAGGTATTCTAAACAATCGACAATATTTAGATCACCATACAAATACAAATAAGCGTTCGACGGGTGATAATATTGCTTATGAAAATCAACAAACTGCTCATTGGTAAGCTCGGGTATATTTTCAGGGTTGCCGCCCGATTCAAAGCGATACGCCGTGTCGGGAAACAACGCTTCCATAATGCCATTGTCAAGAACCGCTTCCGGTGATGACAACGCCCCCTTCATCTCGTTATAAACCACGCCTTTATAGGTGATTTCCCCGTTCGCGTCATCCAATTCATAATGCCAGCCTTCCTGCATTAGGGTTTCCGGCCCGTTATAGATGTTGGGGAAAAACACCGCATCCAAATATACATCCATTAAATTACGAAAATCTTTGGCGTTGCGACTGGCCACAGGGTACATGGTCTTATCCGGATAAGTCATTGCGTTAAGATATGTATTTAACGACCCCTTAGCCAATTCGACAAACGGTTCTTTAAGCGGGTATTTACGGGAACCGCATAATACCGAATGCTCTAAAATGTGCGGTAATCCGTTGTTGTCCTGGGGCGGAGTGCGAAACGTAACAGAAAATACTTTATTATCATCCTTGTTTTCCATATACAATAACCGGGCACCGCTCTTTTCGTGGTAAAACTCTTTCGCTGTAGATTGTATGTCAGCCAGCACCGTTTCCCGTTCCAGCCGAAAGCCACAAACCTGTTCTCCTTGTTTTACGTCCATAGTTACCTCGCAAATTCTTATTCACTGCACTCTATACAAATAAACCATTATTGGCAGTGCTCAAAAATAATTATATGGTAAAACTACCCTTTTTGAACATAGTTATTTTAATAAAAGAGGTTACCTTCACTAACATCCCCTACTACCTGCATATAGTTTCCTGGTTGTCCTTATAAAAAAACTGTGCCAAAGTCTCAACTTTGGCACAGTGTAATGTTATATAGCTTGTGTTTTATTAAAAATACATATTCGCTTGTACGCGAACGATATGAAGGTTAGTGTCCGTCGAAATGGCTTTACCGGTCATGTACCAAACATTAAACAAAATGTTTTTCATGGGTACATAGTCAAAACCAATTCGCGCCCCTTTGAAATCGTAGCTGTAGTCGTCAGAATCGGGCCGTTCATTATAGGCCACGTTATCGGGAACTTTACTATAGCCTACGAAGAAATCATTGGAATTTTCGATATCCTTATTGGCGGTTTTATACTGCAAATAGGCCAAATAGGCTTTTGATTTATCATTAGAACCGATGATATCCGATTTGGCAGCCGCCGCTTTAAAGAGGATGTCTTTACTCAAGCCGGTGTCAAAGCCAATACCATAATATTTATCATAACCACTATAGGTAGATATATTTTGGACGGCTTCATAGTTTGCCCTGATATGAGTATTGTCACCGATGTCAGCCACAATTTCGGCGGCTCTAAGTTCGGCTTTGGTAGTGGTGTGCCCCCAGTTGATGGTGGTCTTTACTTTATTGCCAAAGGTATATTGTCCACCGCTAGCCTTTTCGTTATAGGTAAGACCATAACCCGGCACATATCTGTGGCGGCCGTATGCGAAATACCCTTCGCCCAGCGGGCCTGCGGAGTATAATTCTTCCGCCAAACTATTGACATTAGGGTTATTTTCTATAGTCGGCAGATTAATCAAGCGTTTATATTCCGATTCCATCTTCACAACCCAGCCTTGTCCCACATTATAAGTATAGTGAAGATCTATATCGACGTCTTTTAAATCCTGATTATAAACGGAAGAGGCTGTACCCGTGTCTGTATAATAGTAATAAGTGTCATTAACATCTCTAGAGTTATAACGGAAGTAAGCGCTGCCGTCAATTTCAATTTTATGAGTTTTTTCTTCTAAGGCTTTTATCCGCACGCCGAGACCTTCCAGTTCTTCTTTAAATTCAGCCCCCAGCTTTTGGATAAGCGCCTTATCTTCGGCACTGGCCTTGTCCTCTTTCGCCATAGCCCGCGCAATCACTTGCGCAAGTTCATAGCGGGTAACTACTTTATCGCCTTTAAATGTACCATCCGCCTCACCGTCGATGATTCCGTCCGCGGCCAGCTTGCTTACCGCATTATAGGACCAATGCCCTTGCGGCACATCCACAAAGGGGTTGGCGGCAGCAAAAGCTGTACAAGAAACCGACAGGCTAACCATCAGCGCCAGCGCGGTGACTAAACTTTTTTTCATGTTTCTCTCTCCTTTAGTTAAACTTTTCGTTTCTAGAACAGGAGATAACTCCAGGTAAAGCGCAGGAATTTGTCATGCCAGTTATCCACGGCGAGAGCCCGCTGGACAATGTATTCACACTGCCACTGGAAACCGGGATGGACCGTGTACGTCACTTTGAGATCAATGGCTTTGGTACCGCGCGTATAATCCCCCCAGCCGCCCTGCTGGCAGATGGTGGAGTTGGCTCCAGCATGAATGTAATCCAAGGAGAAATCCCAAGATCCTGGGAGGAAGAAAGCCGCCATCGGGGTAAAAACACCCACCAAGTAGCCGGTATTTTTTTCGTCATAACTGGATTTAAAGTAAGCGGCTCTGAATTTCCAGGTATCGTTAATCTTAGTATCGTAGCTTGCCGATATCCAATGCTTGGACGGAATTACCTCTCCATAATAATCTTCCGTAGGGTTGATTCCCTTTTCACCAGACTTCTTGCTTAACCTTTGATAAGTGGCCGCAATATTACTGGACGCATTCAAAGGCACCGTAACTTCCGCCCCTTGATAGTAGGTGGGAGTGCCTAAAAAATTATTCGTTAACCAGCTATTGTCCGACAATGACCAGGGGGGCAAAACCATAGAAAAGTGGCCCCAATAGCCTGCAGTCAGCGTTAACACAGGATTGCTCATAACCGGCATAAGCGGTGGTCCACCAGCTGGTAGTCCATCCGGTTTTTTATTATCAGCGACTGCATCTCCAGACGAAGGTCCATCCAGGCTTTTATCGCTGGAAGCCGGTTTAGAGCCGGGAACACCATTCGGTGAGGGCGGAGGTCCGCCAGGAGGTCCGCTGGGACGCGGTGGCGCGCCAAAAGTCAGCTGCACACCGGAAATTTGATCCCCGAATACTGTTGCATAGGTCGCGTCGTTATAGTCGAACCTTCCTAACTTTACATCGACCGCCCCGATACGGCCTTTGGCACAGATATTTTTGGTTTGGTCGTCATTACTGTATACTAAGACATTATTATCTGTTGCCGTTGTTTTTCCCCGGACATCGCGGGTCAACTGGCCCATTACAAAAAATGACCAAACGTCATTGATTTTATAATCGGCAAACGTATTCAACATAAAACCGGGTATAGTATCACCATACCGTCCACCCTTCTGAGTGGCTGGTGCATTTGCGAGCCAGGTTCTGTCATCATATTTGATGACAACAGCTGTACCGATGTGCAGACGATCAACTTGTTTCTCCAAATCCGCCACCCGCACATTGAGGTCTTTTAATTCCTCAGCAAATTCATTGGTCAGGCGTTTGATAAGAGCCTTATCCTCAGCGCTGGTCTTATCCGCTTTTCCCAGGGCCTTAGCCACCACCTTGGCCATTTCATAGCGGGTTACGGGTTTTGTGCCATTGAAACGGTCGCTGCTGTCACCAGTGATGATGCCATCATGGGTCAGTTTTTTTACTGCATCATAGGCCCAGTGATCTTTGGGGACATCAACAAAAGGATTGGCGGCAAACACTGTACCGGTAAAGCTTACAACCAGTAAGAGTGTTAATACAACGAGTATGCTTTTCCTCATAACTGCCTCCTTAGTTTAAAAGTATCCAAGCAGTATGCTTTAAGTATCCTTGTTCCCTCAAAACATACTCTTTTCAAGGCTTCCGGGTAGACTTGCCCCCCTTTTTGTTATAAAGTTATGTATTTTGGGTGTTACTCTCCGCCCAAAGCGTGAGGAGAGTAACACTTTTCCCATTAGCGAAGTATTTGATTGGCTGGGAATTCTACTCTGTTTTTCGGCGTTGCATTCGCAAAGAAAGCGGAGCCGATTACCAGCAGGAAGAATACTCCCCCAACCAAATTAAATAAGAAGCGCGGTGCCTCAACACCTGTTAACAGAACAATGACAGTAATAATAAAGGGAGAAATCAGACCGGAAACAGCGCAAGCAGCGTTCATAAATCCAACGGCAAACGTTTTATGATGTTCCGGTACGATAGCTGTGATATGGTTATTGAAATACGGTCCGCACATGGCGTTCATTACCCCGAAAATAGCCTGGGAAACAAAAACCATGGTTAAGCTTTGCGCCGTGCCAAGCAGGAAAAAAGCGATAGAACCCAACAACATTAGCACTGGCAATGTATAATTTTTAAGGGCTTTGTAAACCGGCCCAAAAAAGAGTCCGCCAAAGAAACCGCAAATCATCATGACGGAAATGATCGAACCAATAATCATCGGATCGCCCAAATTTTCATTGGAAACGAAGATTGGCAGCTTCTGCACTACCACAAATCCAAAGGCACACTGGCAGACGGCAATAGCGGTCAGGATGTAAAAAGCCGCCCCATACTTACGTTTTTCAGAAACAATGACTGGCTTGCCTACTTGTTCTGCAGGCCTGGCACCGGGTTTCATTTCCGGAATAATTGCCATCTGAAGGATTAGAACAATGATAGCAAAAGCATAAATCAGGAAAGTATACCGCCAACTCCAAAGGGCCACATAACCGCCGATAAAAGCTAGCGCCGCCCCCCCTATACTGCTGACGGCAATCGATAACCCCATAAGGGACGCTTTTTCGTTACCCTCAAAAAATTCGGCGATAAGCCCCATAGCCAATGGAGCGCAAATACCGGCACCGATACCAATAATGGCCCGCATAAGGATAATAAAGTAAATATTTGGAGCAAACGCCGGTCCAACCCCCCCAATAATGTAGAGGATCATACCCCAGGTAAGCAGTTTCTTTTTATCCATTTTGATGGATAACGTTCCGCCGATTAAATTAAACAGAATCATACCGCCCATTGGCAGAACCATGACTAACCCGATTAGCGCGCCGTCAGCAGTCGGAAAGGCTTTGGCAATTTCACCAAGTATCGGCATAACAAGTTGTCCTGACTCAACCGGCAGCAAACTTAAGAGCAAAATTGTCACGATCAATGACATTTTGTTTGTCTGTGAATTCATACCATTTCCCCCCAATATAGTTTACTTATAATACCACTGGTTCCGTTAGGCTAGGAGCTTCCACCTCCTTATTGACAGCCATTCCCTTAAGCGGACGACGGGAGGCCATGCCCCCTATCGCCCGCCGCCTGTTGCCAGGCGCTCCCCAGCAATTCTTCCCGATGCCAGTGCCCAGCCAATGGAATGGCAGGCAGCTCCGCAAGCATACGTATCCGAATCCGTACCGCCGATATCAACCCCCGCCGCAAAGAGGCCGGGGATAGGCTCATCATTTTTATCCAAAACCTGCATCTGGGTATTCACCTTAAGCGGCCCTCGGGTAACCAGCATGGCCAACGTACTTTTAGCCGCATAAAAAGGGCCTGTCCTAAACGCGGTAAGAACATTCGTCCGTTTTAAAAATTTAGCATCATGCCCTTGATCACAGAACGAATTGTATTCCTCGATAGTCTCCCGGAGTACCACCGGATCAGCACCCATCCATTCCGCGATTTCCTCCCAGTTGTCAGCAACCTTCATACGTCCCTGCGTCAATTGCTGCTGCAATTCCTCTTCAACACCGCCGAATAAATCCAATCCACGCAGAAGATCCGGCAGTAGGCTGAAATCCGGTCCCTCTTTTAAAAACTTAGCTTTTTGCCCTTCATCAAACAGGATGTAGAAGGTCTTATTTTTGAGCCGGTAGATACTATTAGTGGCATTCATTTTTGATTCATCTACAAACCGTTCCCCCTGCGGAGTTACCCATATGACCCCGGGATTTAAATCATTATTTAACAGGTTGGTCAGGGGAGACGCCGGATTTTTTAACCACGGCATTCTATTGATTTCCCATTCAAACGCTACCGTTCCGTCAGATGCCGCTCCGGCTTCAAAAGCCATTTTAATACCGTCGCCCGTATGCAAAAGACCCATAAAGCACATATCTTCGTAAATATTTTCCGTGTAGGAATGGAAGTATTTTGCCATGAGTTCCTTGCTGCCAATAAAGCCGCCGGTGGAAATAAGTACGTTATTCCCTTTTACCTCGATGGTTTTTCCGTTTTGTTCGGCTAGGACACCGGTAACCCGGCCATTCGCATCCTGAACCAACTTTTTCACCGGTGTATCACAATAAATTTCAACTCCAGCATTTTTGCAGGCTTTCACCAGCACCCGCGCCAGTTTACCGCGCATGTCTTCCGGCGAAGGTATCATATCTTCCGGCGTCATGACAGACTTTAGCCAGTCGGAATTGGTTTCAAACTTATCCACCAGCGCGCGAATCAGTCTGGCATCTCCTCTCCAGTGGTTCCATTCCATAGCGCTTCTAAAATTAGCATCCGCCCTTACTTTCGGGTCAGGATTTAGCCGGAGATCACCGGCCAACACACGATTGTCATCCATGCAGGCAAAACGGGGAATTCCGTCTTGATCTGCTAAAGGCAAGGGCGGAAAAATGGCATTGCCGCCCGGTGTATGAAGCTTTTCCAGTATAATGACCTTTCCTGCACCTTTATCCTTGGCGGCGATAGCAGCAGCCATCCCGCCTGCTCCGCACCCCACGATTACCAGGTCAGCTTCCATAACTTCGGCAACTCTTTGTTCATTTGCAGTCATACTTACAACTCCCCCAATACTTGACATTATTTTTCCTGTTATTACTCAATTATGGAAATTATTTGGATTAGTTCAATAATACTACAGGATTAATAGTTTGAGAATTTCGAATATTGGTGACTATTATTTCACTTTTCGCAACAATCTGAGTTTTTTGTTGCATATTAACGAGTAACTGTATTGCCAAACCTATTTGTCGAAGTTATAATAAATTTAGTAAATATTTTAAATTGTGGAGAATTTTGTATGGATACAGAGCTTTTACGCTATTTCGTCGCTGTTGCGGAATACTCAAATTTCTCTGAAGCAGCTAAGCAGCTATACATTACTCCGTCAACTTTATGCCGGCATATTGCCCAGCTTGAACAGCAACTGGATGTTCAGTTGTTTGTCCGTACTACCCGAAAAGTTAAACTAACGGCGGCAGGATTGACGCTCCGCGATGAGGCGCGCGAAATTATGATTCGTACCGAAGCGGCAATCTGTAAAACCCGCCAAACGGCTGCCGAAGTTTCCGGCATTCTTCATATTGGCTTTATGAGTCCTTTTGAAAAGCGGGAACTGCCGCTACTCGTAAAAAGATTCCGCAATAATTATCCGAAATCCATTATCCGCTTTGATAGTTTCGGGCGCCGCTCACTGAATGAAGCGTTGCTGATTGGAAAGCTGGATGTTGCTTTTACGGCGCTTCAGGATTTTGAACAGCGGGCCGAGATTTCCTGGAAAGCCAGTCACTATGGCTGCCCTCCCGGAGTGGTACTGCCGGTCGACCACCCGCTTGCCAGACGAAAATTTGTGAAGCTTGCGGATTTGTCAAAGGAACCTTTTGTCACGTTAACCCGCTCTGAGTTTTCCATGGAATATGACCTCATGCAGCGCATGTGCAAAGTTTCGGGCTTTATCCCCAATGTTGTGGCCCAGGCCCACTCGCTGGATACTTTATTATTAATGGTGGAAACAGGTATTGGCATTGCCATCTATCCTGATCTTTCCGATATCTACGCCAATATGGCCGTTAAATTTATTCCTTTAAAGGACAATTTGGAAATTGAGTGCAACAATGTTGTCGCTTGGAAAACCACCAACGCCAACCCTTTAATCCCGCTATTTTTGGATATGTTATGTCAAGAAAAAGTGTTGTAAGCAACGCCCTAACAAACGCCAATAAAGCAAAAAATTCTGCCCCTATTCCGGGCAGAATTTTTTATTAACGCATTGATGCGCGTATTAAATTGCAAAATTACCGTTTTTAAACACCAAAACTTTCTTTCCGTCAGCCATAGTCCCCACGATTTCAAGATCGGCTGTACCTACCATAAAATCTTCATGCACTAGAGATTCATTTACCCCCGCGGCAAGCAGGCTGTTCGCATCCATCGCTTCACTACCTTCCAGGCACACGGGATACGCTTTGCCCAATGCAAAGTGGCAGGACGCATTTTCATCAAACAACGTATTATAAAATAAAATATTCGTGTTGGAAATGGGCGAATCAAACGGTACTAAAGCTACTTCACCAAGGTACATGGCACCTTCGTCAGCTGCAAGCAGATTTTTCAGTACTTCATAGCCTTTTTCCGCTTTATATTCCACTACTTTACCCTCTTTAAACGTCAAAGAAAAGTTTTCGATTAAGTTTCCATTATAATTGAGCGGCTTTGAACTAACCACAATACCATTAACCCCGTTTTTTCTCGGTAAAGTAAACACTTCTTCGGTAGGCATATTGGCAATGAACTCCACCTTATCCGGCGTATATTCCGAACCGCCCAGCCAAATATGCCTCTCAGGCAATTCCACTGTTATATCGGTTCCCAGGGAGTTTTTGTAATGCAGCGATACGAATTTATGCGCATTCAAAAATTCCATTTTTTCCTTAAGGCTGCTTTTATGCTTATCCCAGGCGGCAACCGGATCGCCTTCATAGACCCGTACCGTGCGTAGAATCGCTTCCCAGAGTTTAGCCACCGCTTCCTCATCCTGCACTCCCGGAAAGACTTTTTTAGCCCAGGCAGTAGTAGGGATAGACACTACACACCAGGTATTTTGATTGCTCATTAACTTTTCCCGGTATTCTTTTAAAGCCATACTGGCCGTTTTTTGCGCTTTGGCTACCCGGTCAGCATTTACCTCTTTCAGGTTTTCCGGATCAGAAGCCGCTATGCTGATAAACGCCGCTCCCGCTTTAACGCTTCCGTTGTATAGTTGTTTTTCCCACTCCGGGTAGGTTTCAAAAACAGCCTCCGGCGCATGCAAAAACTTTATCTTTGCCAGTAATTCGTCCTTCCAATGTACTGTTACGTCCCCGGCTCCTTCCTTGTAAGCGGTTTGTGCCAACAGCCTGGCAAACGTCGAACATTCAATCGGAGAAACAATCACCAGCGGCTGACCTGCTTGCAGGTTAACCCCTGTCTTCACAATAAGTCTTGCATACTTTTCTAATACACGTATATCCATAGTTCCCTCCTACACCCTAATAGGTATATTCGTTAATATTCCCAAAACATTCTTTGTATTTCCTTTGGCTCTTTGGTTTTCGTCAACGCCAGCATCAATAAAACGCGTGCTTTTTGCGGATTAAGTGAATCGGCGGCTACAAAATTACAAACATCATCATTTACCGCCCCGTTACGGGTGACAATACCACTCCCCGCCCGGCTGCTTCTTACAACTGCCAAACCTTTTTGGGCACATTCCGTTAAAACTTCTTTGATTACTTCCGGTATGCCACCATTACCTAAACCCGCATAAACCAACCCTTCCACTCCCATCTGGGCCATGCACCGGACCAGTTCCACTGAACTATTCACGTACGAATACACTACTTCTACTTGTGGCAACTCCGACAGTCCGGTAATATCAAACTCGGTTTCCAAGGTATGTTTGCGGGTCGGGAAACGGTAGAAATAAGAGCCTCCGTCCTGAATATAGCCAAGGTACCCCAGCTCCGGCGACTTAAACGTATCCTGTAGGGCAGTATTCGTCTTAGTCACTTCGCGACTGGAATTAATGGTATCATTCAAAGTGACAAGAACGCCTTTCCCCTTCGCTTCTTCATTTACCGCCAACGAAACAGCATTATACAAATTCATAGGCCCATCGGCGCTTATCGCATTGGCCGGTCGCATAGCGCCGACCATAACAACGGGTTTTCTGCTTTTAATAACCAAATTCAAAAAATACGCGGTTTCCTCCATAGTATCTGTACCGTGAGTTACAACTACACCGTCAACTTCCTCCAAACGCAGCAATTCGTTAATACGGTTAGCTAATTTCAACCAGATAGTATGATTCATATCCGAGCTGTCCACCTGAGCAATTTGCTCACCGCTGACATGCGCAAGGTTTTGAATATAGGGCATCTGTTCCAATAAGTGATCGATTGTCAGTACCGCGGATGTGTACGACAGCATATCTGTTCTCTTTGCAGCTGTTCCGGAAATCGTGCCTCCGGTTGCTACAATTACAATATTTTTTTTCATTGAAAAACTCCTTTGCGCCGACTGTCCTCTTGCACTGGCGTAGCAGTTACCATTTTCTTCACATACATTGTACTCTTTTTCTTCCATTACGGCTACCCTCCTACCCCAAGCTGAGTAACTCATTTCACTGCAAAGGAATTTTATTCGCAGACATTTACTTTATACCATATTCCTAACTAAATATGGTATAATTCATTTGGTGATACATATGATAATTTTTAAAAATGACTGGCATCCTCTGCTGACCCCTGAACTGGGAAAAGAATATTACCAGCAGTTAAGACAGTTTTTAATCAAAGAATATCAAACTAAAACGGTATATCCCGATAAATTCGACATATTTAATTCCCTTCACTACACCGCCTACCAAAATGTTAAAGTTGTCATACTAGGACAGGACCCTTACCACGGTCCTAACCAGGCGCACGGTCTGAGTTTCTCTGTTAAACCCGGGATTGCGCCGCCGCCTTCCTTGCTTAATATATACAAAGAATTGCAGCATGATCTCCATTTTCCTATTCCTAATAACGGTTACTTAAAAAAATGGGCGGATCAGGGTGTGTTGTTGCTCAACACCGTTCTCACCGTTGTGGCTGGCCAGCCAAATTCCCATAAAAATATGGGGTGGGAGAATTTTACCGATAAAGTCATCAGTCTGATTAATGAAAAACCACAGCCTGTTGTCTTTATCCTTTGGGGCAGCCACGCCCAATCCAAGAAAAGCCTAATTACAAATAACCACCACCATATTATCTCCTCCCCTCACCCAAGCCCATTATCCGCCAATCGTGGATTTTTTATGAGCAGGCCGTTTTCGAAAACGAACGCCGTTTTAACCGCCCTAGGCATGTCGCCTATTGACTGGCAGATTGACAACATATAAGGATAAAGCCGCCGACAGCGTATAAT